>JAACDF010000121.1 GCA_009937065.1 Gammaproteobacteria bacterium | reverse complement strand
TTAACAGTGTCACCCATTGGCAAACCAGTGGCTGGATCACCGACAGCTTCAAGGTACTCAAGGTGACCATGCGCATGGCCAGTCTCACCTTCTGCCGTTGACCGGAAAACAGCTGCCACATCGTTGTAGCCTTCTACGTCCGCCTTAGAGGCGAAGTAGAGGTAGCGGCGGTTTGCTTGAGACTCACCTGCGAAGGCGTCCTTTAGGTTCTGTTCGGTTTGGCTACCTTTCAGTTCCATTGCTTTTTACTCCATTGTTGATCGTATGACGTCATGACGCCGCCGAATCACCGGCAGCTCGGATACTATACCGTCTTGTCGCCAAAATGGTTCCAAAAAAAGCTGGCAAAACCAATCGATTTTTCCGATCGTATATAGGACAAATGTAAGACAAGATCGATGGAGAAAGCGTGTCGCGGCAACCTACGTTAAAGCAACTAAAGTACCTTTGCGCTGTTGCAGAGCATCAGCACTTTGGACAGGCAGCCAAGGCATGTCACGTAAGCCAGAGCACTTTAAGCGCATCGATTGTTGAGTTGGAGGATGTGCTTTCGGCCAGTTTGGTCGAGCGAAATAATCGCTCGGTACTGCTGACTTCGCTGGGCAATGAAGTGGTTGCCAGGGCGCGCGCGGTGCTGACCGATGTGGATGACGTAGTGGCGCTGTGCGAAGCCTCTAAGGAGCCGTTTCAAGGAACTATTCGGCTGGGAGTGATCCCCACGATTGCCCCATTCATTCTGCCAACCATGCTGACAGCTCTCCGCGCGGAACACCCCGTATGTAAGCTGTTTATGAGAGAGGATCTCTCTGAAGCGTTGGTTAAGGCGCTTCAAGTCGGAGAGCTTGATGTGCTGTTGCTGGCGTTACCTTTTCCTACCGAGCATACGGACACACTTATGTTGTTCGAAGACCCGTTTTACTTAGCCACACTACCTAATTCGCGGCTGGCCTTGAGTCAAAAGCTCAGGACTAAGGATCTCCAAGGTGCTGAGATGCTGCTTCTGGAAGAGGGGCATTGCCTCAGGGATCACGCACTCGAGGCGTGTAAGTTGGGCGAAAAGGATGTGACGGTTCCGTACCAAGCGACCAGCCTTACGACAATTGTACAAATGGTAGCGAACGGAATCGGGACGACGCTCCTTCCGAAAATGGCCACCGATGCTGGAATTGCGGACGGGACAGGCCTGGTACTCCGACCCTTTGATGACCCAGGTGTGGGTCGGCAGATTGGATTGATGTGGCGAAAAAAAACGCCCCGGAAGCATGAATTCAGCTTGCTCGGAGCGTTTATTCAGTCCTGCCTGTCGTAATCAGGCAAGCGGCGCTTAGAAGTTACGTCGTAACGTGGCTCCATAGGTTCGTGGCTGGTTTGGATAGCCAGTTAGACTGCCCGTCTGAGCCACCGCCGGGAACCAAGTGATTAGCCACTGGTCGTCGGTTAGGTTTCGTCCCCAGATGCGCAAATCCCAATCACCGCGAGTCAGACCAAAGCTCGCGTTCACCATGCTTACTTCGCGTTGACGGAAGCCCAGCTGCTCGAGAGCTAAGTTGTCGTTCGACAAATCACCACCGCTGTTGATATCAACGTTACTATCGCTCTGGTAATCAGCCTGAATGAAGCCATCCATACCGTTGTACTGGAATGTATAGGTCGCAACCGCGCTGTAGCTTAACTCGTGAACGCCTGCGGGCTTGAGTCCTGTGAAGTCAGCGGGCTGTCCATTCAGTGATGCGCCTTTGAAGTCATCGTAAATGGGGTCAAGATAGGTTGCTGACAGGAGGATTGTCAGTGAATCTGAGGCTCTAAGCATCAGATCCATCTCCGCCCCCTTGGAAGAACTCTTGCCCGCGTTATTCAGCGAGAAGCCCGTGCCTAAGAAGGCATTTGATTGAAAGCCCTTAATGCTCTGATCAAAGATCGCACCATTTAGGGTTCCCCAGTCTGCTGAGTACTTGAATCCAAGTTCAATAGTCTCCGCTTCCTCAGGACCGGCAAGCCGGGTTCCGATGGTCAGGTTGTTAGGCAATGCAGCGCCAGCAGCCGAGAGCGTGTCACGTTCTCCCAGTGTTGGCCGGGAGTCGCGAGACAGGTTCCACGACGTGCCCTTGAAACCCGTGCCGTAAGTCAAATATACGTTTAGGTCATCAGAGAAGGCATGCGACAAACTCGCGGTGTAGGTCGTCTTGCTGTCAGTCGACGTGCCTGGCTGGGCTGCATTCGGTATTCCGAGCAGCTGCGGAAGGAACTGAAGGGCCTCGAGCCCGACGAATGGATTGTTATTGGTTGGTGCTATGGCTGCTACGGTTGCCGCCACTGTCTGAAGATAACCAGGGACCGCCTCGGGTGGAATCGCTGAAATAGCGGGAATGCCCAAACCCGCAAAACCCCCCGTGTATGCGAGGTTGGTGAGAGCTGTAATCCCGTCAGCACCGCGAATATCAAGCTTTGAGAAAACGTCATTATTCTCCTGGTTGAGCGTAATATTCTTATCGTCATTCAGGTAGTTCAAACCGACGGTCAAATCCGTCTTATCAGACAGTGGGAAGGTCATTTGGCCGAAAACGGAGTATGACTCATTGTCCTGAGTCGCCGTCTCAATCACTCCATCTCCATCCGCAAAGAATGTTCCGGGAGCCAAGCCGAGAAGAGCTTCGAATCCACCCGTTGCCGCTGCTCCTGCTGCGATGTCACCGCCGCCAACCAGCAGGTTAATGTAGTTGCGCCACTGCGCACCAAACTCGATGCTATTTTCGAAATCGATGGACTCATCGAAATAAAATCCACCGATCAGCCAGTCCGCATTACCTGCGTTGCCCGTCAGACGTATTTCTTGGGTGAAGGTTTTGATTTCAGTCTCACCCGTGCTGTTACCAATCGCGTCTGCCGCGGTAAAGTCAACGTCAGCCTGTGGTTGGTCGAAATAGGAATCCCGATAAGCGGTGATCGAGCGAACATCCATATCACCAAATGACGTCTTGTAGTCGACGGTGATGCCTTTGTTCTCACCACGGTTGATGGTGTCGAAGTTGCCGTAATGTTGGAAATTAAACCCATCTTCTGGGATGTAAGCCTGTCCGGGAACAACCGATAATGCCGATAGTGCAAAACCTGAGGGACCGTTCACCAAGTTAGCCGTTCCACAACAAACTTCATCGATCTCGTCATAGTCGAGAATGACCCGAAGTTCACTCGTTTCACTGAGTTCAGCAAGGAAGTCAGCCCGCGTGCTCCAGCGATTACGGTTGTTGAAATCAGTGCCTGTCGGCACGTTATCGAAATAACCGTCTCGATTGAGCATGCTTCCGCTCAAGCTAAAGGCCACTGAGTCAGAAAGTGGACCCGTGTAGAATGCCCTAACTGACTCCTGGCTGTAGTTCCCGAAACCCACTTCTAGCGAACCTCGACTCTCGAATTCCGGTGCCTTTGTGGTCACCGAGATTACGCCAGCTGACGCGTTCTTTCCGTACAGCGTGCTCTGAGGACCCTTAAGCACCTCAATCTGTTGAATATTTGGCAGATCTGAAATTCGAGCCTGCGAGCGCGATAGGTACACCCCATCAACAAAAACGGCTACCGAGGGTTCAATGCCAGGGTTGTTGGCGCCATTACCAAAGCCACGAATAACAAAGTTAGTTTGAATAGAGTTCTGGAACTGAGGCACGCGAAGAGAGGGAACTACCGACTGTAGATCCAGCAGATCTCGCACTTCAGCCCGTTCGATCACTTCGCCGGTAACAACGCTGACCGACAAAGGAACGTCTTGAATGGACTCGGCTCTTTTCGTGGCCGTAACGACCACTTCTTCCATCGTATCTTGCGCAAGCGCAGGAATACTCATTGCAGCCACCACAGCTACGCTCAGGGATTTCGATAAAAATCGCATTGGGGCACCTCATTGTTTATTTGTTTTATTACAATTTCGTAAGTTAGCAGTATTTTTCATTACAATTTCGTAAGTTAGCAGTATTTTTCCGAGATGGGCAAGAACTGAAGCGGTTACGGCGATTTTGGCCGAAAATGATCTAGTATCAGTCTGTTGTGGCTGCCCAGCTAAGGTTATTAGGCTTCGAAAATCGTAATGCCACCCTGAGCAAGGCGCACTTGGCTTTCGGAGTACCCGCTAGCGGACACGTCTCTGTTCAGAACTGCTTGGTATGTTTGGTTCGGAAGGGGGTAGTTCCCTTGTCGTTCTTGACCACTCGATGGCGCTTTGGAGGCTGTCTGGAGGGGACCAAATGCATGGATCCGTTGCCAATTAAATCTCGGCGGCCAATCTTTTTGAGCGCCTCGCGCAACTCGGGCCAGTTTTCTGGGTCGTGATATCGAAGAAAGGCCTTATGGAGGCGACGCTGTTTGATACTTCGAACGGAAGGAACCCGTTTACTGTCGCGGCCTACTTTTTTGAGCGGGTTTTTCTCACTGTGATACATCGCCGTCGCCAAGGCCATGGGCGACGGGTAGAAGGTCTGCACCTGATCTGCACGGAACTTATTGCGCTTGAGCCACAAGGCCAGGTTCACCATATCGTTATCGGTGGTTCCCGGGTGTGCCGCGATGAAGTAGGGAATGAGATACTGTTTCTTATTGGCAGCCTTCGAGTACTTGTCGAATAACTGTTTGAATTTATCGTAGGTTCCAATGCCTGGCTTCATCATTTGGTCGAGCGGACCATCTTCGGTGTGCTCAGGTGCAATCTTCAAATAGCCACCTACATGATGCGTTACCAGTTCTTTGACATATTCGGGTGTTTCCACCGCAATGTCGTAACGGAGTCCTGAGGCAATCAACACCTTTTTAACTCCTGGCACTGCACGTGCACGCCGGTAAAGGTGGATCAGTGGGGTCTGATCGGTATTGAGGTTTTTACAAATGCCGGGGAAAACGCAGCTTAGCTTCCGGCACTTCGCTTCGATTTCTTCGCTCTTACAGGCCAAGCGCCACATATTAGCGGTGGGGCCGCCAAGATCCGAGATGACACCCGTGAAGTTTGGACTGGTGTCTCGAATTTTTTCGATTTCGCGGACAATAGAGTCCTCGGAGCGGTTTTGGATGATTCGTCCTTCATGCTCGGTGATGGAACAGAAGGTGCAGCCACCGAAACAGCCACGCATGATGTTCACCGAGTGCTGGATCATCTCCAACGCTGGGATCTTATCGTCACCATAAGTCGGATGCGGGCGTCGTTGGTAAGGTTGTTCGAATACCCAGTCGAGCTCGGGGGTGGATAGTGGAATCGGGGGAGGATTGAACCACACCTCTCGGTCACCATGTGCCTGAATCAGCGCCAGTGCATTGTGTGGATTGGTCTCTTTATGCATGACGCGTGCAGCATGCGCGTAGAGCACTGGGTCATCTTTCACTTTTTCAAAGCTGGGGAGCCTGATGACGTCTCGCTCAGGGCGACTGCTTGCCATCAACGAGATCGCCTGCACTTCTTCAGCGAGTGCCCCTGCAGCCGAAGCTGATTCAGTCTCACAAACCTCGGGTTCCATCCCGTTATAGGGATTGAGCATGGGCTCGACTTTTCCCGGTTCATCGACCGAGGTTGAGTCAATGACACGATATCCAGGTAGCGGTTCTGATACGAGGAAGGCGGTTCCTCGCAAATCACGCAGGTCAGTGATTGTCTTGCCAGTGGCAAGCCCATGCGCTAGATCAACAATGGCTCGCTCCGCATTACCGTACAGCAGAATATCCGCCTTGCTGTCGACCAGAACAGACCGCTTTACGTTGTCACTCCAGTAGTCGTAATGGGCCATCCGACGGAGACTCGCCTCTATGCCCCCAATGACAATGGGTACATCACGGTACGCCTCGCGGGCCCGTTGGCTGTAGACCGTGACTGCACGGTCGGGACGCTTGCCTGCTACGTCACCGGCAGTGTAGGCGTCGTCATTACGACGCTTTCTGTCGGCGGTATAGTGATTAATCATGGAATCCATGTTGCCAGCTGCGATTCCGAAAAAGAGATTGGGCTTGCCCAGTTCCCTGAATGCGTCTGCGCTTCGCCAATCAGGTTGCGAGATGATGCCGACACGGAAGCCCTGACCCTCGAGTACTCGCCCTACGACAGCCATACCAAAGCTCGGATGATCGACGTAGGCGTCACCTGTAACAATGATGATGTCGCAACTGTCCCAACCGAGCGCATCCATCTCCGCACGCGACATGGGTAGCCAGGGTGCGGGTCCAAAGCACTCCGCCCAGTATTTGCGGTGTGAAAAAATGTCTGTCGGTTGCTCTGTCACGGGAGTATCGGCTTTTGCTCTCTCAGCTCATCTGGGATTTCCATCTCCGCACCGCAGTGTTTGCAGAAGGTTGCATCGAGGGCATGATCCGCGCCCGCGCATACCTGACAGTTCCACGCGAGTGTCTGCGCGGCTTTTCTGGATCCCAATCGTTCCCAGAGTTTACTGGTTATGATCGCTGTCGGCACGGCTAGGATGGAATAACCCACCAAAATACCAATTGAAGCGACAAAACGTCCCATGGGCGTTCCGGGCACCAGGTCACCATAGCCCACGGTCGTAATCGTTACGACGGCCCAGTAGATACTCATAGGAATGCTGACAAACCCGTGCTCTGGTCCGTCTATCACGTAGAGCAGACAGCCGAAGACCACGACGGTCACCATGACCAGAGAAAAGAACACCAGGATGGAACGAGACGTAGCCCTGAGGACTCCGATGATCTCGATGTATTCCTCGTGAAGTTCGAAAAGATGCAGTATTCGAAATACTCGTAACACCCGAAGAAGCCGGATAACGATGAGCGATGAGGCTTCAGGGACAAATAAAGTGAGAAAGGTCGGTAGGATCGCTAACAGATCGACGACGCCCCAAAAACTGATGGCATAGGCCATGGGGTTACGAACGCACCATAATCGCACGAGGTATTCCACGGTGAAAATAAGTGTGAATCCGATTTCCAAAGTCCGAAATAGATCACCATAGACAGCATGGTAGACATCCATCGAGTCAAGCATTACCACAGTCACGCTGGCGAGAATCGTGATCAATAGCGCCACGTCAAACATGTTTCCGCCGCGGGTCTCGGTGCCAAAGATGACGGTCTCGAGAGCGTCTCTGATAGGTCTGGGCTCACTCATTTTCAGCGACTCCCAGCAAACTGTTTAATGCTGGCCAGACAACATCGAGCAGGAGTGGTTGTGCGCTGGCATTTGGGTGTGTTCGATCGCTCTGCATAAGGTCGCTCGATAAAAAAATGCTTTCAACGATAAAGGGCAGGGCGACTACAGTGTCTCCATTCGCCAGCTCGCTGTAGGACTCGCGGAAAAGCGTCGTGTAACGCCTTCCCAAATTGGGCGGCGCCTCTGCCGCAAGCAATAGCACCTTAGCACCTTCGTTTAGGGCCGCGTCGGTCATTTCCCCCAAGTGATTACGCATCTGTTTTATCGGGTAAGCACGAAGGCCGTCGTTGCCTCCCAGTTCGATAATCACGATGGTGGGCTCGTGTTGTTCGAGTAATGACGGTAGTCTTTGCGCGCCGCCACCTGTCGTGTCACCTGAGATGCTGGCATTGATGACGGTAGCGCCGGGCGATTGATCTGACAATTTTTCGGATAACAGGTGAACCCAGCCCTGCTCCATATCCATTCCATAAGCGGCGCTAAGGCTGTCCCCTATGACGAGAACGGTAGGCGGTATCTCAGCTTTGACTGGATTCGAGATTACGAACGCCACAAGCATGAATCCAGCGACCAGACGATCTCGTAAGTGATGCCAGAGGTAAAAATGCATGATCAAAACATCCCAGTTGATTAAGCGAGTCAGCACGGCGGAGTCCGAGCTAGAAATCCTGCGAGGGATCGACTTGGAAATCAAGCGTGGCGAAACGGCGGCCATTGTTGGTGCCTCGGGTTCTGGTAAGTCGACTTTGCTTGGTCTATTGGCCGGGCTCGACGCGCCAAGCTCGGGCGAAATCACGCTTGATGGTATCAATATTGTCAATTTGGATGAGGATGAGCGCGCCATACTCCGCAGTGAGAAAGTGGGCTTTGTCTTTCAGAACTTCCAACTACTGCCAGCGCTTACAGCACTCGAAAATGTCATGCTGCCGCTTGAGCTCGCAGGGATTGATGACGCACGAGAAAAATCAGAGGAGTTCCTCGCGCGTGTCGGCTTAGGCGAGCGTTTCCATCATTACCCGCGGACGCTGTCGGGCGGTGAGCAACAGCGTGTCGCCATCGCACGCGCATTTGCATCACGACCCCTCATCTTATTTGCCGATGAACCCACTGGGAATTTAGACACGACCACAGGCGCAACGGTGGTTGATCTGTTGTTTGGTCTAAATCAAGAAGAGGGCACTACTCTCGTTCTTGTGACTCATGACAATGGTCTTGCGGACCGTTGTCAGCGGAAATTCACCATGACGGCGGGTCATCTCGAAGAGGCCTCATGAAATCTCCATTGGTTGCTTCAATACGTCTCTTAATTCGTGATTGGCGCGGTGGCGAGCTGGGAGTGCTGTTCAGTGCGTTGCTTCTGGCTGTATCTGTTGTCGTCGCCATTAGCGGTTTCGTCAACCGACTTCAATTCAATCTCGAGCGCGAGTCCGCGAGCTTTTTAGCCGCCGATTTAGTTGTCTCGAGCTCAAACCCCATACCCTCGCCGTGGATCGATCAGGCAAGTGCCGTCGGCTTGGCGCAGGGAGAGACCATCACCTTCTCTTCCATGGTGATATCGGCTGAGGATGAAATGTTCCTTGCCTCCGTCAAAGCAGTAGGAGGCGCCTATCCACTCCGTGGCGCGCTGTCCGTTGATAAAGGTTTGGCTCAAGCTTCGACTGCGATTCCCGAGCCTGGCACTGTTTTTCTTGCGCCGCGGTTAGTTCAGCAACTGTCGGCACGAATTGGCCATGAGGTTTACGTTGGTGATGCAACGCTTATCGTTGCGGGCACTCTGTTGAGCGAACCCGACTCGACGACTGGATTTTTCGGCTACGGCCCCCGCCTAGTCATGAATGCCGCGAATCTCGATGAGACAGGTGTGGTTCAACCGGGTAGTCGGGTGACCTACCGCTTGCTTGTTGCGGGAGAGTCAGACGATTTAACAAGGTTTAGAGAGTGGGTTGAGCCGCAGCTGGTTCAGGGACAGCGACTTTCGAGTGTGGATGAATCCCAGCCTGGGATCGGCGCTACGTTGGAGCGCGCACGTGGCTTTTTGCTTTTGGCAGGGAGTCTCGGCGTCATGCTTGCAGCAGCAGCGATTCTTGTCGCTGCGCGTCGGTTTGGTGAACGACATACCGATCAGGTCGCTGTCATGAAAAGTTTGGGTGCCACGAGGGGGACCATCCGGCAACTGTATGCGCTTAGTCTGACGTGGTTGGGTTTGCTCTCAATTGTTTTGGGAAGTGGCATTGGATGGCTGGCCCAGAGCGCGATGTTCAACGCGCTCGCGGACCAACTCCCTAGTGAAATTACCCGTATCGGCTTTGCTCCCTATATCACGGGCGCCGTGACGGCACTTGTCTGTATCGGTTTTTTTGCGTGGCCGCCACTCGCGCGGTTGGGTGGTGTATCACCGCTCAGAGTCATTCGCCGCGAAGAGACCATTGCGGATGCCACCCGGTCGGTCGATCTGGTGCTTGGAACGGCTTCTTTGGGACTGCTGATGCTGTGGTACAGCAGTGACTGGAAGCTGACGGGAGCCCTCATTGGCTCGATAGCGATTACCGTAGGACTAGGCTTTCTCGTTGCTCAAACATTGCTAAAAGGTAGTCGACAGGTAGGGAGCAGTGCAGGTAGCGTCTGGCGTCTCGCCTTGGCCGGGATGCAGCGCAGAGGGACATCGAGCGCGTTTCAAGTCGTTATTTTTGGAATCGCTATTATGTTGCTTCTGGTGTTGACGGCGGTTAGAACCAGTCTGCTTGACCAGTGGCGACTGCAGATTCCTGAGGGAACACCTAATCACTTTATCCTTAACGTGGCTCCCGCTGATGAATCATCACTCCTCACCTTTTTCGCTGAAAGGGACATCGAGGTAGGCGAGCTTTACCCCGCGGCGCGGGGTCGCGTCATGGCGGTAAATGGCCAGCCTCTGCCTGATTGGGATCGCTTCGAAGACGGGGCACGTCAGCGAGAAGCCAACTTTACCTCAACCGATATGGCCCCCGAGGGAAACAAAATCGTCTCGGGCTCCTGGTGGGAACCGGGAACCGAGAAATCACTGGTATCTCTTGAAGATGGGTTTGCTGAGGACATTGGTGTGAAGGTAGGAGATACCCTCACACTGCGAATCGCTGCAGATGAATTTTCCGTCGAGGTGGCTAGTATTCGTGAAGTGAACTGGGAGTCCATGCAACCAAACTTTTTTGTAATCTTTCCCGATAGGTTGCTAGAGCGATTCCCCAATACACTGTTTACGAGCTTCTATCTTGAGCCGAATGAAAAGCACCGTGTGGGGGAGTTGCTAGATTTTATGCCGACGCTCACCATCATTGAACTCGACGTTGCTATTCAGGAAATCAAAACGATTATTGACCAGGTGAGTCAGGCGATTGAGCTAGTACTGCTTGTTATCTTGGTGGCTGGCGCATTAGTTCTAATTGCCGGCGTCAGCTCTAGTGTGGATGAGCGCTTACATGAAAGTGCGATTCTTAGGGCCTTGGGTGCGGGGCGAGGAACCCTTTTGGGGGCTGTAGCGATCGAATTCGCCGCTATGGGATCACTGGCTGGGATTCTGGCTATCCTAGGCTCCGAGGCAGCGGGGTGGGTGTTGCAAACCCAAATGCTGGATCTGCAATATCAGATCCAGTGGGTTCTCTGGCCAATGGGTGTTGCACTTGGTGCGCTGATAATTGGCTCGTTGGGCACCTACGCGTGTAGACGAGTCGTTTCCGTTCCACCGCTACAGGTGTTGCGAGAGCTTTAATTACTCTCGCTCTAGGTTCCCGGTTTTGGTCCTCACTTCAGCTTCTCGTTCCAGGTTTTCCTTTCAGGTTCTCACTCGAGCTGATCTTTAGCCGAGTAGGTGACGAACCGCGTCTCGCTCCTCGCTCAACTCATGAGCGGTTGCGTCCATTTTCGCCCGACTGAAATCGTTGACGTCAACGCCACCAACAACCGAATAGACACCATCTGCACAGGTACAGGGGAACGAGTAAATCAGTCCTTCAGGAATGCCGTAGGCTCCGGTCGACAGGATGCCCATTGAAGTCCAGTCGTTATCAGCCGTACCCAATGCCCAGGTACGCATGTGGTCGATCGCCGCGTTCGCCGCCGATGCCGCAGAGGATGCCCCACGGGCTTTAATAATGGCCGCGCCGCGCTGTTGAACGGTGGGTATGAAGTCATTCTCGTACCAGACTTGGTCAACGAGCTCGATGGCTGACTGTCCCTTGATGCGCGTATTGAACAGGTCCGGGTACTGGGTTGCTGAGTGGTTTCCCCAGATCGTCATATTACTAACGTCCGTGGTTGTAACACCTGTTTTCTGGGCAATCTGTGTAATGGCTCGGTTGTGATCCAACCGTGTCATAGCCGTAAATTGTGTGCCGGCAATGTCGGGCGCGTTGTGCATAGCGATCAGCGCGTTTGTGTTGGCCGGGTTGCCCACCACGAGCACCTTGATATCTCTGCTGGCAACGGCATTCATGGCCTTACCTTGCGCGGAGAAAATAGCTGCGTTGGCTTCTAGCAAATCTTTACGCTCCATGCCTGGACCGCGAGGACGAGCGCCAACGAGAAGCGCGTAGTCGCTGTCTGCAAACGCGACATTGGGGTCATCGCTGCAGGTGATGCCCGCGAGCAGGGGGAAAGCACAGTCATCGAGCTCCATTCGCACACCGTCAAGTGCGTCGAGCGCAGGTGTGATGTCGAGGAGGTTTAACTTCACCGGTTGGTCGTTACCCAGCATTGCCCCAGAGGCAATACGGAATAGAAGTGCGTAGCCAATTTGACCGGCTGCGCCAGTAACAGTGACCGTAACGGGTGTTTTCATGGATTTCTCCTCAATGGGGCGTGGGATGCCTGATTGGACAATAATTCGTCGCGGATTTTCATCCTCTCGCAGGCAAACTGCAAGTGACTATTGCGCTGCTATGCTCTCTATTCAGACGGTTAATTTTGATTCAGCCAGTTGGTGCCTCTATCATCCCGTTTTTCAGTGTGTGGTCAGTACATGAGCCAAGCGTTAAACACGGTAGAGCAGTTCACCCCCCAGACATCTGGGAAAGCGGCCGTGGACAATCGAAAGGCGTCTTACAATCACAACAAGCTACGTAAGCGTTTGCGTCGACTCACAGGCCAGGCAATAGCCGACTACAGCATGATTGAGGAGGGTGATCGCGTCATGGTGTGCCTGTCGGGAGGAAAAGACTCCTACACCATGCTGGATATTTTATTGCATCTCCAACGCAGTGCGCCCATTGAGTTCGAGATTATTGCGATTAATCTTGATCAAAAGCAGCCTGGTTTCCCGGAACATGTGCTGCCTGAGTATCTGGAGTCATTGGGTGTCCCGTATTATGTGTTGGAGCGAGATACTTATAGTGTGGTTCGCTCGGTTATTCCCGAGGGAAAAACAACCTGCGGGCTTTGCAGTCGGCTGAGACGCGGGACACTTTATGGCTTTGCTGAAGAAATAGGCGCTCATAAAATTGCACTGGGGCATCATCGAGACGATATTGTCGAGACCCTATTTCTGAATCTATTTTTCGGCGGTAAATTGAAAGCCATGCCGCCAAAACTACTCAGCGATGATAAAAAGAATGTCGTCATTAGGCCGCTCGCTTATTGTAAGGAGAGCGATATCGAGGCGTACGCAAGTCAAGAAGCTTACCCAATCATTCCCTGTAATTTGTGCGGTTCGCAGGAAAATCTACAGCGAGTGGAAATAAAGCGGATGCTTCGTGACTGGGAAAAGCAGTACCCAGGGCGTACAGAAAGCATTTTTAAATCCTTGGCGAACGTCTCTCCGTCACAGTTAGCGGATCGAGAGCTATTCGATTTTGAGTCATTGGTGGTAATGCGCGACGACAATAGTGAGACTGAGCTTCCGCTCATCAAAACGGTGTCACTGTGACCGCCGCGCTGCTCGAGGCTCGCGATGTATCGATTCATAAGGGATTGAGACAACTTCTCAGGGGTGTCAATCTGCGTATAGAGGCCGGTGATATTTGGCAGCTAGCCGGAAAAAACGGTGTTGGAAAAACATCACTGTTGAGGTCGTTTGCTCGCCTAGCTCGTATCGAGGTTTATGGTGACCTCTCTCGATGTGATGATGTTCTCTACATTGGACATTCAGCCGCCTTGAAAGGGTCGATGTCGCCACGACAGAACCTCAAGTACCACCCGTCGGGGTTATGCAATCCCGATCATGAAGCGATTGATGAAGCACTCGCATCGGTGGGGCTCTCCGGATATGAGAATGCGCTGACAGCTAGGCTGTCTGCTGGACAGAAGCGCAGAGTGGCTCTTGCGCGCTTATTTTTGCCCTCTGGGCGCTTGTGGTTACTCGATGAGCCATTTACGGCCCTCGATGTGGTGGGCGTGGAGATTCTAGAGCAACGCTTTAAAGCACACGCCGAAAGCGGTGGCGCCGTCGTTTTCACGAGCCATCAGACCGCTGACTTGGGCGCTCGTCTGAATGTGCTGGACCTGGAGCAGTTTCGTGGTGACTGAGGCAAGAGATATCGACATGCTAGGGTATTGCCGCAGTCAGACGGGCCGCCACCTCATGCTGGTAGTGCGCTCGCCAAGTGAGGTCATCAATCCGCTGCTGTTTTTCTTGCTCGTTATTATTTTATTTCCACTAGGCCTTGGGCCCGACCCCCAGCAACTGTCTGTGCTTGCACCCGGGATATTGTGGGTCGTGGCCTTGCTCGCCAATTTAATGATTTGCATGCGCCTTTTTGTCGATGACTTTGAAGACGGTAGCCTTGAACAGTTGGCGATGGCGCGCATTCCATTAGCTGTCGCAGTACTGCCACAACTCGTGGCCTCATGGTTGGCGAGTGGCCTCCTGCTGAGTCTGATATCACCTCTGTTCGGTCTCATGTTGGGGCTACCTCTAAGCGTTGCGCCGGTACTTGTTGCCAGTCTACTCATGGGAACTGCCATTATGTTGCTGCTGGGCGCGGTGGGAGCATCTCTGACAGTTGGAGTTCAGCGTGGAGGCATACTCCTAGCGCTTCTCATTCTACCGTTGTACGTCCCGGTGCTCATCGCCGGTACTCGCGCCTTGAACGAGGCTGTGCAAGGGGGCGACCCAACGATTGCACTCGCATTACTAGGTGCAGGTGTCACCAGTGGGTTAATGTTGGCACCACTCGCCATCGCTGCTGGTGTTCGCGTTTCCTTGGAGCTGTGAGGGGTTACAAAGCACGGTGACAACCTCCATTTCTCCCGTATACCGGATATACTTCTGACATGTGGCGCATAATTCATCAATTTGGTTCACCCCCCTGGGTTTACCGCTTTTGCGATAGGGTTATTCCTTGGCTGTTGCCCATCACAGTACTGGCGCTTCTGGTAGGGAGTGTCTGGGGTCTTTTGTTTGCCCCAACGGACTACAAGCAGGGCGACTCCTACCGGATTATCTACATTCACGTTCCAGCTGCTGTTGTTGCGCTTGCTGGCTATTACGTCATGGCGCTGGCTGGTTTAGTCAGTTTGGTATGGCGGGTAAAGCTAGCTGATACGGCAATGCGGGCGGCTGCGCCGATTGGTGCTGCATATACAGCCATTGCGCTTGTCACCGGGGCGATTTGGGGTAAACCAACTTGGGGTGCATGGTGGGTTTGGGATGCGCGTATCACCTCAATGTTGATTCTTTTCTTTCTTTACGTGGGTGTTATCGCGCTGTTTGAGGCTTATGAGAACAAAACCGTGGCGGCGCGTGCCTGCGCCATACTGAGTTTAGTAGGTACCGTAAATATTCCCATCATCTACAAGTCGGTTGATTGGTGGTATTCACTCCATCAGCCGGCTTCGATTAAGTTCACTGGAAGTTCGGCCATCGATGCGTCAATGCTCTATCCGTTGCTTGGCATGATCATTACGTTTTATGCGCTATTCGCTTTGCTCATGATGTTGAATGTAAAACAGTCATTGACTGAGGAGTACGCTCAGTCCGCTTGGCTTAATAAGAGGCTGACGGCTTAATATGTATTTCGATTCGGTGGCTGACGCGCTGGCCATGGGTGGCCATG
>JAACDF010000120.1 GCA_009937065.1 Gammaproteobacteria bacterium | reverse complement strand
CAAACCAGCGAGGCGGGAGCTCAAGTGGCGTAAGTTCGTCGCCGACACCCTCCGCCCATGCGGAAGTGCCCCTCACAAAAACAGGAACGTCAGCACCCAATGCAAGGCCCTTGATAGCAAGTTCATCAACACTGTGGCCGAGGTTGAATAGGTCGTTTATTACCAGAAGTGTGACCGCCGCATTGGAACTGCCGCCGCCGAGGCCGCCGCCCATCGGAATGACCTTATCGATGCTTATGGCAACACCACAGTCACTGGGTAAGCTCAATGCTGACGCCGCTCTGACAATGAGGTTGTCCTCGTTTGATACCCCCGCGATCGATGGGCTCAGCTGAATGCCCGGCGTATCGGTTACCTCAAAGCGCATCCGATCGCCCCAATCGAGCAACTGAAATGCGGTCTGAAGTTCGTGGTATCCATTGGCCCGTTGCCCAGTCACGTGGAGGAAGAGGTTCAGCTTTGCGGGACTGAGTGTTTCGATCACTTGCTTACTCACGACTGCCTATATTCCATTGATGGATCATTATTTTGAGCGAGTAATCACCAAAACTGATACGCAATACCTCGGGCGTCGCAAACCGGGCCGTGGTGGACCAGCTCACAACTTCGCTGATTACTTGGCTATTCGAAGAGACCGCCCCGGTGAGCAATTGTGCAATATCGTTGGGAAGACTCGATAGAACACCAGCGAGCGGTTCCTCCAGCGTGTTGGCGGATAGGGGGGTTCGCTGTCCCTCATCACTCTCTAGATGGTATTTGTTGGAGTCTTTAACCAAGGTGACAGACCGAAGACCCAGCGTGTCACGCAGTTCGATACGGTCTTGCTTTATCGACACATGAGACCAGGTAAATCTGAGTGTTTGCCGCTGGCTTTTGGTGGATACCAGTATTTTCCCGCTGGCGCGCCATGGAGTTGCATCACTCAGCTGGAGTGAGCCGACTGTGGGTTGCTCGATTGTCGTTTGAAGGCAGCCAGACAGCAGTGTTATTAGTAGGCCGCAACCGAGTGATCGAAAAAACATGATCACTCGGGCAGGGGAATAGCGAGTCGACTCGCTGTCTCACGAAGGTGTTCGTTATTGGGCGATGCGCGCCACTGATTAGCAATGAGATCTCTCGCCTCCACCTCGCGTCCCTGTGTCCACAACAGCTCAATCAAATGTGCAGCGACTTCGGGATCCGGGTATTGCTTATAGGCTTTCTTGAGTAAGAGCTCCGCCTGTCGGTCTTTGCCAAGCTTGAAGTAAACCCATCCAAGACTGTCGATGATTGCTGGATTGCGCGGATCTTTGGAAATGGCTTCTTCGAGTAACCCCGCCGCCTCCGCAAAGCGATCGGTGTTATTTGTCAGTGCATATCCCAGCGCATTCAGCGCATTGGCATCGCCGGGATAGAGATTGAGTATTTGTCGATAATCGGCTTCCGCCAACTCAAAGAAGCCTGCGCGCTCTCGAAAATTTGCTCTTGCAAACAGCAGGCGGGTCGATGTCGGGAAGGCGCTGATGCCGCGGGTGAGCACCGACTCAGCCTCGATAGATCCCAATGTCTGAAGCGTTTCAGCATGTAATGAAAAATTGAGTTCAGCGCCGGCAGCATGGGTTTGACGGTGTTGTTCAAAGAAGGCGTTGGCCGCACCGATATCACCTCGCGACACTAAAATAGCCGCGGCCTCTTGAAGCGCGCGCGCATAGTTTGTCGAGGGACCAACCGCACCAAGTGCCTCGAGAGCGCCGGCGATATCTTCGAGTTGTATCAGGGCGAGCGCTTTGAAGAACTGTCCGTCACTGACGCGCTGGCCGGAAGAAAGCGCCCGATCTAGATGCAACAGAGCCGAGGTTGAATCCGATAACTCGATATCGAGCACTGCAGCGCCAATTAGGTGATCGACGGTTGCCGCTGGGTCTGCCACCAAGACATCGAATTGCTCTTTGGCTTGAGTAAGCTTCTGTTTTCCGAGTAAGTAGCGTGCATATTGGTAGCGCAGTAAGCCGCTATTCGTGGCTTCAATCGCTGCTAATAGTGGATTGAAAGCCAGAGGATCGTCGGCTTGCGACAGGATTTCCGTCAACAGTAGCGTGCCCCTCTCGTGAAAAGCTTCGATGGTAAAAAGCTTATCGAGCTTTTTTACTGCGGAATCGCTGTTTCCCTGGCGCCATTCCAATAACGCGATAGCAAATAAACTTCGAGGATCGTCAGGGTAGTCCTCTTCCAGCGCTTTCAGAAGATTTCGAGTAGCTGCCTGGGTCTCAGGCGACTGCGCTCCATAATTATTCGGGAGTGCTGCCGGGTTGATGTCAGAGCCTGCGTCGAACGCCCGTCGTGAATACGTCAATGCACTGGCGATATCGCCCCGCTCAATAAACACTGCGGCTGCGATTGTGGCCGCGCCCCCATTACTGGGGTCTAGATCCGATACGCGAATGGCCATCTCAAGTGTCGCCTCGGGCCTACGAATATACTGCGCGAGCTGGAGCGCCCGGCCAGCGATCGCTGGGTCTGGAATGGCCTGGCTCGCAGCCATAAGGTGTATCAGCCCGGTGTCAAGTTCACGTGCTCTGATAGCGAACTCCGCCTTGAGTAACGTTGATAGGTATTCGCTTGGTATCTCAGCATAGGGATGGCTGGGCTTTTCCTCAGCCACGACGGCGATGCTTTGCTCAATCTCAGATGGGATTTCGGCAAGGTCCATGCTCGCGCAGCTTGTGAGCGTTAGCACCAATAGGGCAGTGATGTAATTCATCGATCGCATGGCGCGTATGATGACACACCCGACGAAATCGGCACACGCCCTCTCGAACGCCTATTTGTCTGGTATCATCCGACCGTGTGTAGATAGCGATTGACAATTATGCCGTCAAACTTGGTTGTCATTGGGATAAATCATGACTCTGCGTCGGTAGCGGTGCGGGAGCGCGTGGCGTTTGCCCCTGAGTGCGTACCCGAGGCGATATCCGAGTTGATGGCTGAGACTCGCTTGAGCGAGGGTGTCATTTTAAGCACCTGTAATCGCACCGAAATCTACGGGTGGTTTGGAACTGATGGCGAAGCAGCGGTGGTAGGCGATGAAGTGATTGCTTGGCTATCGAAGTATCACACCATTGCCTTGGACGATCTCGCTACATGCACCTACCGAAATCACGGTGTGGCCGGTCTTACCCACCTGGTTCGAGTCGCCGCCGGACTTAATTCTATGGTCTTAGGTGAACCGCAAATTTTTGGTCAAATTAAATCGGCCTTTGCGGTATCTCAAGAGAGTGGTGGTATTGGCGACTCCCTCAGCAAACTGTTTCCTGAAGCATTCCGACTTGCCAAGCGCGTCCGCACAGATACTGCAATAGGGGAAAACCCAGTGTCGGTGGCCTACGCCGCTGTTGATCTCGCGGGGCGTATTTTTTCTGATCTCTCAAACCGTACAGCGCTCTTACTCGGTGCCGGCGAGACTATCGAACTTGTGGCCCGACATCTCAATGAGGCGGGCTTGGGTAAGTTAATTGTGGCTAACAGAACCTTAAAACGGGCAGAAATGCTGGCCGATCAGTTCGGTGCTGAGGCCATTCTTCTTGCAGACGTTACCGAGCGACTGCCTAGCGCAGATATCGTGATTAGCTCAACCGCCAGTCAGCTACCTATCCTGGGAAAGGGAGCGGTTGAGGAAGCGATTAAGGCTCGGCGTTATCGTCCCGCCTTATTGATCGATTTGGCTGTACCTCGTGATATTGAGCCGCAGGTTGCCTCACTGTCAGACGTCTACTTATACACGGTTGATGATTTGCGTGATGTCGTGGAAGAAAACGTGCGTCTACGCAGTCATGAAGCGAACAAAGCTGACAAGATTGTGGAAGAGGGCGTCGTCGAGGTTGAGGCCTCATGGTTACAGCGAGCCTCGGCGGATGTTGTGAGAAATTATCGGGAATCTGCGATGGCGATTCAGCAGATAGAGCTCGAGCGTGCGTTAAAAGCACTGGAGAGCGGCAAGTCGCCCGAGGAGGTGATGACTCGCTTGTCGCGGGACCTGACCAATAAGTTGATCCATGCGCCGACCGCAGGTTTAAAGCAGATCGCAAAAGAAGGCGATCGTGTTAATGTCTCGCGTGCAGCAGAATTGCTCGGCGTGCCCGCATCTACCCCATCAGACGGCTCGTCGACGCTACAGTAGTTCGATAAGGGCAGTTTATTGTGAAGACGTCGCTTGTTACCAAGCTCGAATCGTTATGTGATCGCCATGAAGAGGTGGCGGCCTTACTTGCTGACGCCGAGACCGCGTCAGACCCCAATAGGTTTCGCGCCCTGTCACAGGAGTACGCCCAGCTCGATGATGTCGTGAAGGTCTACGATGGCTACCGACGGGCACAGGATGATCTGGCTGAAGCTCGACTGATGCTGGAAGACACCGATCCCGATGTCCGAGAAATGGCAGAAGAAGAGATTGGTGCTGCCGACAGTCACATGACGCTTGCGGAAGCCGAGTTACAACTGTTGATGTTGCCTAAAGACCCTAAGGACAAGAGCAATGTGTTTTTGGAAATTCGTGCGGGCACGGGTGGCGATGAGGCAGCCATTTTTTCCGGAGATCTATTTCGCATGTACAGCCGCTACGCGGAGAGTAAGCGCTGGTCAGTTGAAGTTATCTCAGAGCGTACGGGCGAGCACGGCGGGTACAAGGAATTGATTACTCGTGTTGCCGGCGAGGCGGTCTATGCGCACCTCAAATTCGAGTCGGGTGCGCATCGGGTTCAACGCGTTCCCGAGACTGAGTCGCAAGGACGGATTCACACATCCGCTTGCACGGTAGCCGTTATGGCAGAACCTGATGAGGTAGAGGAGGTGGAAATTCGTAAAGAGGATTTGCGCGTCGATACCTACCGCTCATCCGGTGCTGGCGGTCAGCACGTTAATACGACCGATTCGGCAGTGCGGTTGACCCACATTCCCACAGGGATTGTGGTCGAGTGCCAAGACGAGCGCTCCCAACACAAAAACCGGGCGCGTGCGATGTCGCTGTTGCAGGCCAAGCTCGCCTCTGCAAGTGAGCAGCAATTAGCTGCAGAGCAGGCCGAGGAACGGCGCAATCTCGTGGGTACGGGCGATCGTTCCGACCGCATTAGAACTTATAACTATCCGCAGGGTAGGGTGACTGATCATCGAATTAACCTCACGTTGTACAAACTCGATGAGGTTGTTGGGGGTGAGCTCGATGCGGTTATCCAGCCTTTGCGGCAGGAACATCAGGCTGACTTGCTCGCCGCGCTGGGTGACGATTGAAGACCGATGACAAAAGTTCAGCAAGTAAAGGCCCGCAAGTGACGGTTCCCTAGTGAAGGTCTGTCAGTGAAGGTCGTCCAGTGAAAGTAAAGGAAGCGTTGTCTGCGTTCGATAATGATCGTCGGGATGCCGAGCTTCTGCTATTGCATTGCCTCGGCAAGGAAGAGCGAAGTTGGTTAATTGCTAATGATAGTGACGAGCTCCCCGCAACGGTCGTCCAGAAATTTTCTTTAATGTCCTCCCAGCGGCTTGCCGGTATACCGATGGCCTACTTATTGGGTTATCGCGAGTTTTGGTCGCTTAAACTGGTAGTCACAAGCGATGTGCTCATCCCGCGACCCGAGACTGAGTTATTGGTGGAGTGGGCATTGGAGTTGGCCGCCCGACCGGGCTATCAATCATTACTTGATTTGGGAACCGGCAGTGGTGCTATTGCACTCGCCGTGCAAAACACTTTACCGGCACTTACGGTTACTGCTTGCGATGTCAGTCAAGCGGCACTGGATGTAGCACAAGAAAATGCACGAGCGTTGCAATTACCCTTGGAGTTGATTCAGTCGAGTTGGTTTGATGCCTTGGGTCAAAGACGTTGGTCACTGATCGTATCAAATCCACCGTATGTCGCCATCGATGATACTCACCTGTCCGAGGGCGATTTACGATATGAACCCGAGGGGGCACTCACCGATGGAGGAGATGGTCTGTCGTCAATTCGAGAGATTGCAGCGAGAGCTCCCGATCATTTGAACCCAGACGGTTGGCTTTTGATCGAGCATGGTTATGATCAGGCAGGGGATGTCCGGTCGATCCTCGAACTGAACGGTTTCTCGGATGTGAGGCTTCGTCGTGATCTTGCGGGTAGGCCTCGAGCTACAGGGGGGTGTTGGCGATGCTGAATGATGAGTTGCTCGAGCGGTACTCTCGCCAAATTCTGTTGCCAGAAATTGATCTCTCGGGTCAGGAAAAACTTCGGCAAGCCTCAGTCCTCATCGTTGGCTGTGGTGGTCTCGGCTCGATGATTGCTTTGTTCCTCGCAGGCGCCGGCGTAGGCAAGTTGACGTTAATCGACGCGGATAGCGTTGAGGTGAGCAATCTTCATCGTCAGCTAGCCTTCCGCGAGAGCGATCTCGATAAACCAAAGGTAGAGGCTTTAAAAAATCAGCTTTTAGCGCTCAACTCAGAGATCGCAGTAAGTACCTGTCTTGGACGCTTTGGGGATGACGTCGAGTCTGACACTAAGTTGGTCGGAGACACAGATATGGTGATTGATGCGACTGACAACCTAGCTGCAAGACACGCGATTGAGCGGTTGACATGCGCTTTGGCAAAGCCCTGGGTTATGGGGGCGGCGGCGCGTCTTCACGGGCAGGTCGTCGCCTTTAGCAGATCGAGGGTGGAGGGCTGTTATCGGTGTATGGCTCCCAGTGAAGATGACAGTCGAGGCTTTGATTGTCGTGACGAGGGTATTCTCGGTCCGGTCGTTGGGGTCATAGCGGCATGGCAGGCGCAGGATGCGCTGATGTTTTTATCCGGGCAAAACCTCGAATGGGGTGTCTTGCGAGTTTATGACTCAACTCGGCAGCGAATCGACCGGCTTGTGGTGACACCTCGGGACGAGTGTCACACGTCGTAATCGGGTGTGAAGTCTGCAGGCATTGGCTGACGAAGAAGTAACACCAGACGCACTGCAATCATGACCGAAGCCACTGTGACCCCCACAATAATGCCCACCCAAAAACCGGCAGCGCCGTCGAAGGCGTTATCGGAGTTCATGATGCCTAGGTAGTAGCCTAGAGGGAGCGCAATCAACCAGTAAGCAACCATGCTCGCAATAAAGGGAAATCGCGTTTTTTTGTAGGCTCGCATTGAGAAAGAACCCACGATTTGGACCGCATCAATAATCACAAATAGGGCCGCAAAACTGAGCAGACGAACCGCCAGTAGCGACATATCGGGTGAATCTGAGTAAATGCCGACAATCGCAGTGGGAAACGACAGAAGAATAATCATCGTAGTAACACTGAGTAAGCCGGAGCAAAGGATGCCTGCCTTCAATGCTATGAATACGCCCTGTTGATCTTGTGCGCCCAGTGCATGTCCCATACGCGTTGCCATCGACGATCCGATGGCGAGCATGGGAATGTAGAACATATCCCAGACATTGAACGCGATCTGGTGCGCGCCGATGGCGACGTCGCCCAGCGAGGAGACCAGCAGCGCAATACCGGTAAAGACAGCGGTTTCTAGAAAGAAGGTGGCACCCACTGGTGCACCTATGGCCATTATCTCTTTTATGGTTCCCGGGTCAGGAGCAACCGGTTTTAGTGGTGGCATGTATTTTTGTAGTGACTTTTTGGTCAATACATAGATGGTGATGATGATTGCGGACAGCCACATCGAAATAGCGGTCGCTATTCCACAGCCCTGAGCACCCATGGCAGGAATATCACCGAAGCCAAAGATGAACATATAGTTCAGCGGTATATTGGCGATGAAGCCAATGACTGATGCGACTGCAAAGGGGGAGGTTATACCAACGCCCTGCGTGTGATAGCGAAGGGCCATGAATATCCCGATAGCAGGGAATCCAAATGCCACCATTTTGATGTAGTCGCTCGACTTCTGCGCAGTTAGCTCATCGATGCCAAGCCACGGCAATCCGAGGTGGCTGTAGTAGCACATCGGCGCAACAATCAAGCTGAGCAACACAGAGACCCATAACGCCTGCGGCAAGTGGTCGCGGATTCGCTGTATCCGGCCGGCGCCATAGTCCTGCGCAATGATCGTAGAGGAGGCGAACATGACGCCAAGCACTATGAGGTAGAGTGGAAGCCATATATTGAATCCGATGGCGATGGCGGCCAGGTCCTTATCACCGAATCTTGCGGCCATGATGGTGTCCACTACGCCGGTACCCATCTGCGCCGTCTGCGCTACTAAAAGCGGCCAACCTATTCGCCAAAGTTGGCGTAGCTCCGATCGCAGTGTGGGTGTTTGGTCGTTCATGGTCGTCTCGCTGTCCGGGCGGCACTGTATCACGCGCTCAATCCCCTGCCATTACTTGTCAGGCGATTAACTCAGGCGCCTCTAGTTCAGTGTGCTATGCTCGCGCACCTCTTAAGTAAGGACTCATGAACCGTTGAGTGATCACGCCCCCGATACAACTGGTAATTCAGTTGCTCAATTGCCCGATATGTTGTTCGACAGTCTCGACCTTGATCCATCGCTAATGCGTGGTATCGAAGGCTTGGGTTTCGAAAAGTGTTCGCCAATTCAAGCCCAGATTTTGCCCCATACTTTAGAAGGGCACGACGCCATTGGTAAGGCACAAACAGGTACGGGGAAAACGGCAGCTTTCTTGATTACGCTGTTCAATGATCTGTTGAATAACCCTATTGAGGGTGAGCGTTACCTTGCGGAGCCGCGCGCTGTCATCCTGGCTCCGACCCGGGAGCTCGTGATGCAGATTGGGGATGACGCTCGTGACCTCGGCAAATATACGGGTCTGACCACAGTCACGTTGATTGGCGGTGCTGATTACGCAAAACAACTCTCCAAGGTGAATGACCGTGTCACGGACATCGTTGTTGCTACACCCGGTAGGCTCATAGACTTCATCCAGCGCGGCGATATGTACCTCGATCGCGTAGAATCGCTGGTTCTCGATGAGGCTGATCGCATGCTAGATATGGGTTTTATCCCACAGGTAAAGCGCATCGTCAGATCGACACCGCGCAAGGAAGATCGACAGACCCTGCTGTTCTCGGCCACCTTCAGTCAGGACATTATGAATTTGGCGCAACAGTGGACCTTTGACCCCATCACGGTCGAGATTGAGCCAGAGCGTGTGGCGACAGAAAATGTCGATCAGCGTGTTTATTTGCTTGAGAGTCGCGATCGTCTCAATGTTCTAAAGGGAATTCTTGCAACGCCTGAAGCCACTTCGGTCATTGTCTTCGCCAATAGAAGAGACGTGGTTCGAAAAGTCCACGAGCGTCTTCAAAAGCAAGGCCTCGACTGCGGCATATTGTCGGGAGAAATTGCTCAGGTAAAACGTACTAAAACACTGGAGCGTTTCAAGTCTGGTAAGTTACGGGTGTTGATTGCGACTGATGTGGCAGGAAGAGGTATCCATGTTGATGGCGTGAGCCACGTGATCAATTATGACTTACCCGAGGATCCTGAGGATTACGTGCACCGGATCGGTCGAACCGGCAGAGCAGGCGAAAAAGGTGTTTCTATCAGCTTTGCCAGTGAGGACGATGCCTTCTTGCTGCCGGAAATCGAATCTTTATTGGGTGAGCCGCTGAAATGTACTCAGGTTCCTGAGGGCCTTCTTGCCGATTAATTAGAACCTCTGAATGCCCGATTACCGATTCCCGATTCCCGATTATCGAAGGTGCCGCAGTTCCTCGCACCATAACAAGGTGGCGCCAGCTACCGCCGCTGGAATGAGTGCCAGGTTTAGTATGGGCACTCCCGATAAAAACGCAACGATGCCCCCAAACCCAATAGAGGTACTACGTCGAGCACCGCAGGCTTCGCGAACTTCCTTGAATGGCAGTCGATGGTTGTCCATGGGGTAGTCAATAAATTGCAGCGACATCATCCAGGCGCCCAGAATAATCCAGAGAAACGGCGCCACAATATTGACCCCGGGTATAACACTGATGATGAGAACCAGGACTGCCATGGGAAGGTAGTGAAGCAGCTTCTGTAATTCTCGCAGGAAGCCTCTTGGAACAGACAGAGCGACCTGAACCACCGAGCTTTCATTTTGAAGGGCCTCACCTGTGATGCGTTCCTCTACTTTTTCAGCCAATAATCCGTGAAAGGGAGAGGTAAGGAATAACACAATGAATATGGATAGGTAGCCTGACAGCAGTGTGCCCAACAGCCAAATAATCGGTGTCACGATCCAAGTTAGGAAGCTAAATGTGCCGGTGATTTCACCGGTAACGTCAAGGTACAGTCCTGACATGAGCTGGTAGAGACTACCAGCGATCAATACAAACACTGATATATTTGCCAACAGTGGTATGACCACGAAACGACGCAGCCCAGGCTGAAACAGCATTGTTATGCCGCGAAAAAAGTAACCTATCCCTGTGAGTAATCCGGACATGAGTTGTTATTCCACCTTTGCGCCGACGTTGACTGACGCTACATTGACGAGGCTGTGACTATACTACGCCAGCCGATGTCGAGAATACGAAGATGCAAGATGACGACTTATTTGTGAGCGAAATGAGTGGCGTGACACCGCTCAAGCGCGAGCCTCGCGAGCGACTCGTTAAAACCGAGTCGGTCGATGTCGCGAAGCGAAGGCAGGCTGCCATGCAGTCGGATGCACGAAGCGATAATCATCTGTCAGATGATGGCGTGCAGCCGCTTGATGCATGGTATGTGCTCGAGTTTAAGCGGCCCGGTATTCAAAACGGCGTTTACCGGAAGTTGAGGTTGGGCCATTACGACATCGAGGCGCGCCTTGATTTACACCGGTTCACGGTTGCTGAGGCTCGAACCGAAATATGGTCGTTTTTCAAAGAGGCCCGTCGATTGGGATTGCGAACACTCTTGATCACACACGGAAAAGGCTTTGGAAATAAAGAAAAATCGGGATCAGGCGTACTGAAGGGTTATATTAATCGCTGGCTCAGAGATCTGGAGGATGTACAGGCCTTCCACTCTGCGCAACCCCGGCATGGGGGCACAGGCTCCGTTTATGTGCTACTTCGAAAAAGCGAAGACAAAAAGCGTGAAAATCGAGAACGCTTCATGAAAGGGCGGGTTCAGGACGTATAAGGCGCCGAGCCTTAGCCCAACTTCTGCTTTAACAGCTGGTTCAACATCTGCGGGTTAGCCTGACCTTTTGAGGCCTTCATTGCCTGCCCCACGAAAAAGCCAATGAGTTTTTTCTGCTTGCCCTCGTCGGCCGCCCGATACTGGTCGACTTGCGCGGGATTATTAGCGATGAGCTCATCCACGATGGCTTCAAGTGCACCACTATCGCTGACTTGCTTTAAGCCTTTGTCCTCAATGATGCGGTCCACGTCTGGTTGGCCGGCCCAAAGGCCTTCAAATACGGTCTTCGCCATTTTACTGGAAAGCGTTCCGTCATCGATTCGCGTTATCAGCGCTCCGAGGCCCTCGGGTGTGACATTGCAGTCACCGATCGCCAGCCCCTCTTTATTGAGAGCTGCGCTCAAGTCGCCGAGTATCCAGTTCGCCGCAGACTTGGGGTTTCCTGAGGCGGTGCAGCAGGCCTCAAAGAACTCAGCAGTGGCGCGATCTTGGGTGAGCAGGTTGGCATCGTACTGACTTAAGCCAAGCTCCGTGGTGTAACGACCGCGTTTAACGGCAGGTAACTCGGGAAGGGCATCGCGGATAAGCTCAATGGTCTCATCGTCGATAACAATAGGTAACAAATCTGGATCCGGGAAGTAGCGGTAGTCATTGGCGACCTCCTTTGATCGCATGGATCGGGTCTCGTCATTATCTGGGTCGAACAGGCGCGTCTCTTGAATAACGCTGTGGCCACTTTCCAATAAATCCTGCTGTCGCTCGGCTTCAACATGAATGGCGCGTTCGATAAAGCGGAAGGAGTTGATGTTCTTAAGCTCTGTTCGGGTACCGTAGTCTGTTTCTCCCTCTAAACGCAGTGAGAGGTTGACATCGCAGCGCATTGAGCCCTCTGACATGTTGCCGTCCGATATGCCTAGATAGGTAACGAGCGCATGCAGTGCCTTGAGATAGGCCACTACCTGCTCTGCCGTTCGGAAGTCAGGTTCGGTAACGACCTCAAGTAGTGGTGTCCCCGCTCGATTCAAGTCAATACCGGTGTGACCGGGGATCGCATCGTGTACCGATTTTCCCGCGTCCTCCTCCAGGTGCGCGCGAAGAATTCTGACCGGAAAAATAGACCCATCCTCGAGCGGCACTTCAAAGACACCCTCTTTAACAATGGGTTCAAAAAATTGTGAGATCTGATAGCCTTTTGGTAGATCCGGATAGAAGTAATTCTTTCGATCAAAGCGCGATACTTTGCCGATTTCCGCACCGACACCTAAGCCAAAAACGATGGCCTGACTCACTGCCGCGTGATTAAGAACCGGAAGCGTCCCGGGAAGAGCCATGTCCAGCGGGTTGGTCTGGGTATTTGGATCAGCACCAAAGGCCGTGGCCGATGACGAAAAAATCTTGGAATGTGTTGAGAGCTGCAGATGTACCTCTAAGCCCATTACCTTTTCCCATGTCATCTCGTCAGGCCCTCGAGATTGGGTGTGAGCGAATGCCAGTCGGTCCGTCTCTGAAATTGATGGGCAATGTTCAATAGCTGCGCTTCACCAAACCGAGTCCCAATGAGCTGCATGCCGACGGGCAGTCCGTCTACAAAGCCAGCTGGAACACTGATGGCGGGCAATCCCGCCAGATTCGCACCAATGGTGAAGACGTCCTCCATGTACATGTCTGTTACTGATTTAGAGTCATCGTTGAGAACGAACGCCGTATTAGGTGCAGAGGGGCCAGCAATAACATCGACGTCCTTGAGTACAGCTTGATATTCCTCTGCTATGAGGCGACGCACCTGTTGTGCCTTCATAAAGTACTGATCGTAGGACGCAGCGGATAAGGTAAAGGCTCCGATGAGAATTCGTCGCTTCACTTCTTCGCCAAATCCCTCTGTACGTGAGCGCAAATAGAGGTCTTGAAGGTCGGATGGACTATCACAACGATAGCCGTACCTTACGCCGTCATAACGCGAGAGGTTCGCCGATGCCTCGGCCGGTGCAATTACGTAATAAGTTGAGACACCAAGATCTGTAGAGGGAAGCGATACGTCAACAATTTTGGCGCCAGCGGCTTCTAATTCTTTGATCGCGGCGGTGACGGTTTTGGCTACAGCATCATTTAAATGGCTGGAGAAGAACTCTTTTGGCAGGCCGACTCGAAGCCCTTTGATGCTCTGATCGAGTACCGCTGAATAATCGGGGACTGCTAGATCTGAGCAGGTTGAATCTAAGGGATCATGACCAGCCATGGCGTTGAGCACCAGAGCGCAGTCCTCGGCCGTCCTCGCCATAGGTCCTGCTTGGTCCATAGATGATGCGAAGGCGATCATCCCGTATCGGGATACGCGCCCGTAGGTGGGCTTGAGGCCAGTGATTCCGCAAAGTGCGGCGGGTTGGCGAATCGAACCGCCCGTATCAGTCCCAGTTGCCATGGGCGCTAGACCTGCAGCAACTGCTGCGGCCGAACCGCCAGATGAACCACCGGGCACCCGGTGGACGTCCCAGGGGTTCTTCACGGCGCCGAAGAAGCTTGTTTCGTTGGATGAACCCATAGCGAACTCATCCATATTGCACTTACCCAAGCTGACCATACCCGCCTCTTGCAGCTTATCCACGACAGTGGCGTTATACGGGGGGATGAAGTCAGCGAGCATTTTTGAGGCGCAGGATGTTTTAACACCTCGCGTGCAAAAGATATCTTTGTGGAGGATTGGGATGCCCAGTAGCGGTGATGTTGAGCCATCAACCCGAGCCTGATCAGCTAAATCTGCTGCGGCCAGTGCGCTTTCCTTATTGAGTGAAATAACGGCGTTTAGCACTGGATTGAATGTTTCAGTTCGCGCGATCGCATCCTCCACCAACTCCCGCGAGGACACACTCCCTTTAGCCAGCTGCCGCGCGAGCGACGAAATAGTTTCGAACTGTCCTGGCATCAATCAAGTACCCTTGGCACTAGAAAATAGTCTTCTTCACTTGCAGGTGCGTTTTGCATCAAACCCTCCCTGTCGACCAAGGTTTCGATGTTATCGGGCCTCAGGCGTTGAGCTGTATCGAGTGGGTTGATCATTGGAGAAACGTCGGTCGTGTCGGCTGTACCGAGCGCATCAAACAGTTCAAGTGTCTGATTGAATTCCACTGTTACGTTTTCGATGTCTTGGTCTGAGATCGTAAGGCGTGCTAACGCCGCGACATCTCTGACGGTTGCTGCGTCAGTCACAATAAATGCCTGCAGGTGGTTTGGAGACCGCAAACTAACACACTTCCAGCTTGCTCAAAAACTATCGCATTGTTACATTTCAACAACTAACCGCATCGGTCCATAGATATGAGGACATCCTAGGTTTGGCCTGGGATTTTGAAGTGAGGGGGGCTCGCTTCCAACGGTGGCAAAGGTGTATTTGTCCACAGGCTAATAATGACATGTTAAAGCGTTTACGGGGTATGTTCTCAACCGATCTGTCGATCGACCTCGGCACGGCCAACACACTGATCTATGTAAAGGATCGTGGCATCGTTCTCGATGAGCCTTCTGTCGTCGCCATTAGAGTTCACAACGGCCAGAAGTCCATCGAAGCTGTCGGCACCGAGGCAAAGCGGATGCTGGGAAGAACTCCCGGCAATATAACAGCGATTCGTCCCCTCAAAGACGGGGTCATTGCTGACTTCCAGGTGACGGAAAAAATGCTGCAGCACTTTATTTTGAAAGTGCACGACACCCACTCGTCATGGCTGCGCCCCAGCCCCCGCGTTTTGATTTGTGTCCCCTGTTTATCAACCCAAGTCGAGCGTGAAGCCATCAGGCGATCGGCGGAAGGCGCGGGAGCGCGGGATGTACGGCTCATTGAAGAGCCTATGGCGGCTGCGATTGGCGCCGGGATGAAAGTGGAAGAGGCTGTCGGCTGCATGGTTGTAGACATCGGTGGCGGTACCACCGAGATTGCTCTGATATCACTCAGTGGGGTTGTTTATCGCGACTCCATAAGAGTAGGAGGTGATCGTTTTGACGAAGCCATCGTGGCACATGTGCGTCGTCGTTTTGGCTGTTTGATTGGTGATTCAACAGCCGAGCGAATCAAGCAGGAAGTTGGCTGCGTTTGGGTGGGCAGTGAGCAGAGAGAAATTGACGTTCGCGGCAGACACCTCGCCGAAGGTATACCGCGCACCTTTACGTTGAATAGCACTGATGTGATGACAGCCCTAGAGGAGCCGGTAGATGCCATTATCCGTGCCGTGCGTATGGCTTTAGAGCAGTCGCCACCTGAGCTCGCGGCGGACATTGCTGAGGCCGGCATTGTGCTTACTGGTGGTGGCGCCTTATTGCGTGATTTGGATGCTCGAATTGCGGAAGAAACAGGCCTTCCAGTGCTGATTGCCGAGGATCCTCTTACTTGCGTTGTGAGAGGGGGTGGTATGGCACTAGAGTTGATGGATAACTACTCATTGGATCTCATGTCAACTGAGTGAGTTTCTAGGTTCGATTTAGAACGAGGAACAGATCATCAGCAGCCTTTTTTCCAAGCCCCGTTTCCTGACTATCCGCCTTCTCGTGGCGCTTGCTATTGCATGGAGTCTGGTCGCGTTCCTGCGGGATTCGCCGGTAATGGCGAAGGTTGAAGGTGCGGGTGCAGACCTCTCTGAGGTCTCCTTCTATATCATTGATGTCTCCAAATATTTTGTTCAATCAGTCTCACAGTATCTGGAGAGTCGTGCCTCAATGCGTGGACGGATTCAGGCGCTGGAAGACAGAAATCTGATTGTGAGTGCGCGTACGCAGCGTATGGAGGCACTGACTGCTGAAAACATGCGATACCGCGCACTGCTAAATTCCCCGGTTGCAGAGGATGCAACCATGACGGTCGCTCGAATCGTAGCCGTGTCTCCAGACGTTAATCGCCATCTACTTACCCTTGATCGTGGCAGAGATGAGGGCGTTGACGTTGGTTATCCTGTTCTGAATGCCGAGGGTGTGATGGGTCAGATTGTTCAGGTTGGACAGACGGCAAGCCGCGCTCTATTGGTCACTGATGTGCAACACAGTATACCTGTGCTGAATAACCGAACAGGGCAGCGAGCAATTGCTGAGGGTGTCGGGCGTTTGGATCAACTGGTGATTCGTAATCTTGCAAGCACCTCAGACGTTAGTTCGGGTGACCTGTGGGTGACATCCGGTTTGGGTGAGCGTTTTCCAGCTGGTTATCCCGTTGGTGCCACACGCGAGACCACGACTTCCGGCGACGCAGCCTACTTGTCGGTAACGGTTCAGACTGCAGCTGCTCTGGATGTTGAGAGTCATGTGCTCATTCTTACATCGAACGATACGCCGTAGACAACTTAGGGCCACGCCGTGCGAGACGAGAGTAATATTGGTTTTTCAGTTTTAACCTCTGTCATTCTGGCTGGTCTATTATTTCAGTCGGCCAACGCTATGGATGTGCGCGTGGTCATGCCACGATTACTCGAGCTCTCTGTCTGTTATTGGGTTTTATCCTCTCCCGGCAGAGTCGGCATTATCTTTGCATTTTCAGTGGGTATTTTGATCAGCATGATCGAGGGCTCGCATGTGGGTGCCGCATCCATCGGGTTGTCGGTGTTGGCTTACATATTACTGAACAATATCTACACCATTCGACAGCTTGACTGGATATCGCAAACTGCGGTGGTATTCCTTTTGCTCGGTATTTCGGTGGCATCACAACGTGTGATCTTGGCCGCGGTGGGTGTGCCATCTGATGGCTTGAGTTATCTGGTTTCAGTCGTTATATCAGCGCTACTGTGGCGACCCTTCAATACACTGGTCGATACGGTACGTTTCCGAATCGGACAATTTTTGTGAGCCGCGTTCTGGCAAGCGCGAGCCCAAGACGGCGCGAACTTCTGGGTATGCTCGTAGCAGATTTCGAATGTCGGGCCGCTGATATTGATGAGGAACTTCTCCCCGGTGAGCTGGCTGTAGACTATGTCTGCCGCATGTCTGCGGAGAAGGCAGCCAAGGTCTGGATTCCGGGCACCGTCGTGCTCGGTGCTGATACGACGGTGGTGTGTAATGGTCGTGTGATGCATAAACCCAATTCTTTTGCCGATGCTGAGGGAATGTTGCGATCGTTGAGTGGTCTAAGACACGACGTGATGACAGCGGTAACACTCATGTCAGATGAAGCGGTTACAACCGAGCTAATTACTACCCATGTAGAGTTTGCTGAGCTCTCATCGGCGCTTATTGCGCAATACCTTGCGACTGATGAGCCATGGGACAAGGCAGGCGCTTATGGCATCCAGGGTTTAGCAGGTAGCTTTGTAAGGCGATTAGAGGGAAGCTACAGCGGTGTTGTAGGTTTGCCTCTGAGTGAAACTCGCGCCATCCTGGAGGCGGCGGGCATTGTAACGAGTCTTGGCGGCCGGCATGTTTGAGAGCGCATATCGTGCTTTAGGGAGCTTTCTGTGGCGCACCTCGATTGCGCTTATTGTTTTGGTTGCCGTTGTCGTTAGTCTTGCCACGGCCCTTGTTCCGCTCCTACCAGCTATCAATACCTCATTGGTTGCAGAGATTGAGTCTCGGACTGGCTTTGATGCGCAGGTCGCTGGAATCACAGCCGAAATGGAGGGGTTCAGACCCAAGCTCGCGCTTGAGGGCGTCAATATCCGCAATAAGAAGACCGAGGCGACTGTGTTTAGTGCGGGCCGTCTTCAGGTCACGCTTAACCCATGGCGTTCACTTTTGCAGCGACAGTTGATCCTTGCTGAGATGCGGGCGAGTGATGTTGCGATTCCCGCCAGATTAACCAACACAGCTAACAGCATTGTCGTACCTATAGACCCCAGTGTTTTTGCAACCGAAATTGAGCGGTTGGCGCTTGAGGATATGCGAGTATTTCTGGTCCGTGAGCTTTCTGATACCGAGCAAGCCTTGGATCTCGAAGTCGATCTTGACTTGCGGAGAGAGGGTAGCAAGCGACAGCTTCAATTATTGGCCACAGGCGATGGCGGCTTAGCCGTCAGTGTTGTGGGCGCCGGTATCGGTAATCCTCTAGATCTGTCTCGATTCGCCGGCTCACTTCGTGGGCGTTTGTCATCTGATGATATGGGATCGATATCGGAATTTTTTGGCTTCGATATGTCAGGAACGAGTGATCTCCTTTTCTGGACAGAGGCTTCTGCGGGACAGGCGAATACTGTCTTTGAAGTCACTGGGGACGCCCTGTTTCCAGGGTCAGATGCAGGGCAACCCAGTGTCGCTTTCGCAGTTAATGGCAACGGAACCCTCGATGGGAATGAGTATCGGGTCAATGTAGCAAATGCGGCTCTGACGTTAGAGGCCGGGCCAGTCGAGTTCAACGATATCAATGTGAGTTTGGGAGCGAGTGACTGGCAACTTCTGGTCAATGATCTTGATTTGGCCTCTAGCGCCCAGCTTTTGCTGGAGGCCGGTTTAGTTCCGTCGTCCGCAAGGGAGCCCCTAGAGGCCGCTTCGATATCAGGGACCATCAACGCCCTGAGTCTTGGTGGCTCTTTGACGGATGAGTCTATCCAACGAGTGGCCGCAGATTTTGATGATATTACCGTCCAGGAGGACGCGCCTTTTCCTGGCGTCAGTGGTTTATCAGGCTCTCTGACGCTAGCGGGCAAGGCTGGGCAAATACAAGTGAATAGCAGCGATTTGACGCTGGGTATCCCAACGCAATTTCCGGATCCTATGCAGTTGGGTAATGTGAATGCGATCATTGATTTTGAAATCGTTGACGAACAGATTGTCATTCGAAATGGGCGTGCTGCAGCGCGAGCAAATGACTTCAGAGCGCAGGCCTTGATCACGGGTGAGATTCCGCTGTCCGAAGCATCAGATCGGTCGCCCATGCTCAATGTTGTGTTGGGCTCAGACGCAGCTCCTGCATCGCGAGCACTTGCATTTACCCCAATGACCATTGATCCCGATGCGTATCGATGGATGCAATCATCGCTTGGCACGGGTGAGGCAACCCGAATTGGCTTTATTCTCCGGGGTGGCGTCCGTAAACGTGATTACCCATTGAGATCTATTCAGCTGTCCGCCTTGGCGAACCTCGATGCCGTTACCATGATGCCGGGTTTGCCAGAGGCGGAATCCCTGACGGGCCATGTCGCTATTGATAACGGCCTCGTTACATTCGATATTGATTCGGCGCTAGTCGGCGGCCTAGGAGTAAGCGAAGGGCTGGTTCAAGTTGGCAAACAGGGCGCTCTTCGTGTGCTGACGGCACAAGCCATTATCGACAGTTCATTATCCACCGCAGTGCAACAGGTTGCGGACATTCCCTACGTGCCAGCGCGAGTGGGCGATGAGTTGAGGAGTCTCACCCTTGATGGCGGGGCTCGAGGGTATTTTGATCTCTCGATACCCATAAAGGGGGCTGCGAAAATCCCTACCATAACTACACGAGTCGAGGTCGATAATGCGACGGTAGCTTTGAGTAGCCTCCCTCTAACGCTCAATCAGGTTAATGGTGAGTTTGTCTATGAGTATCCCAGAGGTATTAGTGATGGCTCGTTAGCAGCGCGCTTCGAAGATCAAGCTATCTTTCTTGACTTAGACCTAGACTCGATCGATCTAGGGTTGAATCAAAAAGGACTTTCTTTGTCCACTACTGTGCGATTGGGTGGTCCCAATGTCAGCACACTGTTGGGTGTTGCCGTTCCCGAGGAATTTATGGAGGGCGACTCCGAGTTCGATATTGTGTTTCAGGCTGGAGAGGGCGTAGCACTGAATATCAACTCTGAGCTAGATGGTTTGGAGATAGGACTCCCTGCCCCATTTAGTAAGTCGCGCCAGCAAACTGAAACGTTGGAAGTCGACCTAAAGATGTCCGATGAGCTATCGATCGATGTCTCCTATTCAAATGATACTGAACTGACGATTATGCGAGACTCAGCTGAGGCATGGCGGGCATTGGTGTCGTTCGGAGCAGCTGGACGAGAGCTTTCGCTCAATGATGTTGAAGCGGGCACCACTGTTATTTCTGGCAGCCTTCAACAGCTCGATCTGGGCGCTTGGGCAGAGACCTCGGGATTGTTTGCGGTCGGTGGTGATGTTCGAGT
>JAACDF010000119.1 GCA_009937065.1 Gammaproteobacteria bacterium | reverse complement strand
CACCGCAGTCTCTCAGGGAGGAGCCGCCTAATGCCAAGACGATCCGATATTGAGAGTATTTTGATCCTTGGCGCGGGACCGATTGTCATTGGACAAGCTTGTGAGTTCGATTATTCAGGCGCTCAAGCCTGCAAGGCCCTGCGTGAAGAGGGCTACCGAGTCATCTTGGTTAACTCAAATCCCGCCACCATCATGACAGACCCAGCCATGGCGGATTCGACCTATATCGAACCCGTAGAATGGCAAACGGTTACCAAAATTATTGAGAAAGAACGGCCCTGTGCCTTACTCCCGACAATGGGTGGACAGACTGCACTGAATTGCGCGCTGAAACTTGATGCCGAGGGCGTTCTCGCCAAGTACGACGTTGAGATGATTGGCGCTACGCAGGAAGCTATCGATAAAGCCGAGGACCGCGAAAAGTTCGACATCGCCATGAAAAAGATTGGCTTGGAAACACCTCGCGCCGAGATTGCACATACGCTGGAGGAAGCATTTGGTGTCCTCGAAAAGGTTGGTTTTCCCTGCATCATCCGTCCGTCTTTCACAATGGGTGGCTCCGGCGGCGGTATTGCCTACAACCGTGTTGAGTTCGAAACCATTTGCAAGCGTGGTTTGGAGCTATCTCCAACCAATGAGCTTTTGATTGATGAATCGCTCATTGGGTGGAAAGAGTTCGAGATGGAGGTGGTTCGAGATAAGAACGACAATTGTATTATCGTCTGCTCTATCGAAAATCTTGATGCAATGGGTGTTCATACCGGTGACTCGATCACAGTTGCACCCGCTCAGACGCTGACTGACAAGGAATACCAGTTGATGCGAAACGCCTCTCTCGCGGTTCTGCGGGAGATTGGCGTCGAGACAGGTGGGTCTAATGTTCAGTTTGGACAATGCCCTGATACGGGCCGTATTGTCGTCATCGAGATGAACCCCAGGGTATCGCGATCCTCCGCTCTCGCATCGAAGGCGACTGGTTTCCCCATTGCAAAAGTCGCGGCCAAGCTCGCTGTCGGCTACACCCTAGATGAGTTAGCTAACGATATTACTGGAGGTGTGACTCCTGCATCGTTTGAGCCCTCCATCGACTACGTAGTAACTAAAGTGCCACGGTTTGCATTCGAGAAGTTTGCAACAGCAGATGCGAAGCTTACGACGCAGATGAAGTCCGTGGGTGAGGTTATGGCAATTGGTCGCACCTTCCAGGAGTCGGTGCAAAAAGCACTGCGTGGCTTGGAAGTTGGCTCGGCAGGTTTTGAGCCGCAGTTGTTAGTTACCGATGATGACGCTCGTGCAGAGCTAGTGAAGCAGTTGACCCATCCCGGCGCGGAGCGAATATGGTACCTCGCGGATGCCTTCAGAGCAGGGTTTGAGCTGGAGGAGATTTACGGTTACTCCGGAGTGGATCCGTGGTTCCTCGTTCAAATTAAGGACATAGTTCGTCTCGAAGGTACGCTTGAGGGGCGATCGATTGAAGACCTTGAGTATGCCGAGCTTCGCAATCTAAAGCGCAAGGGTTTTTCCGATAAGCGAATTGCGACAGTCATGGGTGTTTCCGAGGCGTCGATCAGAGCGCACCGCCAGGCTATGAATTTACGACCGGTATATAAGCGTGTTGACACCTGTGCAGCTGAATTTTCGTCGGCAACAGCTTACATGTACTCGACCTATGAAGAGGAATGTGAGGCTGCGCCAAGCGAGAGAGAGAAAATTATTGTGCTCGGCGGGGGGCCGAACCGGATTGGCCAAGGTATCGAGTTTGATTACTGCTGTGTACACGCGGCGCAGGCCATGGCTGAGGATGGTTATGAAACCATCATGATTAACTGCAACCCTGAGACCGTATCGACAGATTACGACACGTCAGATCGGTTGTTCTTTGAGCCGGTGACGCTTGAAGATGTTCTTGAGATTGTGGACTTAGAGAAACCCAAGGGCGTCATTGTCCAGTTTGGCGGCCAGACACCACTGAAACTGGCACGCGCGCTAGAAGCCGCTGGGGTGCCAATTATTGGAACGACACCCGACCAGATTGATCGAGCGGAAGACCGAGAGCGATTCCAGCTGATGATTCAGGAGTTGGATTTGCTTCAGCCTGCAAATACGACCGTGCGAAGTGTTGATGAGGCCGTCGCTGCAGCGCGAGAAATCGGTTATCCGCTTGTAGTCAGACCGTCTTACGTTCTCGGGGGACGTGCGATGGAGATTGTCTATCGCGAAGATGATTTGCTCAGGTACATGCGTGATGCAGTTCAGGTGTCCGATGATTCACCGGTACTCCTAGATTCTTTCTTGAATGCTGCAATTGAGGTGGATATTGACGCGGTGTCGGACGGCGATCATGTTGTTATTGGGTCCATCATGCAGCATATCGAGCAAGCGGGTATTCACTCCGGCGATTCTGCCTGCTCATTGCCGCCCTATAGCCTAACGGCTGACGTGCAAGACAAGATGCGCGACATCGTTAAAGCGATGGCCGTGGCCCTTGAGGTCAAAGGACTGATGAACGTTCAGTTAGCGTGGCAGGATGATCGCATTTATGTGATTGAGGTTAATCCGCGCGCATCAAGGACAGTACCTTTCGTATCGAAGGCCATTGGTGTGTCGTTGGCGAAAATTGCTGCGCGTTGCATGGCAGGTCAAAGCCTGGAGTCACAAGGGTTTACTGAAGAGGTCGTGCCGAGTTACTACAGCGTCAAAGAGGCGGTATTACCCTTTAATAAATTTCCAGGAATCGATCCAATATTAGGTCCGGAGATGAAGTCCACGGGCGAGGTAATGGGTACAGGGCCCACCTTCGCTGACGCGTTCGCAAAGGCACAGTTGGGCGCTGGTGATGTGACCCCTCAGTCAGGACTGGCCTTATTCAGCGTCCGTGATGCGGACAAGCCAGCTGCTGTGAAGGTTGCCAAGCGATTGGTTGAAACCGGGTTTACGCTCGCCGCCACAAAAGGCACAGCAAAGGCCCTACAGCAGGCGGGGCTGGAGGTGCGTTCAGTTAATAAAGTGGCAGAAGGACGTCCGCATATCGTCGATTTGATTAAGAACGATGAGGCGTCTTTGATCATCAATACGACTGAGGGTCGCACTGCTATCTTGGATTCAGCGTCCATTAGATCGAGTGCCGAGCAACACCAAGTGTTCTACACTACAACTCTGGCAGCCGCTGAAGCCATTTGTATGTCGATGGAACAAGAGCCTGATGGGCAGGTTCGCAGGCTGCAGGATCTCCATGTGAGTTTGGAAAATGAATAAAGTTCCAATGACAGTTGCTGGTGAAGCTGCCCTACGCGAGGAGCTTGAGCGCCTCAAGAAAGTGGACAGGCCAAGAATCGTTGCGTCGATTGCGGAGGCACGAGAGCACGGTGATCTGAAAGAGAACGCTGAATACCACGCCGCAAGGGAACAGCAAAGCTTTGCTGAGGGCCGAATTAAGGAGCTTGAATACAAGCTGTCAAACTCGCAGATCATCGACATTACAGCGCTTGCCCATACCGGACGTGTCATTTTCGGAGCCACTGTCGACTTGATCAATGTAGATGACGATACTGAGGTTTCTTATCGTATCGTTGGTGAGGATGAGGCGGACGTGAAGCAGAATATGATTTCTGTCAGTTCGCCCATTGCCCGCGCTTTGGTTGGGAAGTCAGAGGGTGATGAAGTCGTCGTAAAAGCACCGAGCGGCGATATTTATTACGAGATAGACAGGGTGCGTCACGTTTAGTTCTGACTTGAGCACGCCACTCCTGTGTCAATACCCACTCAACCATCGGCATCCACGTCGCTTTGGTGTCTCGCTGTAGGTGAGTCCAGAGAAATAGTCTCTATTGAAGGTGCTAAGGCCGACAGTGCTGCTCAGAGACTAGTGGATATTGGCTTTCGAGAAGGTCAGCGAGTTACCTGTCTGATGCGACCCGGCTTTGGTGCTCCTCGTGTATACGCGGTGGGTGGCGCGACCTACAGTTTGGATCAGCAAACAGCCATTTGTGTCATCGTTTCTGAAGAGTCCAGAACATGATCAACGTTCTATTGGTGGGTGCCCCAAACTCTGGAAAGAGCGCATTGTTCAATCGCCTGACTGGCCTAAAGCACAAGGTTGCCAACTACCCGGGCATCACCATTGATGTGGGCTCGGGGAGTTTGACCTCCAATCCACAAGTGACACTTTGGGACTTTCCCGGAACTTACTCACTGAGCCCCGTATCGGGTGAGGAGCGGATTGCCATAGCCGGGCTGCGCTCTGCGCTGCATGATTCGCAAGATGCTTTGGTGGCTATGGTTCTCGATGCAACTCGACTTGAGAAAGGTCTCACCTATTGCTTGCAGGTCGCGCGAGAGGCTGCGCAAGCAGGTAAGTCATTTGTGGTCTTACTCAACATGATGGATCTTATCGAAAGCGATAGCCTCGAGCTCGATGTATCAGGCTTGGGCACCGCACTGGGTGTCTCGATATATCCTGTTAGTGCGCGCACGGCTAAAGGTATTGCCGCGGTGGAGCAAGCATTACAAACAGGAGACCAAAATGTGGCTCCCTGGGCGGATACGCCGGATGCTTTAATCAGAGGCACGGCTCAGCAAATTGGAAAGCGCTTTACGCCAAAGGGTGATCTCCTCGTTCGACGCCAAGCACTCATAGATCAATGGCTGCTGGGCACTGTTTCGGGTGGATTCGCCTTCGTTATTATCATGACCTTGTTCTTTCAGGCGATTTTCACTTGGGCTGCCCCACTGATGGACGGTGTCGAGGCTGTCGTCATTGCCATCGGATCGATAATGACGTCTGTTATGCCAGAGGGGTTTCTAGCAGACTTTGTGGGCGACGCTATTTTTGGTGGCCTCGGTGCCTTTCTCGTGTTCGTCCCTCTCGTATTTATTTTGACTCTGATCATCGGTGCTCTCGAGGACTCCGGTTACCTCGCTCGGGCCGCACTCATCTGTCATCGTCCCCTAAGCCTTTTTGGTCTGTCCGGAAAAAGCTTCGTGCCATTGTTGTCGGGTGTTGCCTGCGCGATTCCCGCAATTTACGCGGCGCGCACCATGTCATCCATGCAAGAAAGACTTCTGACCTATGTGGCGATTCCTCTCATGCCGTGCTCGGCAAGATTGCCCGTCTATGCGCTTCTCATTGCCATTTTGATCCCCAATGAGACCGCTCTAGGTGGGCTCATCGGTTGGCAAGGCCTTGCTATGTCAGCCATCTATTTTTTTGGCATTTCAACCGCGCTCTTGGTTGCAGCTGTTGTCAATCGAATGGGGGATAGAGATCGCAGCGGGGGGCCTTTCATCCTCGAGTTGCCGGCCTATCGTTTGCCTGCGAGCCGAACGATTTTTAGCGCCGCTTTGAATCGCGCCGGGCACTTCGTGCGAAAGGCTGGCAGCGCCATTTTTGCCGTAACGGTCGTCGTGTGGTTTTTCGGCTATTTCCCTAATGGTGGGGAGGATTTGTCTAGCTCCTGGTTGGCATCTATTGGGCGTTTCATTGAGCCGGTGTTTTCACCTTTGGGTCTAGACTGGCGATACGGTGTCGCGATTATTGCCTCCTTTCTCGCGCGTGAGGTATTCGTTGGAACTTTAGGCACTATTTTCGGCATCGAGAGTGCGGACGCAGACCTCGTCCCACTCGCGGATCAAATTACGGCATCGGGACTCACAGTCGCGTCGGGGGCCGCCCTAGTAGTGTTTTTTACCATTGCGCTTCAATGCGTATCGACTGTAGCGCTACTGGCAAGAGAGGCAAACTCTGCCCGATTTGCAGTGACCCTCATGACCGGTTACCTGGTGCTGGCATGGGTTGCTGCATTCGTTGTTTATAACTTAGCCGCCGCGCTACTGAGCTAGGCCTGTTTAATCCCTGCTACGCTGGAATAATTCTAATTCGGTTAGCAACAGCTGCGCTGCCATACGAATCATAATCGAATGGTGATGTTGCCGGAGGGCCTCGACCCCTGATGCTATATTTTCTTGAAGTTCCTGCACCTCGTCGACGTCTAACCCATTGGGTAGGCTGACGCTAAATGAAAAATCCGATTCACCCTGAATGTCACCATAAACCTTGGTTAAGAGTTTGGTGGCGTACGCAATGAGAGCATCATCAGCGCCCTTGTCTCGCAGCAATGATTCCAGTTGTTCCGTGAGGTACGCATAAGCTTGCTTTTCGCGACTGGGGAATTCGAGAATATTGGACATTAGAACACTCTTTGCAGGTTCGACTTCCTTGGGTCGGCGTTAGGTGAGTGCCGCAGCAGAGTGGCTGTGTGTCCAATCCTCTGAACCAACTCGGCGCCGCAACTTGCTACCAATTGTTCTATGACTGCATCGCGCGCCTCACGATCGCCGACATTTACTCTGATTTTCACAAGCTCATGGTCAGTGAGTGCACGATCTAACTCCGTTTCGATGCCGCTGGTTAAACCCTGTCCACCGACGGTTACAATGGGGTGAAGTTTGTGTGCAATTGCGCGGTACTGTTTTAGTAATCGGTTTTCCAAGGTCAGATTCTCACAGGGTGCAGTTTGTGGATGAAGGCTTGCTATTCTAGCGGGCATTGTTTCAGGAGTCCTTAAAAATGGCGAAGAAGCGTGGGTCGAGTAAAGCTTGGCTCAAAGAACATCGAGACGATGTCTATGTGCAGCGCGCGCAAGCTGATGGCTATCGCTCGAGAGCCTGCTACAAACTGCTAGAGCTCAATGAAAAGGACCGGTTAATTAAGCCAGGAATGACCGTTGTCGATCTGGGCAGTGCGCCGGGTGGTTGGTCGCAGGTTGCGGCTCAACTGGTGGGTCATAATGGGCGTGTAATTGCCAGTGATATTTTGACTATGGACCCGATAGCAGGAGTCGATTTCATACAGGGCGATTTCACCGAGCAGTTGGTCTTCGACGAGATTCGAGCGGTTATTGGCGCCGATCAACCATCGGTTGTGCTGTCCGATATGGCCCCTAATATGAGCGGTATTGTCGATGTCGATCAACCGAAGGCCATGTATTTGGTGGAACTTGCTCTCGATTTAGCGGTGCAGATGCTCCCCAAAGGTGGCGTATTCGTAGCAAAAGTTTTTCACGGAGAGGGCTTTGATGAATGGCTTAAGTCCGTCCGAAGTAACTTTCAGTCAGTCAACAGCCGTAAACCATCAGCCTCCCGACCTCGATCAAAAGAGGTTTATGTTGTGGCAAAAGGTTTTAAGGGTTAGACCCAGTTAGAGAGATTTTCCGTAAATCCTTGAAATAAGGCCTTGGCGTCTCCATGTCGTTTAAGTGCGCGTCTTGCGAATACCCCGCTATACTGGTGGGCCGACAAGCGCCAAGGTCAGGCCGGAGGATGGTGATTTGAACAATATGGCGAAGAATATGTTGTTGTGGCTAGCGATAGCGGCGGTGTTGCTTTCGGTATTCAACAACTTCAATACCCAGGGCCAGAAAGAGCAGCTGGGTTACTCGGCCTT
>JAACDF010000118.1 GCA_009937065.1 Gammaproteobacteria bacterium | reverse complement strand
CCGCCGCGTCTGATTTGACGAGCTGTGGTCGGCTAGTTTGCGTCGCTTGCAATGGCGCGAATCATCGACTGCCAGAAGATGAGTGACTCGGGAATACTGGCTCGACGGACCCGTTCATTCAGACCGTGCGCAAAGCTGTCTTTTGGGTTGAGGAAGATACCGGTGAGACTGTAGCTCGGGATGCCGGCGGCTCTAAAATAAGCCCCGTCGGTTGTACCTGAAATCATCCGAGGAATAACGGGTGTTCCCGGGTACAACTGAGTCAGGGAGGCTTCGACGGCCCCCATGACCTCAGCGTTGAAGGGCGAGGTATCACTCGATACCGGCATGCCATACACGGCCCATTCGAGCTCAGAGTTGCCGGCCACCAGACTGAGTTCTCCCATAATGTCCTCGACACTGTTTCCCGGAAAGATACGGCAATTGATCGTGGCCGTGGCTGTGCGTGGCAGGGCATTCTCTGCATGACCGCCACTGAGCATAGTGGGGATGCACGTAGTGCCCAAGGTGCCGACATACTCGGGTTGGGCGCGCAATATCTCAATGGCTTCCTCGTCTTTGGGATTGGCGGCGAAACGGCGCATAGCCTCGCCCACCTCGTTATCTAGGAAGGGGGCTGAGCGCTCAAAGTAGGTGCGTGTGATCTCATTGGTTTCAATAGCGAAACGGTGGTTTTCGATGCGTTGTATGGCAGCGGCAAGGTCAAAAATCGCGTTGTCTGCTCGAGGCATCGAGCTGTGACCACCGATATTTTTGGCGGTCATGGTATAGGTGGCGTAGGTCTTCTCAGCGAACCCCACCATGTACTGAATGGCGTTACCGCTGTCGTTCAGCGCGCCGCCACCACCATCAACGACGATGGCGTATTCGGCGTCAATCAGGTTGCGATGGTTTTTAGTGAGGTCCTGCACCGTGTTTTGCAGTGACTCTTCATCGCCGGTGAACGCAATGATGAGATCACGATTGGGCACAAAGCCCTGCGCCTTTAGCCATACAAACATGGTGGTGAGCATCGATACATCGAACTTGTTATCGAGGACGCCGCGGCCGAAGTAGAAGGTCTCGTCTTGCTGAAGTTCAAAAGGGTTGCGCACCCATTCACCGGCCTCGGCAGGTACGACGTCCATATGCGACGAGAACACCACGGGTTGTCGATTGCTTGAGCCATCTCCGCGATAGCGCACAACCAGCGAGACGGTCTCGTCGAGCGGAAGAATATGGATATCTTTAGTATCAAAACCACCCTCGATAAAGACATCTTTTAGGTGCTCGGCATAGGCCGGCACATTGCCATCGCCATAGGCAGTGACTCGCGCAGTCGCGTCGGCCAAAAGCAACTCGGCAAATTGACTGTAGATTGCGATCTCCGAGACATCGATGCCCGATTTTTCTAATCCAAGCGTCACAGCGGGGCTGTTGGCGAAGCCACTTTTTGCGTCTGAGCTCTCTGCGGCAAGACCGTACTCACTGCCCATTCCGAGAACAAGAAACACCGTTAGAAGGGTGCTCAGCAAAGGGGTGGCCAAGCGTGATTGTCGGTCTGGGCTCATGATGATCTCTCGCAGATAAAGTCGGGCAAACAGTCTTGATGTTCTCAACGCTGTTCTTACCATGGATTATTGAACCCCGCAGTGTTTATTTGAGTGCGAATGAATATCGATCGGACCGCTCTGAAAAAACGTTGCGAAAAATTTGCAGTGAAGTAGGTTTAACTCAGTTGTGATGGCCCAGAGGCGCCATGACTAGCTCTCGTATAAACCGTACAAACTTTCATAGGAGTGCGGTGGTCATCAGGGGCGCAACTAAAGAGAACACATAACTAATAATAACGACGATCACACAAGGCCGTGTGACACATTCGCCGCAGGAGGCGTTGGCACCATGAACACTCCGGTCTCACAAGCAATACCCCCCGATTTCTACGACTATGAACCCAGCCCCTTGTGCGCCGCCGTAACCGAGGGTGATTTCGTGCATATCCGTTGGCCCGATGATACGAAGTTGGCCTGCCATCGTTTCTGGCTAAGGGAGAATGCAGTGGGTCAGGGCGGTATCGATCTGGCAACTCGTGAGGGCATTCTCGACCCGGCTGACCTGACGGACGACATCCTAGTGAAATCAGCAGTGGTTGATGACCTGGGACATCTCATTATTGAGTGGACCGATGACGGTCAACGTTCGATTTATCACGCAGGTTGGTTGCGGCACGTGGCAGATAATAACCACTGGCCCGCTAGCTGGCTTCCCGAGGCGATACCTTGGACTGCTGAGTCGATTGGTGAGGTGCCGCGCGTGGATGGCAGTCACGCGCTGCTGAGCGACGAGATTGTCCTGTCGCTTCTTAATAACCTACTCATATATGGCGCCTGTGTTTTGGAGAACACTCCAACGCATGAAGGCTATCTGCTTGAACTTGCTGAGCGGATTGGTCCGGTGCGCGACAGTAACTTCGGCATGTTATGGGATGTGAAAGCTGACGTTGAGCTTGCGGGCGATGCGAAGACCAATTCCACGGCCAATACGGGCTTGCGCTTGGGGCCCCATTCAGATTTGCCCACACGCGAGATCCCGCCGGGTTTCCAGTTTCTACATTGCTTGATTAATGATGCTGATGGCGGCGAGTCTACGTTGACCGATGGGGCTGCCTTAGTCGAGGCGCTCGAACGCGACCATTCTGAGGCGTTTGAGCTTCTGTCGACACGGCATTGGATTTTCTTTAACCGCGGGCCCGGTATTGATCATCGCTGGTCGGCGCCCATTATCGATTACTTGCCTGGCTGCGACACACCGACGATTCGTGCCTTTTATCCTGTTCGGGCCTTCCCTGCGATGGCTTGCGAAGACGTGAGTCGCTCGTACGATGCGTTGCGTCTGTTTCACCGCATGGCCGATCAGCCCGAGTTTGAGTTGAAGTTCCGCCTGACCGCGGGTGACATCATGTGCTTTGATAATCGTCGCGTACTCCATGGGCGGGATGCCTTTACGGGTTCAGGTAAGCGACACTTACAAGGTATCTATATAGATCGCGACGAGATTATGTCCCGTGGTCGAGCTTTGAACAGGGCCGCAAAATCGAAAGAACACTGAGTTGCGAATCCATTGAGCAGGCGAAGAAAAAGTACGTAACGAGAACCAGAGTGACACAACAGGGAAACCGACCATGCCATTAGCCATGCGTAAAAAAGTGTTTATCACCGCTGCACTGACAGGCTCCGGATCTACGCAAGATCGAAGCGACAAGGTGCCCCGCAGTCCCGAACAAATCGCCAATGCGGCCATTGAGGCTGCCAAGGCGGGCGCGGCGGTTGTTCACTGCCACGTGCGCGATCCTGAAACCGGGACACCGTCGCGGGATGTTCATCTTTACAGGGAAGTCGTCGAGCGTATTCGCGCCTCTGAGACCGATGTGGTGGTGAACCTGACGGCAGGTATGGGAGGGGACATTGTATTCGGTCCGCCTGATGCGCCTTTGCCCCTCCAAGAAGCCGGGACTGACATGGTGTCAGCGGCTGAGCGTGTCGAGCATCTTGAAGTATGCCGACCAGAGATCGCGACGCTCGATTGCGGGACCATGAATTTTGCGGAAGCCGATTACGTGATGACGAATACGCCCGGCATGTTGCGTGACATGGCGCAGCGGATGACGGACCTGGGTATTCAAATTGAGATCGAAGCGTTTGACACCGGACACCTGTGGTTTGCCAAGCAGTTGGTCGAAGAGGGTGTGATTAAAGATCCTGTCATGGTCCAGCTGTGCATGGGTATCCCTTGGGGTGCACCCGATGACATGAATACCTTCATGGCCATGGTGAACAACGTGCCCAGCAATTGGGTTCACTCAGCCTTCAGTATTGGTAAAAACCAGATGCCCTTCGTCGCTGCAGCAGTTCTGTCGGGCGGTAATGTTCGCGTTGGCCTTGAGGACAACCTCTGGTTAGAGCGTGGGCGTCTCGCGAGTAATGCCGAGCTGGTTGAGAAAGCATCGGGCATCATCACGGCAATGGGGGTAGAGATTATGACCCCTGAGGAAGTGCGCGCCGAACTCAACCTGGTGAAAAGAGATCCGTTGTAATGCCCGATTACAGACGAACTGCCGCCATTATCGGTGGTGGCGTTATTGGCTCAGGTTGGGCGACACGGTTTTTATTAAATGGCTGGGATGTTCGTTTTTTTGATCCCAGTCCTGATGCTGAGCGCATACTGCATGCGGTGATCGAGCGGGGACGCGAGGCCATGCCGGCCCTTTGTGATGTCGTACCTACGGAAGGCAATTTGTACATTGCAACATCAACGGCGGATGCGGTTGAAGGTGCGCTCTACATTCAGGAATCGACACCTGAGCGCATCGAGGTCAAGCATGCGGTCCTGAAGTCCGTTCAGGAGAGTTGTGATGCAGATGCCATCGTCGCCTCCTCGACCTCCGGTTTTATGCCGAGCGAGCTGCAAGAAGGCGCCCTTCGACCCGAGCAGATCATTGTGTCGCACCCGTACAACCCGGTTTACTTGCTGCCGCTGGTAGAGGTGGTTGCCTCGCCTGCAGTACCGGCTGAGGTCACACAACGGGCGAGTGAGTACCTTGAGTCCGTCTCTATGAAACCAGTGGTTTTGGGCGCCGAGGTGCCAGCACATGTTGGCGACCGCCTGCTAGAGGCGCTGTGGCGAGAGGCGCTATGGTTAATAAAAGACGGCGTGGCGACGACCGGTCAGATCGACGACATCATTACGCATAGTTTTGGTCTGCGTTGGGCGCAGAAGGGGCTGTTTGAGACCTATCGTGTGGCGGGCGGCCAAGCCGGCATGAAACACTTCCTTGAGCAGTTCGGCCCCTGTCTTGAATGGCCCTGGACGAAGCTCATGGATGTGCCCGATCTTGATGAGGCGCTGATTGACCGCATTGTTGAGCAATCAGACGAGCAAGCGGCGGGTCGCACGGTCATGCAGCTCGAAAACGAACGCGATCGTAACCTCGTTGCTTTACTTAAAGCGCTGCGAGCCGAAGACGCCGCCGCCGGCGCGTTTCTCAACGAGGTCAATCGACGCCAACAGGCAGACGGATGATCGATACGCCGCGGGACGGTTCTAGCAAGGGGAGTGTGATTGAGAGTCCAGCCCCGCTATGGCGTCCGAGCCAACATCGTATTGAACGGTCTGAGCTGGCGGCGTTTTGTGCCGTCGTTAACAAGCGATTTCCAAAGGTTGACGTTTCCACTTACGAAGCGCTACATCACTGGTCGATAACAGCGACTGATGACTTTTGGAGATGTATTTGGGACTACTGTAAGGTCATCGCAAGCGAGTCGAGCGAT
>JAACDF010000117.1 GCA_009937065.1 Gammaproteobacteria bacterium | reverse complement strand
GTCTATGCCATGGGTGTCACATTAGGGAGTATGTTTGCCAACCTGATCGGTGGCTGGGTAACCGATGCGTTCGATTGGCGGACGGCATTCTTTGTCGTTGGCTTACCGGGACTTCTGATCGCTATTATCTTCAAAGTGACCGTCAAGGAGCCACCTCGAGGCTATACCGATCCGGTAGGGTCGAAACCCAAGGAACGGATCGAGCTTCGTGACGCCATTCGCGAATTAACAACAAAACCCGCTTTCTGGCTGATGACCGCGGGCGCAACCATTGCTGCCTTTTGTGGCTACGGCATTTCCTCATTTCAATCGATCTTTCTTGTCCGCGCTCACGGCATTACCACGGGTGAAGCGGCAATATGGATCAACACCCCCGTAGCCCTCGTTGCGGCGGGAGGCACTTTCGCTACCGGCTGGCTGGCCACCAAGCTTTATAAAAAATATCCGGGCGCCATCGCGTGGGTACCCGCTATTGGTTTAGCGCTATCGGTGCCCTTTTACCTCATTGCGTTTACGACCGAAAACCTGCTCTACGCTGGCATTTGTCTGGGTATTGGTGGCTTCGCAAAGTATGGCTACCTCGCTGCTCAGTACACCATTGGTCAAGGGGTGGTGAGCATGCGCGTACGCGCAACGGCCACGGCCGTATTGCTCTTCATCGTTAACCTTATTGGCTATGGGTTAGGTCCGCTGTTTATCGGCGCAATATCTGACATCTTCTTTGTGAGCGGAATAACGGAAATGGGTGTCGCCGCTGAGGAGCTGGCAAGAAGTCAGTGCCATCCTCGTGTCATCGGTGAACTCAGCGAGCCTCTGCAAAATGTTTGCGGCTCGGTTTACGCTGGCAGCCTGAGATCGGCCATGTTGATTACCGCAAGTCTCTACGCGGCCTGTGCTTTCTTCTTCCTGTTGACCTGGGGTCGCCTTGACAAGGATATGATAGACCGCAACCCCGCATAACGGTTGTCTTCGGTACGGGTGATTAGTCGTCGAGTGCTTGCATCAAACGCTCGACCTCACCTCTACCCATGCGCGTCAAGGTATCGATGTTCCGTTCTGGAATACGCTCGGGATTCGGGTAGGTTTCCAGCGCTTGAGTCACCATGTCTTCGCGTAAAAAATGAATCAGGGGATAAGGCGCACGGTTCGTGAAATGACCTAGTGAGTCAGGTGGCTCCCACGCGAACTGGTAGAGGGGATGGAAGCTGGCAAGCTGTATCACCCCGCTCAGTCCCATCTCCTCGAGTAATGCCTCGGCATCGCCAACAAAGTCCAGATATGCGTCAAACTGGCCGAGGGCGCGCGGCAGCACCAATAAGGTCGTGGCAATGTCTGCCTCTGAGGCCCGACCTATGAGGGCGAGCTCAGTAACGAAGGCCTCGGCTATCGCCTCTCGCTGCTCCGCCTCACAGACGACAACACGCAGGGCATCTGAGGTTACGAGTGGGCGAGCAAATGGGCATAAATTCAGGTTAACGACAAATCGGGAAAGCCAGGAGCGAACGCGATACTCCACTAAATCAGACACGGCTGTGTCACTCGCCCGCATTGTCGATGGCCTCTTGCTGCTCTACCCATGTATCTTCCAGTATCGCAATCTCAGCTTTGACCGCCCCCTCCTCTTTCACAATCTCAGAGAGTCGCTCACGCCGTTCGGCTTCATACAGTGCGGAGTCGGCAAGTTCTGCCTGCAACTTGGCTAGTGTTTGCTGCAACACCTCGAGCGCTTTCTCTGTTTTTTGAAGGGCCGTTTGCAGGGGTCGTAACCGCGCGCGTCGCTCTGCATTGCTCTGCCGTTGCACCTTTCCATTACCTACAGCACCGGCGCTCGGTGTGATCTGAGGCGCCTCATCAGCCCCCTTGTCTCCAACCATAACCCAATGCTCATAGGCAGCAAGGTCACCCGAATACTCTGATACAGAGCCACCTTGTACCAACCACAGCGTCTCAACGACATGACGCATGAGATGACGATCATGACTCACAAGAACGATGGCGCCCGTATAGCCCTGTAACGCCATCGCCAAGGCATGGCGCATGTCGAGGTCAAGGTGGTTCGTCGGCTCGTCCAAAATCAGCACATTGGGATCTTGCCAGACCACCATCGCTAGCGCCAAGCGGGCCTTTTCGCCGCCTGAAAAGAGACGAATGGCTTCCTTCGCCTGATCACCCTTAAAGTTAAAGCCACCTAAAAAATCGAGGATCGTTTGCTCTCGTGAAGTGGGGGTCAACCGCTGCAGGTGGAGCAACGGGCTCGCGTCGAGATCGAGCACCTCAAGTTGTTGCTGATCAAAGTAACCGATCCGCAAGTGTGCACCGGGGACACGATTTCCTGCCCTTGGCGTCAACGCACCTGTCAATCCTTTCAGGAAGGTCGACTTACCCGCACCGTTTTTACCGAGTAAGCCTATGCGGTCTCCCGGATGCAAGGATACGGACACCCCCTTTAAAATCTCAGTATCGTCGTAACCGAGCACTAGGTTATCGATGGTCAACAAAGGGTCGCTGACCTTCCCTGGCTCTGGAAATTGAAATGAAAACGGAGAGTCGACATGCGCGGGGGCAACGGCCTCCATGCGTTCCAATGCTTTCAGTCGACTTTGCGCTTGTTTAGCCTTGGTTGCCTTGGCCCTAAAGCGGCGCACAAAATCTTCGATGTGCGCTACCTCGCGTTGCTGTCGGGCGAACTCAGCCTGCTGCTGTGCCATTCGCTCTGCACGCTGAAGCTCATAGGCTGAGTAGCCCCCACGATAGGTCACCAGCTGCTGTTGCTCTAAACTCAAAGTGCGCTCACAAACAGCATCGATAAAATCACGGTCATGAGAAATCATTAGCAGGGTGCCGTCGTAACGACGGAGCCACTCTTGCAACCACAGCATGGTGTCGAGATCGAGGTGGTTGGTTGGCTCGTCAAGCAACAGGATATCGGACGGTGTCATTAACGCGCGGGCTAAATTAAGACGTACCCGCCAACCTCCTGAAAAGTCGTTGACCGCGCTATGCAGTTCCACGCGCTTGAAGCCCAACCCCAGAAGTAACTGTTCTGCGCGCCGCTCCGCGCTATAACCATCAACACCATCCAGCGCCTGATGCAACTCTGCTGCGCGCTCGAAGTTCTCATGCTTCTCTGCAGCGGCGATGTCGCGAAGCAACCCAAATACGTCATCATCACCCGCTATGACGAAGTTGATTGCAGTCTCCTGACTCGCCTCTAATTCTTGCGCCATGTGTGCAATGCGCAGACCTGTCATCCCCCTGATATGACCGCTATCGGCCGACAGCTCCCCCAATAACATGGCAAAGAAACTGGACTTCCCGGTTCCATTGGCACCAATAAGCGCAAGTTTCTGACCGGGCTGAAGGGTTGCCGAACCCTGTTTTAACAACAGTTTCGGTCCACGACGCAGAGCAATGTCTTCTAAAATAATCACGCTTATCTGTAATCTCTTGGGGCGCCATCCCCTGGGTTTATGCGGCAGATACGACCCCGGGGAAGGTATTTTTTTTCAACAGCACCGTGCCATCGCGGGGAGCCTAGTATTGTCTCACATAAGGGCTGCTACCGAGCGATAGTGATGCCTCAGAAGCCCCGACTAGGTGGCGGGTGATTAATAACAGTGTGGAGGTGGGCGATGCATTCTGTACCTTTACACTCAAGTAACTGCTCAGCATGTCCGGATCTGCATCGACTGCGAATAAGACGCAAGTAACCGAATACAGCGCGCGTCAATTGGTACGCGGTCCAGCACCCAAGGGTAGTTCGGCAGATGGCTCTGCTTTGGCATCCCAACTGCGACGCAAAAAGTCTGCTATCAAGACACCTAAGGGCGCCGAAGCCCATATCGAGATGAGGAGCGACACTGTCTCCCACTCCCGAAACAAAGGGCCTGTTACCATAAGCAGCACCCTGAATAGCCAGAACGCGCCGTACATGGCACCGATAAATCGGATCATCCAGACTCGATGCATCGTCCAGTCACCCCGTCTGGCCATACGCCAACCCATCAGCGCGGCACCGTAGACACACAGAGACATGGAGTAAAAACCCCACTCAGCCAAGATGCCCCCGTACGACTCAACAGCATCGTGCTCACTGGCTAGATACAAGGCCGCAGCTGTGCCCAGAGTCAGGAAAAACAGCGTTGCGCGACCAAGCCAAGCGTGTGTACCCGCAGCCCCAGGTTTACCGGGCCAAAGTAGCTGCGCGTGCATCAAGATAAAGACGATGGAGTTGCAGCTTAGGTGCACGTAAAG
>JAACDF010000116.1 GCA_009937065.1 Gammaproteobacteria bacterium | reverse complement strand
ATTCGATCGAGGGACAAATAGATATCCAGCATTTTCAAGAGCCCTGAAGCGTTGTTTGGCTCGGCGGCTGAGGCAGCCTGTAGCGTGTCAAGAGCGTGTTGGTGACGACCGTAGGCGACGTAGATATCAGCTTCAGCTACGGCATCAGCGAGCGTTTGATCAGCCGCATAACCTGTCAATAGGGATTCTCCATAACCCCGCTCAGGACCCGTGGTAGCGTCGTTATCCGCCTGAGTGCCTAATTTACCTGGTACGGGCAGTAAGCCATCAAGTCCAACACCCAGAGCGGATGTTCCGTCAATGGTCGATTCCTCGGCCTCGCCACCCACCCTCGGCATGAATCGATGCCGATTGAGCCAACCCGCCAGTGCCAATCCAATGGCTGCAATGAACCAGAAAACGCCTGAAACGTTCGCGCCATCATTCGCGGCAGCCTCCGCCGCTGGCGTAACCTGAGCAACCTCTGACACTTGCTCCGTGACGCCACGAACGGGACGCTCAGCAAGCTCCGCCTTCAAGCGAGCAATTTCCTGGTCTTTACTATTGACCACTTCTTGTATGTCTGAGAGTTGCTCGCTCAGTGCGAAAAGACGCTCTTCGATTTGGGCTAAGCCTGAATTAGTACCGTCACGGGATTCAGCTGATGCCGGAGAACTGATCGGTTCGACATCCTCAACGGTCCTAACGTCTTGCACGGTCGAGTCACTGGGCTCAGTAAATTCCACTAGCTCATTATCAGCGACGATTCTGAGTCCCCGCGATCTTGGCGCTTTCCAGCGATCCCACTCACTAGCCACTTCAGCCCGAGCGGCACGAGCAGTGGGCACATTCGAAAAATCAGAGGGCATGGACAATAAAACACCGACACGGATTCCGTTAATATTATCTCGCATGAAAGAGTCTGGATTAACGCTCTTGATCGCTAACATCATCTGATCAATCGTAAGGTCCGAGGGCTTTAGCGCAGCAGCAATTGCACCTAGGGTGTCGTTTGGCGCCACACGATATTGATTAATCGCAACCTCCCCAAACGCTTGTCGGCCGAGGCTACGAGAATCTGAAGAAGACCCACTGCTGGATTTTGGTGGCAAATCCAAAAACACCGTGTATTCGCGAAGAACACGGCCTTCAGGCCATTTGAGCTCCAGTAAAAAACTCAGATAGGGCTCTAAAACAGGGTCCTCAGTAGTCACTGCGATAACAGCGCGTGATGAGCGAGAAAAATCGGGCGTGAATCGCAACGAATTTAGGGAGTAATGGCGCTCGAGACCAAGCCTGTCAAAGTCATCGGGCGACGCCAAGCTGGCAATCACCTCAGACTCTAAAAGTCCGCCGGGTTGAAGTACAGCGATGTCCGCCTGAAGTGGCTGATTGATGTATGACGATACGGTCATATCGCCCACGCCAATAGCCATCGACCGCCCAGTTAAGACCAAAAAAAGTAGTGCTACAAACTGAAAGCGTCTTATGCCCATAGTTACCGATCAAAGCCTCTGGAGCCCCTATAGTAACCGCGATATGGACGACTTGTTAGAGGTATTTTTCGATCAGGACTTCGGCAATCTGAACTGAGTTAAGCGCTGCACCTTTACGGAGGTTGTCGGAAACCACCCAGAGGTTAAGGCCATACTCATGACTAATATCTGACCGAATTCTACCTACAAAAACAGGATCAGCACCCGCACCCTCGGAGACAGGCGTCGGGTATCCGCCATCTTGCCTCTCATCGATAACTTCAATACCGGGTGAGCCCTCGAGCAATGCTCTAGCTCGCTCCGCACTAAGTGGCTCGCGCATTTCTATGTGTAACGCCTCTGAGTGACCATGAAAAACAGGCACACGAACACAGGTAGGATTTACCAAAATGGCATCGTCCTCTAAGATTTTTTGGGTTTCCCACACCATTTTCATTTCTTCACGGGTGTACCCATTTTCTTGGAATGTGTCGATGTGTGGCAATGCGTTGAATGCGATTCGCTTCGGATAAACCTTTGCTTCCGCCGGCTGCCCATTGAGGAGACGCGCGGTTTGACTTGCCAGCTCCTCGATTGCGGATTTTCCAGTGCCACTGACCGCCTGATACGTAGCCACATTAATGCGCGTAATACCTACTGCATCGTAAATCGGCTTCAGCGCCACAAGCATCTGAATAGTAGAGCAATTAGGATTCGCAATGATATTGGTCGCGGTGTAATTAGCGATGGCATGCGGGTTCACTTCAGGAATCACAAGAGGAATATTTTCGTCACGCCTAAAGTGCGAGGTGTTATCGATTACAACGCACCCTGAAGCCGCCGCTTTTGGTGCGAACTCTTCACTAACGGAGCCACCCGCAGAAAACAGGCCGATATCTACCCGAGAAAAATCGAATTCAGCTAAATTTTGGACTGTTATTCGCTTGCCTTTGAACGACAGGCTTGTACCCGCTGACCGCTCTGACGCCAAAAGAAACAAATTCTCTACAGGAAACTCACGCTCTTCTAACAACTCGAGCAGCACTTCACCAACAGCGCCAGTAGCACCAACAATGGCTACATTGTACGTTTTCACCTAACTTCTCCAGAGTTTATGAAAGGCTTGAAATAGCGGTCACCACCGCATCACCCATAACCTTTGTGCTGACCGCATCAGCTGGGCTATTCGCTATATCGAGGGTTCGTAAACCCGAATCTAATACATGCTCTACGGCCGCTTCGACTGCGTCCGCGGCGGCGCCCTCATCAAGAGAGTAACGTAGCAACATCGACGCAGACAGAATTGCTGCCAGTGGATTTGCCTTACCTTCCCCAGCTATATCAGGTGCCGAGCCATGAACCGGTTCGTACAGGCCTCGCGATTCAGCATTAAGCGAGGCGGAGGGCAGCATCCCTATCGAACCAGTCAGCATGGCAGCCGTGTCCGACAAAATGTCGCCAAACAGATTGCCTGTCAACATCACGTCAAACTGCTTCGGTTCACGCACAAGTTGCATGGCCGCATTGTCGACGTACATGTGGCTCAATTCGATATCGGGATATTCTTCAGACACCTCGGATACAACCTCCCGCCATAGCATGGTCACCTCCAGTACGTTGGCCTTGTCCACAGAGCACAGTCGGGCACTTCGTTTCTGGGCAAACTGGAACGCCAGTTTTGCGATTCGGCGAATTTCAGTCTCGTCATAGACGTCCGTATTAAAACCCTTCCTGACCCCATCTGCAGAGGTCTCTACACCTCGCGGCTCACCGAAATATATGCCCCCAGTCAGTTCTCTTACAATCAGCAGGTTAAGGCCTGCGACAAGATCCGGTTTGAGGCTCGAGGCCTCGGCAAGCTGTGGATACAATATGGCGGGACGCAGATTACAAAATAGGTCGAGATCTGAGCGAATACCTAGCAGGCCACGCTCCGGCCGCTCTGCTGCTGGCAAGCTGTCCCATTTAGGTCCACCAACGGCACCCAGAAGTACTGCGTCAGCCTGTCGGGCCAGCGACCGAGTGGTCTCTGGATAGGGATGACCCTGCTTATCAATCGCCACACCACCTAGATCTGCCGAGTCGAACACCAAGTCCAGATTAAATACTGAAGCTGCAGCAATCAGAACTCGCTGCGCCTGCTCAACAACTTCCGGGCCGATGCCATCACCTGGCAACAGTAAAATTCGACGCGGCATCAGAGCGTCACCTCGTTAAACAACCAAGGTTGTGTTCGCTGGTGCGCTTGCTCAAAGGCGGAAATAGCATCTTCACGCTGCAATGTAATGCCAATATCGTCCAATCCCTCGATTAAACAGTGGCGCCTGAAAGGATCCACTTCAAATGATGCCTGTTTTTCGTCTGGCAGTGTCACTCGCTGACTTTCAAGATCAATAGTCAATGAAATACCGCTGCCCGCTTCGCATTGTTCGAACAGCGCATTAACAATGCTTTCCTCTAACTCGACCGGTAAAAGCCCGCTTTTAAATGCATTGTTCTTAAAAATATCAGCGAAGCTTGGCGCGATGACACACCGGATTCCATATTGCACGAGGGCCCAAACCGCATGTTCCCGACTTGATCCGCAACCAAAGTTCTCCCGACTCAGCAGAACAGATGCACCCTCATACTGCGGCATGTTGAGTGAGAATCGAGGGTTGGATTGTCGGGGGGCGCTTGGATCTGCTTCGTCAAACGGATCAAGATACCGGAGTTCGTCAAAAAGGTTGGGGCCAAAACCAGTTCGTTTAATAGACTTGAGAAACTGTTTTGGAATGATCAGATCAGTATCGACGTTCGCCCGATCGAGGGGAACCACTAACCCGCTGTGAACTCTAAATACATCCATTAGACACTCACTACATTCGCTGGATGGGTGAATCGACCGGTGACAGCGGCGGCGGCTGCCATCGCGGGGCTAACTAAGTGCGTCCTACCACCGAACCCTTGTCGACCCTCAAAATTTCGATTGGAAGTTGAAGCGCATCGCTTGCCTGGTTCAACCTTGTCGGCATTCATTGCCAGACACATGGAGCACCCTGGGGCTCGCCACTCCATTCCCGCCGCTGTAAACACCTTATCAAGACCCTCGGCCTCCGCTTGAGCCTTGACTAATCCAGACCCTGGCACGACAAGAACGCGCTCCACATTCTGTGCTTTGTGATGCCCACGAACGACCGCTGCAGCCGCCCGCATGTCTTCAATACGCGCATTCGTACAGGATCCGATAAAAACCATATCTACGACTACATCAGTCAGTTTCATTCCCTCTTCGAGACCCATGTAGTCCAGAGCACGCTCGAGGGCCTTCCTACCTGTCTCATCGTGCATATCAGCCATGGTAGGAACCGTGCCGCTGATAGATGTCACCATCTCGGGTGATGTTCCCCACGTTACTTGGGGTTGTATAGCGGCGGCATCAATAACAAGCTCACGGT
>JAACDF010000115.1 GCA_009937065.1 Gammaproteobacteria bacterium | reverse complement strand
TGTCGGTCTTAATGGGACTGAATGCTTTTGATCAATGGGGCGTTGAGCTAGGTAAAGTCATTGGCAAGCAGATTCGGACCACGCTTGAAAGTGGCGAGGGGCTGAATGATCTTGATGCATCTACGGCAGCGTTAGCAGCCGCGTGGCGTGAAGCCAATAGCTAAACTCTTTTTCTAAGATGGCGATTCCTGTGAGCCTCACCTTTTTCTCAAAAGACAGCGAGGCTGCCGCCCTCCCCAAGTGCCGTAATCCCAGACGCGTCGACTTCAACTAATGCGTAACACCCAAGCATCTTTTTTTTTTCGACAATTGTACTGACCGTTTTTTGCTCGCCGATCAATTCCCTTTACGGGCCGAAAAAACCTAAAGACGGAATACCCCATTCTTTCTCGCTGGAACAAGCAAAAAAAAGCCCGGCTAGGCCGGGCTCTTCATTGAGCTTCAAATCAGACGCGCTCGATGATGATTGCGGGCGCCATACCACCAGCGGCACACATGGTGATCAGGGCATAGCGGCCTTGCTGACGCTCTAATTCATCGAGTGCCGTACCGACGAGAATTGAACCTGTCGCACCGATGGGGTGACCAAGGGCCATTGCACCACCGTTGATGTTCACCTTCTCACGGTCGAGGCCGAGTCGACGAATGAAACGCTCTGCTACGACAGAAAAGGCCTCATTGATCTCCCAGACATCGATGTCGTCTTTGGTCAAACCGGCTTTTGCGAGCACCTTCTCGGCTGCAGGCACCGGCGCATTCAACATCAGCGTTGGACAATCACCCATATTGGCTGTCGCAACGATACGCGCACGCGGTGTCATACCGGTTCTTTCCATATAGGACTCAGATGCGAGTAGGAGTGCTGCGGCACCGTCCACAACACCCGACGAGTTACCCGCGTGGTGAATATGATTTAACTCGGTGATTTCAGGGTAGCGACGCTGAATCAGCGCTCCGTAGGTCGTACCATCTTCATCAACCGGGACATCACGTACGACGCTGAAAACAGTCTTGAGCTCCGCCAGTCCGTCTTTTGTCGTTTCTGGACGCGGAAACTCCTCATGATCGAGTGCCACAGACCCGTCCGGGTTCTTGACGGTAAGCAACGATTTGTCGAAGCGACCTTCAGCGATCGCGCGCGCTGCGCGTGCCTGACTTACAAGGGCAAGGTTATCAACCGCGTCACGATCAATACCTTCTAGCGTCGCAATCGCATCTGCACAGACACCCTGCTGTGACTGCGGATGCATTTCACGGAGCTGTAAATTGCCCGAGTCGATCATGGGTGGCTTGCTGGGATCTCCAATCTGCGAGTGGTAACTCATCATCTCTGTACCGCCGGCAATTACCAGATCTTCCATACCCGACATGATCTGTGCTGCTGCGAGATTCACAGTAGTGATGCCAGAGCCACAGAAACGATCGAGTGTCACGCCTGATGAGCGTACATCGTAGCCGGCATTGAGGGCTGCCATACGACCAAGGTCACCTCCCTGCTTACCGCTTTGCGAGGAGGTTCCCCAGATAATGTCATCGACCTCGGCGGTATTGAGGTTATTTCGCTCAGCGATTGCGCTAAGTACGGTTGAGCCAAGGTAAGAAGGGTGCAGATGTGCAAGCGCACCCTTACCCACTTTTCCAATACCCCGTGGCGTTCGGCATGCATCGACAATGTATGCGTGACCCATAATGCTTCTCCTGAGAGTGAGTTCTTGAGCCTATGAGGCTCCATCTATTGTTATGGCCGTTCTTATAAAACAGCTCATTATAGTTGCCGCGATACGCTACGTTGACTCCATGGCAGGGTCAAGCATACCGTGCCGCGGGCGGCGGCATGAACTAGGGTATTCCGATTCAAACTTTACCGGCAAACAGCTTCAACCATTGCGATTTCCTCGAGCGTCAATCGAGGATCACGTTCAGCATCAAGACACTCTCGAAGCTCTTCCCGATTTTTAACTCCCAGAATGACCGAGCCAAGATCCGGAATAGAAAGTGCGTAACGATGCGCCAATCGAGCCGGAGTCTGCCCCCAATCAGCGGCCAGCTTTCGGAATTCCAGCGCGCGATCAAAGTCTAGTTGGTC
>JAACDF010000114.1 GCA_009937065.1 Gammaproteobacteria bacterium | reverse complement strand
CGGATAACCACTCAATGATGTCGTGCATGGTAATGACGCTCTTAACCTTCAATCCCAGTGTACGCCTAACCTCCTCAACAGCCGAGGTATCTCCCACTCCCCGTTCACACCGATCAAGACCAATGACAACACCGTAGGGCCTTGCACCCTCACTTTTGATCAAGTCTACGGAGTGTCTAATCGCGGTTCCTGCGGTAATCACATCATCGATGATCAGCACGTTACCCCTCAACGGAGCACCCATCAGGCTCCCGCCTTCGCCGTGAGTCTTGGCCTCCTTACGATCAAAAGTGATCGATAAATCGCGGTCGTGATGTTGCTGCAGAGCGATACCGGTAGTTGTAGCCAGAGGTATGCCTTTGTAGGCCGGCCCAAAGAGTCCATCAATCTCGTCAATGATGTCTCTGGCAGCTTCAGCGTAACAGGCGCCTAGGGTCGCCATTGCTTCGCCGGTCGAAAACACGCCTGCATTGAAAAAATAGGGGCTGACCCTGCCAGACTTCAGCGTGAACTCACCAAATTTTAACGCGCCAAAACGAATGGATAACTCGATGAATTGGCGTTTAGTGTCCGATTCGCGCATAAATTTTCCTAGCTGCCGGCGGCTTTGGAATTATGAACATATTGTGAATCAAAGGGCTCACAGATTTCAGTATCAAAAGTTCTGACGTAGTATACCAACCTCAGGATTTGGGAAACAGAAATGAAAGTGTTATCACTTGCAGTTGATGGCCTTGAGCGAGCAAACGCTGAAGGAGTGCTTACGTGGGCATTTCAGCAGGACGCAGATGTGATTTGCTTTCAAGACACACGATGCTCCGAGTACTCACTTCCGTCAAACGACTTTTTTCCTGAGCATTACCACGCCTACTTTGCCGATAACTATGATGACGCAAAGGTAAATGGCGTTGCGGTTTACTGCAAAAAAATGCCGAAAGCCATTATGTTTGGCTTGGGTTTCATGGATTTCGATCATCTAGGCATTTATATCCAGGCAGATTATGACGACTGCAGTATCGGGAGCATTATGGTGCCACCTGCGGTAGGTGATCGCGGCGACAAAGATCTTAAGATGCGTTTCCTACAGCAACTCGGAGCGCACCTCCAAAAGGTGAGAAATAAGAAGCGCGACTTTATTCTCTGTGGTGGCTGGGAACTCGCCTGGCAACCGCGTGATGCAGAAGAATCTGGCAATCGACTCGATATTCCGGGGTTCAGTAACGAAGAGCGCGACTGGCTTGGGTCACTGTACCGCACGGGCTACAGCGACGCCTTCCGTGAAGTGGAATCCGATGCAGACCATTACACCTGGTGGCCAGACGGCGACGAAAGTCCAGGCGTACGCACCGATACGCACATCATCTCAGACAGCCTTGCTCCCCACGTTACTAATGCCGTCATTGAGAGCGAAGAGGCATTCTCCAGCCACGCCGCCGTCACTATCGAGTACGACATTGAGCTATGAGCGACTTAGAGCCTGGAGTTGGGCCTGATTTAAGGTCTGACACGCCGACTCAGCGAGATCAAGCAGCGTGTTCAGTTCGGAGCGGGTAAATACCTTGTCTTCCGCGGTGCCTTGAACTTCTATCAATCCACCGCTGGCGAGCATAACCACATTGATATCACTCTGTGCTGTTGAATCCTCAGGATAGTCTAGATCAACCACTGGCTGACCATTCCACATTCCAACAGAAACCGCACAAACCCGGTCGATCAATGGATCCAACTTCAAATCCCCGGCCCGCTGTAACTTATTCAATGCCGAAACCACGGCAACACTGGCACCTGTGATCGCGGTCGTCCGCGTGCCTCCGTCCGCTTGGAGCACATCGCAATCAATAGTCATAGTGCGCTCACCCAATGCTTTGAGATCGATGCTGGCTCGCAAAGATCGGCCTATCAACCGCTGGATCTCAACCGTTCGCCCAGATTGTTTACCTCGCGCTGCTTCGCGGTCCATTCGTGTCCCTGTTGATCGCGGCAGCATGCCGTATTCAGCGGTTAGCCATCCCTGACCCTTACCTCTCAGAAAAGGTGGGACGCCATCAGAAATGGATGCGGTACACAAGACTTTCGTATTTCCAAAGCACGCCAGCACACTGCCTTCAGCTTGATTTGTGTAATCGAGATGAAACTCGATATCGCGCATCTGATCAGGGCGGCGACCACTAGGTCGTTGTTCGAGGTGTTGTGCTGTGTTGGAGTCCATAAACTGCTCACGAATACGAAGGTGTCGCTGCGCAGTCTACTTGTTAGACTACCGACTTTCGACGTTCTTGGAGAAACACATGCCCCAGAGCATGACAGGATTTGCCAATCAAACCATCACCGTAGGTGAGTGGAACCTGTCTATCGAGTGCAAATCTGTCAACAGTCGGTTTCTAGATCTCACTTTCAAATTGCCCGAAGCCCTTAGACGATCTGAACCACACTTGCGGAAAATCGTCAGCGATAAAATCGTCAGAGGCAAGGTGGAACTCGCGGTCCGGCTTGAGCGAGCTGAGAATTCCCTTGAAGCCACCATTAACCTAGAAAAGCTATCGGAAATACGGGAGGCGCTCGACAAGGTCGTTGAGCTCGTTCCAGATGCTCGAGCACCTACCGCACTGGACATCCTTATGTCTCAAGGTATTTGGATCAGCGACAAACTCGATGCAGATGCATTGAATGCAGAGTGCATTGCTGTGATGCCTGATGTTATCGAATCTCTTCGCAACCATCGTCTAGGAGAGGGAGCAAGACTCGAGGACCTGTTGCGCGATCGATGCACCAGCATTCAAACCATTGTGGCCAATTATCGTGAGCAACTGCCCGCGCTTCAGTCAGCCCAGCAGCAAAAGCTGATAGATCGTATCAATACGATTGATATTACGAGTGACGACAAACGACTCGAGGAGGAGCTAGTTTTCCTTGCAAATAAATCGGATGTTGCCGAGGAACTAGACCGACTTGATGCGCATCTCGAAGCCATCAGTGACGCCCTGTCTTCTAACGAGCCGTGCGGGCGTAGGCTGGATTTTCTGATGCAAGAACTCAATCGTGAAGCGAATACACTGGGCTCGAAAACGACCTCTCTAGTAACCACCAATGCGGCGGTAGAGCTCAAAGTATTGATAGAACAAATGCGGGAGCAGGTGCAGAACCTTGAATAAATACGACAACGTGACGGGCCAACTTTATGTCATCTCTGCGCCCAGCGGCGCAGGAAAAACGTCGTTGGTGAAAGCGCTTCTGGAAAGCACCCCTAAGCTGCAGGTATCGGTCTCGCATACAACACGTCAGATTCGTCCCGGTGAAACAGATGGCATCAATTATCATTTTGTTGATGAGTCCGAATTCGCGTCAATCCGAGACGCCAATGGATTCTTCGAGTGGGCGCAGGTCTTTGGAAACTTCTATGGCACCAGTAGGCAGGCGATACAAGAGAGACTTGCTGACGGCATCGATATTATCTTGGAAATTGACTGGCAAGGCGCTCGACAGGTCAAGGCTTTAGTTGATACTGCCGTATCCATTTTTGTACTACCCCCGTCAACTGCAACCTTACGCAGTCGCCTGATGGATCGGGGACAGGATAACGAAGAGATTATTGAAGGTCGTATGCAGGCCGCTCGAGATGAAATGGCTCACTACAACGAAGCTGATTTCATTGTGCTCAACGACGACTTCGAAACGGCACTACTTGATCTGCAATCCATCGTTCGCGCCCAAAGGCTGTCGCAGCAGTCACAGTCAATTCAGCTGACCAGTGTCATTGCCGATTTACTTCGGTAATGCGGCACTTTCCCAGTCGACAAGCAAGCTGCGCAATCGCTATACTGCGCGGCCGTTTACATATCAGGAATTAAAGATGGCACGAGTAACTGTTGAAGACTGCCTCGATAACGTCGATAACCGCTTTGAGCTGGTGTTACTAGCTTCCAAGCGCGCGCGCCAGTTAAGCACGGGCGGCAAAGACCCTCTCGTCGAAGTGGAGTCCGATAAGGTAACAGTTCTGGCGCTTCGCGAGATTGCTGAAGGGCTGATCACTCCTGACATTATGGCTCGTGAGCACGAGCTGGAAGCTGAAGAGGAATTTGCGGCGAGCTTCGAAACACCCGTGCTCTAAGCTGCAATTCAAGGACCGGTGTCCACACCTCTTCAAGCCCTGGGAGCCTCCTTTAACGACGTCACCCGACGTCTGGGGCTCCATACAACCTCTAGACCTCAACTCCTCCCCTCGCACAACCAGAGACAGTCGTTTACTGGCTTTGAGGATATTCTCTCGAGTTATTTGCCACCCGATCGGGTCAATGACATCAAGCGCGCCTACTTTTATGCCGAGCAAGCGCATTACGGCCAAGCGCGTCGAACCGGTGAACCTTACGTTACGCATCCGTTGGCCGTAGCCACGGTACTGGCTCGAATGCACATGGACCATGAAAGCATCATGGCAGCGCTGCTACATGACGTCATTGAGGACACGGGTGTCACGAAAGAAGACATCAGAACCCAATTTGGCGAGGAAGTTGCCGACCTAGTGGACGGTGTGAGCAAACTAACGCACGTCGATTTCGTGAGCGCCGAACAAAAGCAAGCTGAAAACTTTCAGAAAATGGCTTTGGCGATGGCTCGGGACATCCGCGTCATTCTGGTGAAACTCGCCGATAGACTACACAACATGCGGACGCTCGGTGCGCTCAAGCCCGAGGCAAAAAAGCGGATCGCTAACGAAACGCTGGATATTTATGCCCCGATAGCAACGCGATTGGGCATGAACGAAGTACGGATGGAGTTTGAAGACCTCGGCTTACGTACCCTCTATCCCATGCGAGCACGTCGTCTGGAGGCCGCCAGAGAAGCGGTGGGTGGTCGACGCAAGCAGTTGATCGAACAAATTAGCGAGCAGCTAGAACAAGCACTGTCGCGAGAGGGCATTGAAGGAGCGGTCATCGGCCGGGAGAAGCATCTCTACAGCATTTACTCCAAAATGCGCGAGAAGCGAAAATCGTTCTCGGACATCATGGATATCTTTGCGTTTCGAATCATTTGCGAGGATGTCGACGCTTGTTACCGGACGCTGGGAATTGTGCACTCGCTCTACAAACCAGTGCCCGGTGAATTCAAAGATTACATTGCCATTCCCAAAGCCAATGGTTACCAGTCACTGCATACCGTGCTGAAAGGCATGCACGGTGTCCCCATCGAGATCCAAATACGCACCCGCGATATGGAAGACATGGCAAACAATGGCATCGCCGCTCACTGGCTTTATAAGAGCCAGCAGGACAGCGCTAATATCCCTCAGATGCGAGCTCGAGAGTGGGTCCAGGGCCTTCTTGAGATGCAACAAACAGCGGGCAACTCGCTTGAATTTATCGAGAACGTGAAAGTTGATCTATTCCCCGATGAGGTTTATGTCTTTACGCCAAAGGGCGCCATCATGGAGCTTCCCAAAGGCGCCTGTGCCGTAGATTTCGCCTACGCGGTACACAGCGGTGTGGGTAACCGCTGCGTCGCCTGTCGCATCAATAATCAACTCGCACCCTTGTCAGAGCCGCTAGAGAGCGGGGTCACTGTAGAAATTGTCACGTCCCCCGCGGGCAGGCCGACGCCTTCATGGCTGAATTTTGCTGTGACGGCGAGAGCGCGATCGCAAATTAGGCATTTCTTGAAACAGCAGCAGCGAGAGGACTCTGTCGAACTGGGTCGAAAACTGCTTGAGAAAGCCCTTACAACCTTGCAACCCGACGAAGCGGTCACGACAGAGTCATTAGGGGCCCTGATAACTTCGCATTATCCAAATAGCTCATACGACGACATTCTTACCGATATCGCTCTGGGCAATCAGCTACCGCAGGTCGTCGCCGCGAACCTCTTGGGCCAAGCAGGCGCCTCACTCGAGAACGATCAGAGTGCCATGGAAATCAAAGGTACCGAGGGTTACGTCCTAGTCTATGCGAAGTGCTGCTGCCCCCTTCCTGGTGACCCAATTGAGGGCTTCCTGAGCCCAGACAGAGGTTTGGTCGTTCATCGCGAGAATTGTCGCAACCTCTCAGACCTAAGAGAGCAGCCTGAGCGCCTTATGCCCCTGAGGTGGGATGATCAAATCGAGGGAACCTACCCAGTCGCTGTCCGAATCGAAATGGCGAACCAGCGCGGTATGATCGCCACGCTGGCGACAAAACTCAGTGCCATTGGTCTCAATATTGAGCGTATATCGACCCAAGATGAGTCGGTACACTTTTCCAGCATCATCATTGAATTGCAGCTAAACAGCCGAGTCCACCTCGCCCGCGTAATGAAACGCGTCAGGGTCATGGAGGGCGTTCGCAAAGTCGTTCGCTGCAGTCGCCGCTAAAAGAGGTCACATCTCATGAACAACAGAGCTGTTATCAGTACCGCCGCCGCTCCCGCTGCCATTGGCCCCTATTCGCAGGCGGTAAAGGTGGGAAATACCGTATGGATATCGGGCCAAATACCTTTAGACCCCGAGACCATGGAAGTCGTAAAAGGTGGTATCGAAGCTGAGACAAGACAAGTATTCGCCAATCTAAGCGCCATCGCCGAGGCGGCGGGAGGGTCTCTAGATAGCTCAGTAAAAATTAATATTTCGCTCACTGATTTGGCCAACTTTCAGGCAGTTAATGCGGTGATGGCCGAGGCATTCAAAGAGCCTTATCCCGCACGAGCATGCGTACAAGTTGCCGCATTACCCAAAGGGGTGCAGGTAGAAATCGAGGCAATACTCGCGATCTAGAAACATTAGCGGTGTTGCATCAAAGCCTCGCGGTAGCCCTCGCGAAAGGTGGGGTAACGAAGTTGGAAGCCCGTTGCTAAAAGCTTGGCGTTGCTAATACGCCGATTGCCTCTCGGCTGATTTTCTCGCTCGCCTGTCGGCTCCCGGCCAAGCTGCTCGAAACACCAGGCCTCTAGATCAGCGGTTTTCACAGGCTCATTGTCATTGAGAGACAGTGTTGAGGGAATCCGAGCCCCTTTGATGTGCAAGTCAATCAGATGGGCGAGGACGCCCGCCACATCTTCCCTATGAATTCGGTTGGTGTATCCAGTGCCCAGTTGGGACTTCAAACCCTCGAGGATGGGCTTGAGCATGATGGGCCTTGCGCCATCGTAAAGCCCACTGGGGCGCAATACCGTTGTGGTTGCGTTACGGCGGAAGCTAGCCTCGCCATCGAGCAAGGCATCGACGTAGGGATCGCCACCGGCCAGCGGTGAATCTTCGGTGACCCAGCCACCTGCCTTCTCGGCGTAAACCCGCGTTGATGACACGAAAATGGCGCGCTCAGCATATGTTAAGACGCCCGCCTCACAGATATTTCGTGCCGCCTGAGCATAGCCCAGCCGATATCCTTCGAGATCACGGCTACTTGGCACCGGTGTGAAAATAACCACATCAGGCTTGAGTGAGGCCGCTTCCGCCAACGAGTCTAGATTCGTGTAATCCCCATAGACTGTGCTGGCCAGTGTCTCCGGCAGAAGTTCAGGCCGGCGGGAGACGCCTATTACCTCAGCCAGTCCAGTCAGCTTTGGCGCCAAACGCCGAGCCAGATCACCAAAGCCTATTACCATTACACGTGGAGTCTTCACCTGCATACCTTCATACCGCTATTATCATTGGGCCATCAAGACGAAATGTATTGTGCCGACCGACATTCTTCAGCTGCCGCTGCAGCAATTCAAGGGCGTAGGCCCAAAGGTTTTTGAAAAGCTGAATACTATGGGCCTTCGAACCATAGAGGACATGCTATTTCACTTTCCCCTGCGTTATCAGGATAAGACACGCTTAACGGCTATTGGTGAGCTATGTGAGGGTATGGATGCCGTTGTCAGGGGAACCATACGCGCATCAGGTATTGCCAGAGGACGCAGACCCACGCTTATTGTAAAAGTAGATGATGGCACCGGCCTCATAACCCTCCGCTTTTTCCATTTTCGCCGCGCGCAAGCGCTACAACTCAAGGTTGGCGAGACCATTACGCTTTTCGGACAACCGCGACTCATTGGCGGTCAGCCAGAGTTCGCGCATCCGGAGTACCAGGTGGGCGATCGTGAGGCAGAGCTGGAAGATGCCTTAACCCCTGTTTATCCAGTTACCGAAGGCATGGGCCAAAGTACCCTACGTAATCTCGCACGACAGGCATTGAGCTATCTAGCCAAACATCCACCGGAGGATCTGCTGGCTGAGCGTTTGAAAGAAGGGCCATCCATGGCCAGTGCCATCGCGCTATTGCACCAGCCTCCTGCGGGCGTAAACATACAGACCATTCTGGAAGGACGTCACCCTGCGCAGCTACGGTTAGCAAGTGAAGAACTCATTGCGCATCAAATTTCGATGCTTTCTCGACGAGCGAGAACCTTAGAACTGCAAGCCGCGAGAGCGACGGGTGACGGTGCAATTGCCCAGGCGATTATCAATAAACTCCCGTTCACACTGACCGGAGCACAAACGCGGGTTTGCTCGGAAATTATCGAGGACCTTAAGAAACCCACGCCCATGCTGCGGCTTCTTCAAGGGGATGTTGGCTCGGGTAAGACCCTAGTCGCCGCCATTAGCGCTGCACACATGGTCGAAGCAGGCCACCAAGTCGCGCTAATGGCACCCACCGAACTCTTATCCGAGCAACATTTTCGAGGCTTTAGCCAGTGGTTCGCACCATTGGGTGTAAAAGTACTGTGGCTAACAGGTCAGATAAAAGGCAAAGCGCGACGCGAGGCACTGGCTGCGGTTGAGCAGGGTGAGGTTGATGTTGTGGTCGGTACACACGCGCTGTTTCAGGACCACGTAGCATTTGCATCACTGGGGCTTGTCCTTGTGGATGAGCAACACCGCTTTGGGGTCAATCAAAGGCTTTCGCTTACCCGCCGAGGACTGAACGAGTTCACTCCACATCAGCTGACAATGACCGCAACACCGATACCCCGAACCCTTTCTATGGTGGCGTATGCCGACTTGGACTGCTCGGTTATTGATGAGCTACCACCGGGGCGGAAACCCATAACGACTGTGTTAATTGATACCTCGCGCAGACAACAGGTAATCGATCGAGTTGGCGCCGCATGCCGAGAGGGTCGTCAGGCATACTGGGTATGTGCCTTGATTGAGGAGAGTGATGTGTTACAGGCAAACGCTGCCGAAATAGCCGCGGCGCAACTGGGCGAAACGCTAACCGACTTAAAGGTAGGCCTATTGCACGGACGACTCAGCGCTGATGAGAAAGTAGCGATGATGGCCGCTTTCGCAGCAAATCGTATTGATATCTTGGTCGCAACGACCGTCATTGAGGTCGGAGTGGATGTTCCCAATGCGAGTATGATGATCATCGAAAATGCCGAGCGCTTTGGACTAGCGCAATTGCACCAACTCCGCGGTCGAGTGGGCCGAGGTGCCATCGAGAGTCACTGTTTACTGATGTATCAATCACCCCTAAGCCAAACCGCCAAGCAGCGCTTGGCCGTCATGAGAGAGTCGCAAGATGGTTTCGTGATCGCTGAGAAAGACCTAAGCATTCGCGGACCGGGGGAGGTACTGGGTACACGACAGACGGGGCTCTCTTCATTTCGCGTCGCGCGATTGCCAGAGCACGAAACTTTATTGGATAAGGCGCAAGCAATCGCTGAAGCACTAGTGCGTGACGATCCGAAACGCGCAGAACAAATTGAGTCACGATGGACTCGCGCACGCGAGGCGTTTGCACACGTATAATCGGACGCTCAGACCTTATTTTGGATGACCCCTTGTCAGCGATGGTTCTAACACGACAAAAAGTGAGCGCGTTCCTGCGGGTGATTCGGTTTGATAAACCCATCGGCACCTATTTATTGCTCGCGCCCGCACTCTGGGGCTTGATCATTGCGTCCGAAGGACTCCCAACGGGCTTCCTATTGTTCACCTTTGCAGTCGGGGCCTTTGTCATGCGCTCGGCTGGGTGCACCACAAATGATCTCACCGATCGAAAACTGGATGGCTTTGTTGAACGAACACGCGATCGGCCCTTAGTGACCGGCGAAGTATCTGTTTTGGAGGCGCTCTGCCTTCTTTTTGCATTATTTAGCCTCGCGTTGTGGTTGGTGATTCAAATTAACTGGCTCACAGTGCAGCTATCGATTGTCGGTGCGGCGCTCACCATTGTTTATCCATTTATGAAGCGGTTTACTCACCTACCACAAGTCATGCTGGGTATGGCCTTTTCATGGAGCATCCCCATGGCCTTCGCCGCCACCACAGGGACACTGCCGGTCGGGCTGTGGTGGCTGTTCCTGGCAAATCTTTTGTGGGTTGTGGTCTATGACACGCAATACGCAATGGTCGATCGAGAAGACGATCTTGAAGTGGGTATTAAGTCGACAGCCATACTCTTCGGTAATGCTGATACCAGAATTATTTTTGGACTTCAGGTGCTGTGTTTGATGTCTTTTGTGGCCACTGGTATGAGTTTTAATCTTGGCGCTATTTACTTCCTGTCGATCGCCGCCGTCGCGGCCTTGTTCGTCAGACACCAGCGGCTCATCAGTAATCGATCGCGCGAAACCTGCTTTCGAGCCTTTAACGAAAGTAAGTGGATTGGCCTGATAGTCGCAGTTGGACTACTGGGACACTACGCCCATCTCTCCGTATAAGCTCTGAATACTAGCCAGGCTCTCTCGCGTGGAACTTCGACTCTACCCCAGCGTTAATGATCTACCCAAAGACCTATGGGAAGCATCGTTCTCAAGCGGCTACCCGTTTCTAGAACACGCTTTTTTGGCCGGCCTGGAGTCATCGGGTAGCACAGGCAGTCAATCGGGTTGGCAGAACTGTCACCTTGGTCTTTGGGACAACGATCGGCCTGTGGCAATGGCTCCCGGGTTTCTCAAGAGCCACAGTTACGGTGAATACGTCTTTGACTGGTCATGGGCCGATGCCTGGCAGCGAAGCGGTCTGGACTACTATCCCAAGCTCGTGACCGGCGTACCGTTTACACCAGCCACCGGCCCTCGGTTATGGACAGACAGCGACCGCCCCAGCGCCCAACTCGAATTGGTCTCAGCAGTCACTGACTGGTGCGAGTCCGAGAATATATCGAGCTGGCATATTTTATTTCCGGACGAAGCGACATCAACGCAGCTGGCTAATGCGGGCTTGTTACAGCGTATGACCACGCAGTTCCACTGGTTTAACCGCAATTACTCAGATTTTGATGATTTCCTGTCAGCCTTCAACAGCAGAAAACGGAAAGCCCTTAAAAAGGAGCGTAGCGCCATTGCTGCTCAGAACCTGCACCTTGTGACGAAAACAGGTACTGAGATTAACGAGGAGGACTGGGCCTTTTTCTACTACTGCTATCAAACAACCTACCTAAAACGAAGCGGTCACCAGGGCTATTTAACCGGTGATTTTTTCACGAGTGTGTGTCCTAAACTAGGAGAAAGCACGGTAATGGTGATTGCGCAGGAGGGTGAAAACCCTGTGGCAGCTGCACTGTATTTTGTTGATGACGATACGCTTTATGGTCGGTACTGGGGCTGCCTCAAGGAATTTGATTTCTTACACTTCGAAGCCTGCTACTACCGTGGCATCGAGTATTGTATTGAGCGCGGTATCGGCCGCTTCGATCCGGGGGCGCAAGGCGAACACAAGATACAGCGTGGCTTCGAGCCTACACTCACATATTCAAACCACTGGGTTGCCGAACCACGGTTAAAAGACGCGGTTGCAGACTTTTGCCGGCGAGACTGTGACCACGTCCGTCGCTACCGGGACGAAGCTGCGACGTTACTGCCCTTTAAGCAACGCTCTTAACGCCAAACATCATCCGCTACGCAGGCACCTCATCGCGCAAAAAGACCCATTGTGGTCCTTTCGAATGCGCCTCACTGAAGTAGTACCCTGACCCATTAAACGCCTTAAGCGCTTCGGGGTCGGTAATCCGATTATCGATGATGTAACGCGCCATAAGGCCACGTGCCTTTTTGGCGAAAAACGAGATCATCTTGTACTGTCCGTTTTTCAGATCCTTAAACTGCGGGGTGATAACGTCGGCATTCAGCGCTTTTGGCTTCACGGCTTTGAAATACTCGTTTGATGCCAGGTTCACCAGAATCTCGGTGCTCGCTGCGGCAAGGTCTTCGTTAAGTATGCCGGTCACGCGATCACCCCAGAATTCATAGAGGTTTTTTCCCCGCCGGTTCGCAAACTTAAGCCCCATCTCAAGTCGGTAAGCTTGCATCAGATCCAAGGGTCTCAGTACGCCATAAAGACCCGATAAAATTCTCAGCCTGGACTGAGCAAACTCGAGATCACTCTCGGTCATCGAATCTGCCTCAAGGCCGGTATAAACATCGCCTTTAAACGCAAGCACCGCCTGTTTTGCATTGTCAGTACTGGCCTTTGCCTGCCAGTTCATAAAGCGTGAATGGTTCAAGTCCGCAATCGACTCACTCACACCCATGAGGGAGCGAATATCGTCTGGAGCTAACTTTCGTGCATCGTCAACTAACAAGGCCGACTGATCCATAAACCGCGGAGTAGTCGAGGTCGCTGTTGTCGACGGTGTCTCATAATCCAGTGTTTTGGCTGGGGACAGTACAGTAAGCACAGTGAATCTCTCTGCAATTGATGTTCACACGATGATAACCTTCAACGTCGTGTTGAGGAACGGGTCATTGCAGTGAAGTACTGGGCAACTCTTGCGCAGACAATCGACAGTATCAGCCGTGGCGTTGGCAACACCGTGGCTTATACAGCGATTGCCATGGCAGTAGTCACAACCACCGTGGTGATCTTGCGCTATGGGTTTGGAAAGGGTGCGATAGCGGCGCAGGAATCTGTGCTCTACTTGCACGGCACCTTGTTTATGCTCGGCGCGGCACCCACCTTGCTTTCGGATAAGCATGTTCGGGTTGACGTTTTTTATCGAAATTTCAAAGATCGCCAAAAGACATGGGTGAATACAATTGGCCACACCTTATTCACCTTACCTTACTGCGCGCTCATCATTTTCGGCTCCTGGGGCTACGTATCAGAAAGTTGGTCAATCATGGAATCATCGCCTGAGCCGGGCGGCATACCGGCCGTTTTCCTTCTGAAAACACTGATCCCGGCTATGGCCACTTTACTGGCGCTTCAAGCTGTGAGTCTCATCATTCAGGGTTTGATCGAACTTAGCGAGGTG
>JAACDF010000113.1 GCA_009937065.1 Gammaproteobacteria bacterium | reverse complement strand
GTTCAATCGCCAGAGGCAATGGCGATTGAAGACAATCTGGCTGGTCCTACCAAACATAAAAGAGCCCGCCTAAAGCGGGCTTTTTTGCGTCTGGAGGTTTACCGCACTATAGGACTGGTGATGTCGGTTGAAAAATAGGACCGTCGGTTATTATCTAAAACGTACAGCCTAGGCAGTAGCGCGAAGGCCTGTCGGCACAACTTCATATCCCGGCTCTTCCGGTTCGTCATCGGTCATTTCCGCGGGGAATCCTGGCGCACGGATATCAAGTCCGGTCGCGTCCTCGAGCCGCCGAATAATGTTGGGCGACAGTTCCCGCTCCCCGTAGCGAGCGATGCCGTCGTCGAATATCTGACAGATTAGCGGTGAGATTTCCAACGGCACGTCGTTGCGCTCGGCAATCGCTTGGAAGAGGCCCACATCCTTCTTCACAAGGTCCATAGTGAAAGAAATATCGCGCGACCCGTTCAAGATTACCTGGCTTTCAGTGACATGGCTGAAAGAAGTACCGGAGGAAATTGCAATCGCCTCATAAGCCACATTCAGGTCCATCCCCGCGGCCTTGGCAACAACCAACGCCTCCGCGTTAGCCGTCAAATGCACCGTGGCGAGATAGTTCGTCAGCACTTTGAGCATAGACGCAGACCCAAGCTCACCCGTATGCAGAACCCGGCGACCCAAAGTAGTCAGTAAGGGCAGAATGCGCTCGAATGTGGCTCGGTCGCAGCCTGCGAAGATGGAGATATTACCCGTATCAGCCCGGTGGCAACCACCTGAGACCGGGCAGTCCACCGCCGCACCGCCTGCTTTGATCACCAGGTTGCCCAGACGTACCGCTTCGGCCTGATCGGTGGTCGACATTTCCATCCAAATTTTACCGTCGCAGACCTCGGGCAACATTTCCTGCATGACCGCATTGGACGCCGCTGGGGAAGGTAAGCAGGTAATCACTGCATCGCAGTCGCGCATCAGCTGGGCCGCGGATTCAGCCGCTTTTGCGCCTTTGGCGACCTTTTCGGCCACCAGGTCAGGATTCAGATCCAGCACCGAGACGTCATGTCCGTTGCGAATCAGGCTACCGCTGAGTTTGCCACCGACATTGCCGAGGCCGATAAATCCGATTTTCATGTGTGTATGTCCTGTCGGGGAGGAAAGGATGCGTATTCAAAGCTCAGCTTAACCCTGTTTTAGACAGTAAAAAGCTCGCATGCTAAGCCACCTTAATTGTCAGAAAATTATGCGAAAAATCCATGCGCATTCATAAAAACTGTGATCGCGCCGGAGGTATCAAAATGGCAAGCCGGCTGGTCCTACCAAACCCCTAAGTCATTGCTCCACCGCAACTTTTATTTTTCGATTCGCCGACTTGTCGCGTGCTGTGGCAAGTTGGCCCTGCCCCCGAAAGGTAGCATTGAAAACCCATAGGGCGTAGTCATGTTAGGTTCGCGAGGCTTATGGCTGTTTCGGACTTAACTTCTTCGATAACAACGTAAGTATGTGTTTGATCGATCAGAGGGATCATCGCGAGTTTCTCGCCTAAAAACCTTTGATAGTCCTGCATATCTGAACAGCGGATCTTCAATAGAAAATCAAACCCGCCAGCCACCATATGACAGCTCTCGACTTCTGGCAGCGACCGCATCTCTCTTGAAAATTCACGGAGATTGGCGGTACTAGTATTGGTGAGATGCACCTGAATAAAGGCGACCGTCGAGGCGTTGAGCTTGCGGGGGTCGGCAAGCGCGACGTATCCCAAAATGTAGCCCTCACGCTCCAGTCTACGAACGCGATCGAGGCAGGGTGTAGGACTCAGTCCAACTTTGGCTGCAAGCTTCACGTTTGACAGTCGGCCATCCTGCTGCAGGAGCTCAAGAATTTTACGGTCTATGCGGTCTAATTCCATGCAGGACATTGTATCAGCATAAAATGCTTTATTTATATTTTTAGCAGATTTTTATTTTGCTTTTAATCAAAAATAAGAGATTAAAACTGAAGATTATGGTGATAATTCAGAGTTAAATATCGTTTAGCGGACATTCTGTCGTGGCAGAGGAACTGAGGCAGTACATACGAGCTCAAACGCATGCAGACGAGGCGGAGGTGGCCAACCGGTTGCTGAGCGAGGACAGCCTAGACTCTGCGACAAAAACCGCCATTAGCGACCAAGCGACCCTGCTGGTCGAAGGTTGTCGTCAGCGCAGCCACGAAGCAGGCACTTTGGATGCGTTTCTCCAAGAGTTTGGACTGTCCAACAAGGAAGGTGTCGCCTTAATGTGTCTCGCCGAGGCTCTGCTCCGTGTACCAGACGAGGCGACGGCAGATCAGCTCATCGCAGAAAAAATCCGCTCGGGAGACTGGGGGTCGCATCAAGGCGCATCCTCATCTCGCTTCGTGAATGCCTCTGTTTGGGGGCTCATGCTGACGGGGCGCGTCGTGGCACTGGGAAGTGAGACCACCGAAGACACTGGCTCCTGGGTAAAAACCCTCACCAGGAAACTGGGCGAACCCGCTGTCCGGCGAGCGATCCTGCAAGCCATGAGGATCATGGGAGGTCAGTATGTACTGGGGCGCACAATTGAAGAGGCTATCCGCAAAGGTCGTGCAGCTAACAGCCCCGGCACCCGGTTTTCTTTCGATATGCTGGGCGAGGGGGCTCGCACCGCCAGCGACGCGCAACGCTATTTTGATGCCTATGCCGAGGCAATTTGTGTGCTTGCGAATGCCAATACCGAGGGCAATATCACTCATGCGGACGGGATATCCATCAAACTTTCTGCGCTGCATCCGCGCTATGCCTTCAGCCAATACTATCGTGTTATTTCAGAGCTACTGCCTCGGGTCAAGCAACTCGCCCTGATGGCAAGAGCGGGCGGTATCAGTTTAACAATTGATGCTGAAGAGTCAGAGCGGCTGGATATCTCACTTGATCTCTTTGAAGCTCTGGCTCGAGACCCAGATCTCACCGCGTGGGATGGCTTGGGATTTGTCCTGCAGGCCTATCAGAAACGAGCAGAAGCGACATGCAACTGGCTTATCGCTCTAGCGAGGGAAACCGATCGGCGTTTGATGGTTCGGCTGGTGAAGGGCGCGTACTGGGACAGAGAGATCAAGCACGCACAGGAATTAGGGCTGTCCGATTACCCCGTATTTACTCGAAAATGCAATACCGACCTCTCCTATCAAATTTGCGCTGCAAAGCTGTTGGGCGCGACTGCTCTTGTATTTCCACAGTTCGCAACCCATAACGCGCATACCGTCTCAATGATCAAGGCGCTAGCCCAAGGCAATACCAATTTTGAATTCCAGCGTTTGCACGGTATGGGTCAGTTGCTTTACGCGCAGCTGTCGAAGTCTGACCCAAGTACGCCAATCCGCGTGTATGCCCCTGTCGGTAATCACAAGGACCTGCTGCCCTACCTCGTCAGACGATTGCTAGAAAATGGTGCCAACAGCTCCTTTGTGAACCGATTTCTAGATGCGAGCGTGTCGGCGAGCGAACTCAACCGAGATCCAATCGAACAGGTATTAGCGGTGTCCCAGCGCCGGCACCCAAAGATTCCGTTGCCGAGACACTTATATGCCCAAGAGTCCGCGCCCTGGCTTAATGCGATAGGGTTTGATTTAAACGACGCGTCAGTGGTCAGAGACCTCTCTAAGAGATTGACGTCACTTTCAAAACGCACGGAGGCGAGACCTATTGTGGGTGGTCAGTCTGTCACGAGCGAACCAAGCCCCGTTATCAATCCCGCGTCCGGCGAGACTGTCGGTTTCGTTGTCTCAGCCAGTGCAGAGGAGCAGGACAAAGCAATCGAACTAGCAGTTTCCGCACAGCCCCTTTGGGATCTGCGCGGCGCTCATTATCGAGCCGAGTGCCTGGAGCGTGCAGCTGAACTATTGGAGGCGCAAATACCGGAGCTGATGGGAGTCATCGTATCCGAGGCAGGCCGAACGCTTGAAGACGCACTCTCTGAAGTGCGCGAAGCGATAGATTTCTGCCGTTACTACGCGCAGCAGGCAAGGCAGAACCTTACCGACCCGATAAAACTTCCAGGCCCGACCGGAGAACTTAACGAGCTTAGTCTCCACGGAAGAGGCGTCTTTCTCTGTATTAGTCCTTGGAACTTCCCCCTAGCTATTTTCATGGGACAGGTGAGTGCCGCCCTCGTAGCCGGTAATGCGGTCGTAGCAAAACCTGCAGAGCAAACTCCACTGATTGCTTTTCATGCAGTCAAATTATTGCATGAGGCCGGAATCCCCGAGGACATCCTACATCTTCTGCCCGGTGGCAAAAGTGTGGGAGCGGCTCTGGTGGCTGATGACCGTATTGCAGGCGTGGCTTTTACAGGCAGCACAGAAACCGCGAAAGGCATCAACCGGCAACTCGCTGCCCGCGATGGTCCTATCGTTCCACTTATCGCCGAAACCGGTGGGTTAAATGTAATGCTCGTAGATGCAACGGCGCTACCTGAGCAAGTTGTCGATGACGTTATCGTTTCGGCATTTCAAAGCGCAGGGCAGCGCTGCAGTGCTCTGCGCGTACTCTATTTACAGGAGGACATTGCCGACGCAGTGATCGACATGCTTTGCGGAGCAACGTTGGAGCTCAAAGTTGGCGATCCAATGGAACTCAGAACCGATGTGGGACCTGTAATTGACACCGAGGCACAGCAGCTCATCCAAGAGCACACAGACAGAATGCGCCGGGAGGGGCGGCTTCTGTCGCAGGCTTCGCTCGACCCCAATTTGACCAACGGTCACTTTGTTGCGCCGCAAATCTACGAAATAGATCTCCTCGGCCAGTTAGAACGCGAAGTCTTCGGACCCATCTTGCATCTAATTCGATATAAGAGATCAGAGCTACGAGATGTGCTGGCCGATATCAGAGCGTCAGGCTATGGACTAACCCTGGGCATTCACAGCCGGATAGACGGCTTCGCCCAAATGGTATTTGAAAACACTCAAGTGGGTAACACCTATATCAATCGCAATACCGTTGGCGCTGTCGTTGGAGTAAACCCGTTCGGAGGCCAAGGGCTATCAGGTACAGGCCCAAAAGCTGGGGGACCTCACTATTTATATCGGTTCGTTTCGGAGAAAACCCGTACAGACAATGTGGTAGCCAAAGGCGGCAACACGGATCTGTTTACACTCTCGGAAGCTTAGGTTTAGCAGCCTCATGAGTAACTCTTTAGCCATTCTCATCTGCAGATAGCGTTTGGCCGCTTGCTTACAACTATGCTTCGAAATACGCTCAAGCCATCGGCTTTAAGTGAGTACTCCTCCCCCCATGTTGAGACATCTGATAACCGCTTTTTTGATATCGCTTTCAGCGGGCCTTATCTCTTGTGGTGCTGGCGGCGGCAGCGACAATGAGAATATTGAGAGCGCCCAGCCTGATCCGGGTGATAGCGCGGGTCCCGGTGTCGCCAACCCCTCACCAGGCTGCAGTGCGACGACAGACTTACTGACTGAAAGCGATAACTACACTTTTCAGTTCACTAACACTGAACGTTCCTACCGAGTGTATGTGCCCGAGACCTATGCTGCGACCTCCGCCAGCCCACTCGTAATGTTGTTTCACGGTTGGGGAGGTGGTCAGAACGACTTCATTGGTGACGCGACAGTGACCAGCGAGGCAGATCAACAGGGTTTCATTCTGGTTGCGCCAGTGGGTCTCGGCTCGGGCGAACTCGACAACTCCTTCAACTCTTAGACCTTCAGCGGATCGGCCAGTGGAC
>JAACDF010000014.1 GCA_009937065.1 Gammaproteobacteria bacterium | reverse complement strand
TTCCTCATTTGAGCTCCCGATCTTGGTTGGAGTCTCGCGAAAGTCTATGATCGGCGCAATTACGGGGCGCCCCGCATCTGAACGCGTCGTTCCCAGTGCTGTACTAGCCGTTATGGCTGCTGCAAGGGGAGCCTCGGTCATTCGCGTACACGATGTGGCTGAAACAGCGGATGCATTAGGTGTGTGGCAGGCGACTGAGGGGGAGTTGTGAGTCGAAAATACTTTGGTACTGATGGTATTCGGGGTCGTGTTGGCGACGCGCCTGTGACACCCGACTTTATGCTGAGACTTGGATGGGCGACGGGAAAGGTATTCGCCAGTGAAGACGGCACCAAGCCAACGGTCGTCATTGGTAAGGACACACGCGTATCGGGCTACATGCTCGAATCAGCTTTGCAAGCGGGACTGGTGGCCGCTGGTGCTAACGTTAAACTTTTGGGGCCACTCCCGACCCCCGGCATTGCTTTACTGACCCGAACACAAAAAGCGGATGTCGGCATTGTTATCAGCGCATCGCACAATCCTTACTTTGATAACGGCATAAAGTTTTTCAATGGTCAGGGCAGCAAGCTCTCGGACGAGTTGGAGCTTCAGATAGAGGCCATGATTGACAGTCCCATACAGACAGTCGATTCAGAGCAGCTTGGTAAAGCCAGTCGTATTGTCGATGCGGCGGGGCGCTACATCGAATACTGCAAGTCAACCTTTCCTGGTGCCCTGAGTCTCAAGGGTATGAGACTGGTCATTGATTGTGCGCATGGTGCCACCTATCACATTGCTCCGGCGGTTTTTGAAGAGCTGGGAGCTACTACGGTTGTCATTGGTGCAACGCCTGATGGTTACAACATTAATGATGGCGTTGGTTCTACGGAGCCAGCTGCTTTGCAGGCAAAGGTGCTAGAAGAGAGTGCGGACATTGGCATTGCCTTTGACGGCGACGGCGATCGGCTACAAATGGTCAATGCGAAGGGCGAATTACTAACGGGTGATGATGTGCTCTACGTGCTCGCTATGCATCGTCTCGCCAACGGGGACTCTGATGCCGGTATCGTCGGCACTCTGATGACCAATATGGGTCTGGAACTCGCGCTCGAGGCCGGTGGCCTTCGATTGGCACGCGCAAAGGTTGGCGACCGCTATGTTAAAGAGCTGATGGTCGCGGAGGGCTGGAGTCTGGGTGGAGAGTCGTCTGGTCATATTATTTGCGGGGACGTGAGCACCACAGGTGATGGCGTTATTGCGGCACTGCAAGTGCTGGCTGCCGTCAGAGCTTCGGGTAAAAGTCTCGAGGCCCTTGCTTCGGGTTTTAATCCATTACCTCAAGTGTTGGTTAACGTACGTATTAAAAAGGGCTTTGATTTATCGGCGTATCCAGCGATTGGCGAAGCCTGCCGGCGTGTTGAATCTGAGCTTGAGGGAAGAGGGCGGTTGCTTTTGCGCCCATCGGGGACTGAGCCCGTTATTCGCGTTATGGTTGAAGGGGATGACACGGTCGCGATTGACGCTCTAGCTGGTGAAGTCGCGGACGCTATTAGGCAAGCTGCCTGACAAGATTGGTCTTGCCCCTCGTGCAGCACTTGGGTAGACTCGCGCACCCTTGGTTATGACGTTATTTGCTGTGTAAACGTCGATTTCGGAGAGACACGTGAATCAGGTTATTTTGGTTGTCCACCTGCTGGTGGCGCTTGCGATCATCGGCCTCATTTTGTTGCAACGCGGCAAAGGAGCTGACATGGGCGCATCGTTTGGTGGTGGCGCATCACAGACGGTCTTTGGCTCGTCTGGTGGTGGTAACGTGTTGACGTCAGCTACGGGATGGTTATCTGCGCTTTTCTTCGCAACAAGTTTCGGTCTCGCAATGATTGCGGACCAGCAGTTTGCAGACACCGATGACCTTGGTTTTGAGGTTCCGCTCGAATCCATCGAAGCGGCACCCTTGGCTCCTGCAGGTGATCTACCGCTTGCTGATGAGCCTATCGAGAATTCTGGCGCAGACGATCTCCCGATCGACTAGAGCCAACACAGATTGCGGAAGTGGTGGAATTGGTAGACACGCTATCTTGAGGGGGTAGTGGCCTATGGCTGTGGGGGTTCAAGTCCCCCCTTCCGCACCATCTAACGAAAAGCCCCATTTCTGGGGTTTTTTTGTGCTTCTAAGAAAAGCCTTAGGTTGGCATCTTCAGTCAATTGCTTGGGTCAGTGGCGTACAACTAATCAGAGTTCGCGCTTTCCAATCTGTCTCGATGTTTCTCCTTGGCCAGTTCCTGCATGTCTGCAACGGAATCGCTTTCGTCGATAATTTCCTCACCCAGTAGTGTTTCGAGAGCGTCTTCCAAGGTCACCACCCCCGCGGTTTGGCCGTACTTGTCTTCGACGACAAATAAATGCATTTGATGTGTAATGAACAGATTAATGAGTTTATGGACAGGTAATTTGTCCGATACGTAAACGACATCGCGACGCAGTGACGCGATAGTACTGTCACCGGTACCCGTTCGCTCCGCCTCGTATAAATCACTACGCAGTACATGCCCCGTGATGGTGTCTACGGAATCAATATAAACCGGCATTCGAGAAAACCGGCGAGACTTTTCGCTGGCCAAGGCATCGTTGACGGTAGCATTTTCGTCCAACATATGAACGACCGTTCTGGGTGTCAGAATATCCCCCGTAGTGACTGAACGCATGCGCAGGATGTTTTGGAGGTATTCGTTTTCCTGCGACATTAGTGCACCGTGGCGCTGGCCTAGTGAGGCCAAAGCGAGGATTTCTTCGCGAGTCACTGTGCTCATATTCTTGTTGCCCATGATCTTGGTGAGCCGGGTGGACACCCAGACCAATGGAAAGGTGAGACGAACCAACCAGACAATGGTATGCGCTGCTGGAATGGAGAGACTGCGCCAGTAGATCGCCCCTATCGTTTTAGGGATGATTTCCGAAAAATATAAGATGGCGAGCGTAAGGAGAACGGCTACCAGCGTCTCCATTTCGGGACCGAACACGATGAGTGCCTGCGCACCCACACCCGCTGCACCCATCGTGTGGGCAAAGGTGTTCAGTATCAAAATACTGGCCAGGGATTCATCCATGCGCTTTCGCACTTTCTGCACGACCGCACCCGCACGGGGTCTGTCTTGGGCCACCCGCTCCACGAACGTAGGCGTCATGGATAAAAGTACCGCCTCAAGAATAGAGCATAGGAACGAGACGCCTATGGCAATGGCAAGATAAACAATGAGAAGCGTCACTGTGTATCCAAATCCCCCACGTTATCGGATGGTCTTAACTTTATAGCACAGTCGTCCCCCGACGGCGGAGTTAAACGACCACTGTGAGAAGCAGAATTGCTGCGCCCATGAGCGGGAAGAGCGTCAGTGCGGTCCCACCAATTCGGAGCGGCATGCTAGACGTCATAAAGCCAAAACACACGCCGTGCATCAGTCTTCCCAGAAGAAAGGCGCCGCCCAGTATGTGAAGCGTGGTCTGGGTAGCTGCTGCCGCAGGTAGGGTTTCCAACAGGTAGAGCAAGATCAGCATGATGGGCGCATATTCCGCGAGATTTCCGTGAGCCCGAACGGCACGCTCAAGCATATCGTCTGGAGACGCGCCGAGGATTAAAAAAGCGAACATAGGGTTGCCTCGTAATGCGATAACGCGCATTGACAGAAAGACAAACCAAAGCGTGAGCAAGCTG
>JAACDF010000112.1 GCA_009937065.1 Gammaproteobacteria bacterium | reverse complement strand
GAGCCGGAAGGCACATACAATGAGATAACGCTTAATCCATCGAAGTCAGCACGTAAATACCGGCCCTCCGAATCAACCGGCTCCCACCCTACTTTGACCTCTATCGCTGATGGTTTTTGCTTGGCGTAAAGCGCTGTCCCGCTATAACCCTTGCGTTCAGCGTCGTTGTAGTAGCAGTGATACCCATCAGGCCGGAACAGCTCATCCACTAACTGGTATTCCTGAGCCTTCGTCTCTTGTATACAAACCACGTCAGCGTTCTGCTTCCCTAGCCACTCAAAAAAACCTTTGCGGTGAGCAGCTCTTATGCCGTTGGTATTGCAGGTAATCACTCTAAACACGTAATTCAGTCCTGTTTGATGCCCTGTACCATCGATTGGGCGCCTTTGATGAAATCTTTGGTCTCTTTGGAGTCTTCTTTACCATCCCGAAGCAGTCGCATATCGACGGGAACTGCGATGCCTTTTTCCGCTGCGGGACGCGCCTTTATTGCCTTGTGCCAACGTTGAAGGTGTTCCAGCCCTTCAATTTCGATACCGCTCCAGCGGTACGTACGTACCCACGCCCAATTAGCCATATCTGCAATACTGTAATCGCCAGCCAAATATTCAGTTTTGCCTAGCTGTGTATTTAAAACTTCGAACAACCTGCGGCCTTCGCTTTGATAGCGGTCGATAGCAGCCTCGATTTTCTCCGGAAAATACCGATAAAAGACATTTGCCTGGCCCATCATGGGACCCACACCGCCCATCTGAAACATCAACCACTGAATCACCCGCGACCGACCGACAATGTCGGTGGGTAAAAACTTACCAGACTTCTCTGCAAGGTGGATCATGATCGCCCCCGATTCAAAGATCGACAACTCGTAATCCCGATCGTAGATCGCGGGTATTCTCCCGTTCGGAGAATGCTTTAGAAATGGCTCCTGCTTCTGCTCACCTGACCTTAGGTCAATGGTGTGAACCTCGTAATCAAGCCCCATCTCCTCTAGCGCAATCGAAACCTTGTGGCCGTTAGGTGTTGGTGATGTATAAAGATCGATCATAGACCGAGTTCGGCGATGGTATTTAAGACCACCTCATGATGGTCTTTCGTCTTGAACTTATTGAGGATTTCGCAAAGATTTCCGTCTTTATCGATCAGATAACTCGTCCTCAGAATCCCGTCGAATTCTCTGCCCATGAACTTCTTGGGACCCCACGCTCCGTATGCGTCAGCCACGGCATGGTCCTCATCACTCAGTAGTCGAAAGTTGAGCGCATCTCGCTCCACAAACTTAGCTAATCGCTTCACCGGATCTGGACTGATACCGAGCACCACTACATCGTGTTCATCTAGCTGCACTGCAATATCGCGCAGACCCTGTGCTTGTACCGTACATCCGGGCGTCATTGCCTTTGGGTAAAAATAGACCAAAACGTTTTTATTGCCCTGGAAATCGCTCAGCGAGACATCCGCGCCGTTGTTATCCTGCAAAGTAAAGATTGGTGCAGGCGACCCTGTTGTTGGAAGTGACATTGCGACTCCTCTGATGATGGTTGGTTATGAAGTTTAGGGACTCAATACGCACTGATCCAGTGATCTATCCAGTGCGACGTTTCTGATAACGAATAGTACTGTTTCGTACCGGAAACTCTTGTGTTTTGCGGTCTTCAAAAAACTCTCTGAGCATTTCTATTACAACCGGAAACGCGAGCTCATCCCATGGTATATCGGCTTCTGAGTAAAGTTTGCTTTCTAGACTCTCAGACCCTGCCCCAAAATGACCGTCCAGTACCTCACAGCGATAAAACACATACACTTGACTGATGTGGGGAACATCGAAGATGCGGTAAAGCGCCATGTCCACGGCGCGCGCCTCAGCCTCCTCAAACATTTCCCGGGCCGCTCCCTCAGCAGTTGTCTCTCCGTTTTCCATAAATCCAGCAGGTAGTGTCCATTTTCCGTACCGTGGCTCGATTGCGCGCTTACACAGCAAGACCTGGTCTCCGACAGTGGGTATACAGCCGACAATGATCTTGGGGTTGACGTAGAAGATCTCTTCGCAAGATGGGCAAACGTCTCTTTCACGATCCTCACCTTCTGGGATCTTGCGGACGACCTCGTGCGCGCAACGACTGCAATACTTCATTGATCAGAATCCTTTTCGGACCACCTGTCTCGGCGATCCTTATCGATGTCTTTGACTGTAACCCATTGCCCTATCTCGCCGTAATGCTCCCGCTTCCAAAAAGGCGCATCAGTCTTGAGCGTATCCATGACAAACTCACAGGCGGCAAACGCTTCGCCTCTGTGATCGGCACTGGTGGCAACAAAAACAATCGGATCCGAGGGTTGCAAATGACCATAGCGATGTACGATTTGCCACGCTCGAAGTCCGAATCGCTGCGCAGCGCCGTTACCCAGATCAGTTAAAACACGCGTTGCCATTTCCAGATAACACTCGAGGTACAGGCTATCCACCTGCCCCGCGTCATTAAAATCGCGAACGAATCCAGAAAATGTCGTTACTGCGGCGTCCGGATGATGCCGGTAGAAAGCTGCCGCCAAGTTGCCAGGATCAATGGCCCGGTCTGTCACGTGCACCAGCAAATCAGCCACCCGTCATTGGAGGGAAAAAGGCGACCTCATCACCGTCCTTGATGCCTTCCTCCTGAAATACAACACGTTGATTGACCGCTTGGATTAAATTCGGGTGTGAGAGCGCCTCTTCCCAAGCCTCACCGCGGAGGCTGAGCTCCGCTTTTAAGGCTTCAACGGTTAACAGATTCTCGGATATTTCAAGGGTCAACTGCTCAGTCGCAACGGCTTCACGTATGAGTGAGAAGAACTTAACGGTAATCGTCATTTTGCCACTCCCCCGACTTGCCACCGGATTTATGCAGTAGCGCAGTTTGCTCGATCACCATGCCGCGGTCGATACCCTTAGCCATATCATAAAGGGTCAGCGCAGCAATCGAAGCCGCTGTCAGCGCCTCCATTTCGATACCGGTCTGACCTCGAACTTTGCAAGTCACATCAATCACCACTCCGGGTAACTCATGGTCAATGGTCATGTCCACAACGACCTTCGTAATCGGCAAGGGGTGACATAGAGGAATCAAATCACTGGTTTTTTTGGCCGCCTGGATGGCCGCTATCCGCGCCGTAGCCAACGCATCACCCTTCTTAAGCTCACTCGACTCAATGGCTGCCAAGGTCTCAGGTCGCATTCTAATCTTGGATCGTGCCGTGGCCACCCGCTGAGTCACTGCCTTATCTCCCACATCCACCATATGGGCCTCGCCGTTACTGTCGAGGTGTGTCAATGACTGCTCGTCGCTCATAGGTTTCAATTGCCATCTCATAAGGGACTGGAAGCTTACCCCAACTATGGCATCCTGTGTCGATGGGGTCGGCTGGCGATAGCGCAGGCTAGCTGGCCCTCGCCTAATCAGCTACTCCTCTAACTCATCAAAAGCGCAACCGATAAAGAGAGGCAGCGTGACTGACCCGCAATCGACCAACTACAAGTGGTTTGTTCTAGCCATCCTCACGGTGGTCTACGCCTTTAACTTCATCGATCGCCAGATACTGGTCATTTTGCAAGAACCGATCAAAGCTGAACTGGGGCTCAGTGATACTCAGCTCGGGCTTCTAACAGGGTTCAGTTTCGCTGTGGTTTATGTGACCGCCGGCATTCCCATCGCGTGGCTAGCGGATCGTAGTAATCGTCGAAATATTGTCGCGGCATCACTCACCATCTGGAGTGTGATGACGGCACTGTCAGGCATGGTCCAGAACTATACACAGCTGTTACTGGCTCGCTTGGGAGTGGGGCTGGGCGAGGCTGGAGGATCGCCGCCATCGCACTCTATGATCAGCGACTATTTCCCTGAGGAGCAGCGCGGCACGGCAATCTCCATTTACACCACAGGTATTTATCTGGGTATCTTCTTTGGCTATTTCGCCGGCGGTTGGATTGCGGATACCTACGGTTGGCGCAACGCGTTCTTTATAGTCGGCATTCCCGGCGTAGCGCTAGCCTTTCTGCTGCTTTTATTGGTCCGAGAACCGCCAAGAACTGTTACGCCGGGGGCATTGGATAACGAAAAAGCCAGCTTCAAGGAGACCATCGCTTTTCTTCTTCAACGTCCCGCGTTTTGGTGGATTGCTCTGGGTTGCTCAACCGCATCCTTCGTTGGCTACGGTAACGGTAACTTTTTCCCTTCATTGCTGATAAGAAACTACGGACTGACGGTGACAGAAGTGGGCATGTTTATGGGTGTTATCTCCGGCACCACGGGTATGCTGGGAACGTTCCTCGGGGGCTACCTAGCCGATCGTTGGGGCAAAAGAGATAAACGATGGTATGTCCGTATTGCGCTCTGGGGGTTAATGCTTTCCCTTCCGCTGTCTTACTACACCCTGCTCGGGAGTGAACCGCTGTATGTAGTATTGGCCTATACCCCGGCACATATTTTAAACACCTTATATCTCGGTCCATGTATCGCCATCTGTCATACGTTGGTCACGCCAAACATGCGTGCGAGTGCCTCTGCCGTCTTACTCTTTGTTATCAATATGATTGGTCTCGGTTTAGGGCCTCTAGTCGTGGGCGTCTTATCTGATGCGTATCTTCCAATATTCGGTGAGGAAAACCTCAGGTACGCGATGTTAACGGCTCTTACTTTGGGTACTTCGGGGGTTTTCTTCTTCTGGATGGCGCATCGGACTTTACTGGCTGATATCTCCAGGACTGAGTCGGCGCTGGCGGGGATAAAAACAGCCTCTTAAGTTGGATCACTCGCTTTAACCGCAAATATAGGCAGGATTTCCCTTTTGTATTGCATCGGCACCGCGTAGTCTGCGCGCTTTCCTCGCCTGTATACCGATTATGACCGATAGCACCCCCTCACCCATGGCATTTTCAAGCCTTGGGTTACCACCTTTTTTACTGCAAGCGCTCAGCGCACTGGGGTATGAAGAGGCGACACCTATTCAGGCAGAGACCATACCCGCTCTGATGGCAGACAGAGATGTGGTTGGCATCGCACAAACGGGTACGGGTAAAACCGCTGCATTCGCGCTGCCCGCGCTCGCAAAACTGGACTACAAACGACGAAACCCACAGGTATTGGTTCTATGCCCTACCCGCGAGCTATCTATGCAGGTGGCCGATGCTTTTAGAAGTTACGCCAAATCATCCAACGGTTGTCGAGTCGTTGCGCTGTGCGGCGGTAACGACATGCGTCAGCAGCTGCGAAGCCTTAAAGAAGGGGTTCATATTGTAGTTGCCACGCCAGGACGGTTGCTTGATCACCTCAAACGAGGAAGCGCAGATTTCAGCGAGATTAAGTCAGTGGTGCTGGACGAAGCCGATGAAATGCTGCGCATGGGTTTTATTGATGATGTTGACGAGATTCTTGCTCAGACACCCAAGGGCCGCCGGGTTGCCTTATTCTCGGCAACGATGCCTCAACGCATCAGGGAAATTGCGAGTGAGCATCTGCAGGATCCAGTGGAGGTCGCCATTACTTCGGCCGCAACAACCAATGCCAATATTCAGCAGTGCTACTGGTTGGTAAAGGGAACAAACAAACTGGATGCGCTAACACGATTCCTCGGTGCGGAAGACACTCAGGGTGTCCTTGTGTTCGTGAGAACTCGCGAAAGCACATCTGCAATCGCTGATCAACTGCGCCAGCGAGGCTTTATCGCGTCACCCTTAAATGGCGATATCGATCAGAAAACGCGCTTTAAAACGGTAGAGCAACTCAAGGATGGTCGCTTGGATGTTGTTGTTGCCACCGATGTTGCCGCGAGGGGTCTAGACGTAGACAGAATCACGCACGTGATCAACTATGATATTCCATTTGACCGTGAATCCTACGTGCACCGCATTGGAAGAACCGGTCGCGCTGGGCGCGAGGGCAAAGCGATTCTTTTTGTCGCACCTCGCGAGCGACGCATGCTCCAGAACATCGAGCGCGTTACCAAGCAAAAGATCGAACAAATCGAACTTCCCTCCTTTGACGATATTGACGCTAAAGCACGTGAGAAACTGGTCGCACAGCTTCGCTCCGGATTGGAGACTCAACACCACCCGCGTGCAAATGAAGCTATTGAGCAGTTAATTAACGAGGGTAATACCCATCGCGATATCGCACTGGCCTTGGCCACGATGGTCATCGACGGCACGGAGCCTGCGAGAGAGACGCGGAGCACGAAACAGCCAACTGGCGGAGAAAACGAACGAACCAAAAAAGCACGAGAGCCTATGCCTCTTCGCGACAAGCGGGGCAAAGAGCGAGAAGTGCCTTTGACCTACACGGCGAGAGAATTAGGCAGAGCCAGACCGCTCGATGAACACCCCGACGTTCTCATGGAACGATTTTGGCTGGCAATTGGTCGCAAACAGGGTGTTAAAGCCGGAGAAATAGTCGGTGCGATTTCTAACGAGGCTGGCATCGAAGGTCAGTTCATTGGAAGCATCAATATTTTCGAGCATTACTCAACAGTTGACCTTCCCGAAGGCATGCCAAAACCCATCTTGAAGCATCTAAAAAAGACTCGGGTGAAAGGCACAAATCTTGGAATGGTGAGGGTGGTTGACTCCGTTTCATCTTAAGCCAATTTAAGCCCCTCTCAGCTCACTAAACCGGCGCGTAGTCTAGCAATCTCATGGCCCTCATGAGACGCTCAGGGCTACGGGTCGGCGTTTGATCCCCATGTCAGCGCCGCGCTTTGAAAAACAATAAGTTCAGCGGAGCAAAACAATGGAGTTTCATTTCAATAATGTTTGGACGGCTCTCTCAGAGGCCTTTCCTGACAGACCAGCACTGATTTGTGAGGGTGAGACAGTTACCTGGTCACAGTTTAACGATCGAGCCGCACGACTTGCGGGCTTATTCGAACAAAACGCTGTGACCAACGGCGCATCGGTAGGCATGTACATGCTCAATTGCAACGAGTATGCCGAGGCGCACTTTGGATGCTTCAAGCAGTCCGTCTGCCCGGTTAACGTCAATTATCGGTACCGTGCCGAGGAATTAATCTATCTGCTGGATAATAGTGATGCCGAGGTCGTCATCTATCACGCAAGCTATGCTCCTCGCATTTCCGAGATCCGCGATAGCCTGCCGAAGGTAAAGCTGTACATACAGGTAGACGATCAGTCGGGCCGTCCATTGCTAGAAGGTGCCCTTGACTACGAGACAGCGCTAGCTGAGTCAACGCCGCTACCTTTCACTCCTAGCGCATATGAAGATCGTTACATGCTCTATACCGGTGGGACGACCGGTATGCCAAAGGGAGTCATGTATGACAATGGCGCCTTGGCACATTGGCTGTGCATTGGTGGCTACACGTCCCGAGGAATTGCGCCACCAACATCCATTGATGAAGTCCTCGCCGGAGCCAAAGCTATCAGCGAGATGGGGGCTGTGCATCGAAGTTTGCCCGCCTGTCCTCAAATGCACGGTACGGGTATGTGGATTGGCACCATGGTGGCTTTAAATTGTGGAGGTACCGTCGTCACGCAGCGAACTCAGCATCTTGATGCAGACGCCTTGTTACAGTGTGTAGTTGATAACGAAGTTACCGACCTGACTATCGTCGGTGACGCATTTGCGCGCCCGATATTGGTCGCGTTGGACGCTGCAAAAGCCGCTGGTAAGCCGTATGACTTGTCACGACTTGGCCAGATTGCGTCCTCAGGTGTCATGTGGTCGTCCGAAATCAAAGAGGGTTTATTGTCGCATCACAACATGGTTCTAAATGACATTATGGGTTCCACCGAGGGCTCTATGGGTGGATCAATCAGCACCCGCGACAATGCCGCAAAGACCGCAAAGTTTAGTATTGCCGATTACGTCAAGGTCTTTGACGACAACGACGAGCCCGTCGAGCCAGGATCAGGTGAAATGGGCATGGTTGCCACGGCAGGTATTGTTCCTCGAGGCTATTACAAGGACGAAGAGAAATCGGCCAGAACTTTCCGAACGGTCAACGGTACTCGCTATTCCTTCCCCGGTGATTTCGCGACAGTCGAGGCGGATGGGAGCATCACATTGTTGGGTCGTGGGTCCCAATGCATCAATACGGGCGGTGAAAAAGTATTCACTGAAGAAGTTGAGGAGTCCATCAAGCGGCACGCCGATGTAGAAGACTGCCTTGTCGTGGGTTTACCGGATGAGCGTCTTGGCAACCGAGTCGTCGCGGTGTACTCGCAAAAGCCAGGGACTGCACCCATTGGTGAGGACGGATTGCGAGAACATGTTCGGTCGCAGCTCGCAGGGTATAAAGCACCAAAACAGTCCATTTTGGTGGACGTTGTGCAACGCGCGCCGAATGGAAAAGCCGACTATAAATGGGCCAAAGCAACCGCAGAAGCCCATCAGTAAACGTCCACCAATAAAGCCTCGGAGACTAGGTATGAACAAGCTTGGTTATCTTTCCCTCATCGTAGCCATCTCACTTCAAGCCTGCGGTGGCGGAGGCGGTGGCTCAACGCCACCCTCCTCTGTCGTAACGCCGCCGCCGATCTTCGAATCACCGCATCCCGATACCTGGGAGACACAATCCCCAGCTGATGCCGGTTTTAACGCCGCAGCATTGTCAGATGCCTTTGATTACGCCATGCAAGACGGGGCATTTACTCAGGCAGCACTTGTTATACGAGACGGCAAACTCATCGAAGAGCAGTATCGAGGCATTGCGGACGGCGAGGTTAATACGCTCACCTCTTTGGGTTCCTACCCTGGCGATCAGGATCCCGCATTCTGGATTGAGAATTATGGAACTCGTGACAGCGCAAGCCTGATGACTTCATGGTCTACCGCGAAGTCCTTTACCAGCATCCTAATCGGCATGGCCATCGAGAAAGGCTTCATCACATCGACCGACCAGTTAGCGTCAGATTTCATCACCGAATGGCAGGCAGATGACCGCATCAACATCACCATTGAGCAGCTATTAGATATGCGCTCGGGGCTTGTACCCGCATGCTTTTTACCTAGTACCGGCAACCTCGGAGAGTGCGCGAACCAAGGCGATGCTGCAGCCGGGGGTAATATTGTGTTCTACCCAGATCAAATGACCGGTTGCATCAATCGTGGTCTTGCGGTTGATGGTGGTGCCTACCCATGGGACTCCGATGGCATTTACACCGCGGGCGAATTTCTTTATTCGAACTGTGACACTCAAGTGCTAGGTGAAATCGTATTCCGAGCTACGGGACAAGACCCGGGAACCTTTGCCCAAGCTGAGCTCTTTGAACCCATAAATATGACCGCTTACTGGTGGCGCGATAACGTTGAGAGCGGTCAGGCAAACGGTAATTACTTGTCATATTGTTGTCTTGACGGCACCGCTCGGGATTTTGCGAAGTTCGGTTACCTAATGCACCTAGGCGGAATAGAAGTTGAGAGCGGGACTCAGTACAGTGGCTACGTGTCTGACGTCCTTGCCATGGATAGCTTTTACGACAAGCAGTTTTGGAGCTTCTGTGCTGAGCAGGATGGAGGCGGCAGCTGCCTAAATCGCGTTATTCACACGTCAGGGTTCGACGGCCAATTCATTGTCATGGACTTCAAACACAACCTCGTTATTGTGAGAGCAAGCCTTTACAAATCCTATCTCAACCACTCGGATGATCGAAAAATGTTCCTGATTCCGGGGTCTGTGGCAGACTCAAACTGGTTGGGCTCTGTACCTAATGCGATGGCAATCCAAGCACCAACAACCTTTTCAATTACAGAGTTTCATGCAAGAGTTGTTTCAGCCATCACTCAGTAAGCTTTTGGGTTTCAAAGCAGACTGAGAAAGACGAATACGCCAAACGTCACAAACAGCAATCCAAACGCACAATCGAGGCCAGCTGATGCCCTGGTTAGGGTGTCAGCAAAACGAGGGTTGCTCACAAACACAGCCACCAGTGCGTACCAAGCGGCATCAACTCCTCCGGCCATCGCTGCGGCGATCAGCTGGGTCTCGAATGATTGATTGGCATTTAAGAACTGGCTGAAAATCGCAACAAAAAATATCACCACTTTGGGATTGAAAAATACGATCAGAAAGCCACTCAGTGCGTGCTTCGAGAGAGTCAATTCCAAACCCTCGCGCTGATTCGATGTCTCGCTAGGTTTGTCGATACCCTTTTTTATGGTTCCACCGCCGCCGAACAGCATCTGACAACCAAGGTAAAAAAGAAACAGCGCACCAGACATCTGCAGGGTGGTCATGAGAAAACTCGAACTCTGAATCAGCGCGGCCAAACCGAGAACCACGGCAATAGCATAAAGCGCTATACCCACACCGTGGGCGAGGGCTACTGCCAGGGCGCCGGCTCGACCGTATGTGATGGCCGTTCTGACAACGAGTGCAACGCTTGGTCCAGGAGACATGGCTCCCGCCAGTAACGTCAATGCAAGTAAAAACCAAAGCTCAAGTGTCACGTAAGCCGCCAAAATATTCGTATTGATCGGGCCCCGTTGAGCTTACTGACACCCCAATAGAGAAAACAAAGAAAAGTTGGAGCGGGAAACGAGGTTCGAACTCGCGACCTCAACCTTGGCAAGGTTGCGCTCTACCAGCTGAGCTATTCCCGCGTGCGGTCAGTGTAACGCTCTGCGGAGCGTTATCAACTCCTTTACTGATTCTGGTCGCCTGCTTCCGCTGCAAGCATCACTTCCAGGTACTTCCACATGGACCAGAGCGTCAGTACGACCGCAAAACCCAATGAGATAAACGCCACGGTGAGAAGCAAATCACCGTAGCCCTCATCCATCCGCCATAGAAGACCTATAATTGCGATCATCTGCAGGGTGGTCTTCAGTTTCGCAACCACCGTAACAGCAACGGATTGACTGTCGCCACGCCTAGCCATCCACTCACGCAATGCACTAACCAGTATCTCTCTGCCAATAATGACAATGGCGCTTAATGTCACCCACAGTGAGTCGTAATGGTCGACCAGGAGGACCAACGCAGTCGCCACTATCAACTTATCAGCGACAGGGTCCAAGAACGCACCGAACTCACTCTCTTGGTTCAACGTACGAGCAACCCAGCCATCGAGCCAATCGGTGATTGCCGCTAAAACGAAGATCACTGCCGATGTGATACCAGCGTAAGGACCCGCTAAGTAAAAAGCACCCACGATGAGTGGGATGCACATGACACGTAAGAGCGTCAGTATATTGGGAAGATTCCAGCTCACAAGGTTTCCAAAATCATTGCTCTACGGTGTGTAAGTGGTCGTAGATGGTTTGAGCAAGGGTGGCACTGATGCCCTCAACTTTGCAAATTTCTTCTACTGACGCGTTTTCGACACCTCGAATACTGCCAAAATGACGCAACAAGTCGCGTCTTCGCTTAGCCCCTACACCGCCAATTCCCTCGAGCGTGGACTGCTTACGCGCTTTACCGCGTCTCCCCCGATGCCCGCTAATTGCAAAGCGATGCGCCTCGTCACGTATCTGTTGAATTAAATGCAGGGCTGGGTTGTCGCCTCTTAGCTGGCTCTCGCCCCCCGTATCGCCATCGATAAGGGTCTCGAACCCTGCTTTTCGGGTCGTGCCCTTGGCGACGCCCACCACCTTCACTGTGGTGAGTTCAAAATGCTCCAGTACTTCCTGCGCTTGCGATACTTGGCCTTTTCCGCCGTCTATGAATAAGACATCCGGCAACGTACCTTCACCCCTCGATAAGCGGCGATAACGCCGCTCGAGGGCCTGCTGCATTGCCGCGTAATCATCACCACCCGTGATGCCGTCAATGTTAAATTTTCTATAGTCCGCTTTCCGCGCGCCATTGCTGTCAAAGACCACACAGGACGCAACGGTGGCCTCCCCCGAACTATGACTGATATCGAAGCACTCCATGCGCGACGGCGTCATGTCGAGGTCTAATTCGCGTCTTAAGGCCTCCAGTCGCCCGGCCATAGTTTGTTTGCCGCTTAAGAAGGAATCCAGGTTACTTTCAGCCGTTTGTTTCGCGAGCTGAAGCCACCGCGCACGCGCATCCCGAACCTTGGTTTTGATTACGACCTTGCGCTTGCCCTGCTCCATTAGGGTGTCGCACAGGAGTGCTGCGTCATTAGGCTTATGGCTAACCACAATCTCTTGGGGAATGGTTTGCCGCCCAGAGAGATAAAACTGGGGAATAAACGCATCTAGAACCGATGTCTCGTCTTCCTCAAGCTGAGTGGCAGGGTAATAGGTACGTGATCCCAACACGCGACCCTCACGGACAAAAAGCACAGGAATGCAGGCCT
>JAACDF010000111.1 GCA_009937065.1 Gammaproteobacteria bacterium | reverse complement strand
GGCCAATGAGCACCCCAGTCAGGCACTACTCGATCTTTATACCATTCGCAGCGAGCTCGCGGGCAGACAGCGTGGTATCGATGGTTTGCGAATTGCCATGGTCGGAGATCTTCGTTTCGGACGAACCGTTCACTCGCTATCACGCTTATTGACCCGCTTTAAGAATGTCAGCGTTAGCCTGGTCGCACCTGCCGAGCTTAAAATGCCTGGTGAGCTGGTTGAGGAGATGCGGCAGAGTGGCATCGATGTTGTTGAGACTGATCAATTAGAGCTTGGCATTGCCAACGTCGACATTGTCTATTCAACGCGCATTCAGGAAGAGCGTTTTGAGTCTCAGGCGGATGCCGATCTTTATCGGGGTCGATTTAGACTCAATCAAAGTATTTACACGGCTTTGTGTGAGCCCAATACCGTCATCATGCACCCATTGCCTCGCGACTCTCGAGAGGGGGCGCAGGAGTTAGATGACGATTTAAATGACGACCCGAATCTTGCGATTTTCCGGCAATCCGACAACGGCGTTTTGGTCCGAATGGCGCTGTTTGCACTTATTCTCGACGTCGTCTATCAGGTTGATGATTACTCTAAACCCGTAAACTGGAGCACGGAGCGTCGATTTTGAGTGAGCTGTCGCTCAGGTACGGCTCAAGTGATATAGAGGTCGATAAACGCGAGACCTTATTCAAAGGCTACTTCCAGATGGATGCCGTTACGCTGCGTCATCGGCGATTCGATGGCAGCTGGACTGAGGGCATTCGAAGAGAGATTTTTGAGCGCGGAGATGCGGTCGCTGTCCTGCCCTGGCATGTTGAATCTGACAGGGTTATTTTGATTGAGCAATTCAGGCCCGGCGCGATTCGAGGTGACGACTCGCCCTGGATGCTTGAGGCGGTTGCGGGTGTGGTTGAGCCGGGAGAGACCGATAGCGAAGTCGCGCATCGGGAGGCTCTAGAAGAAGCCGGTTGCACCATGGATGCTCTGGTCCCCATCGTTTCGTATTACCCCAGTCCTGGCGCCTGCTCAGAGCAAATTCGCTTGTTCGTAGGGCGCGTGGTATCAGCGGCTGTGGGTGAGGTTAAGGGCGTTGATACCGAGCATGAGGATATTCTGGTGCATTCTGTACCGCGTATCGATGCCATAGCACTGCTGGATGCGGGAAAAATCACCAATGGTTTAACCATCATTGCGCTTCATTGGCTTGCTCGACACGGCGATCGGCTGAGAGCGGAGTGGCTCGACCGATGACAGATACCAAAGACCCCTTCGAGCAGCTGTCGGCGGACATTCCTGAGTCGACGGCACCACCCAAACGTGGACTACTCGGGTCTAGCTTTATTGTGAGCATGGGAACGATGCTCTCGCGTGTATTCGGCTTGGTGCGCGATGTGGTATTGGCCAATTTGTTGGGCGCAGCGCCGAACGCCGATGCCTTTTTTGTTGCGTTCAAGATCCCGAACTTTTTGCGCCGACTCTTCGCCGAGGGTGCGTTTTCACAGGCCTTTGTGCCGGTTCTTACCGAGACGCGAGAGCGCGGATCGCATGAGGCGGTTCGTCACTTAGTGGATCGAGTGGCAGGTGTCTTGGGAGGCTCACTTTTTGTTCTGACCGCTCTGGCCATGATAATGGCGCCGTGGGTGGCTCTGGTCTTTGCCCCAGGGTTTAGCCGGGATGCAGCCAAGCTTGCACTGACCGCTGATCTGATTGTCTGGACGTTTCCCTACCTATTACTAATCAGCCTCACCGGTTTTTGCGGAGCCATTCTCAACAGCTATGGACGTTTTGCTGTGCCTGCGTATACGCCGGTGCTACTGAACCTTTCGTTGATTACGGCCGCCGTCGTATGGGCGCCAACCATGCCCGAACCTGCTTTGGGTTTGGCTATGGGCGTGATGTTGGCGGGTGTTGTGCAGTTGCTGTTCCAGCTGCCGTCATTGCACGCTTTAAAGCTGACACCGCGGCCTGTTTGGGATGCCAAGGATCAAGGTGTCAGAAAGATACTGGTGCTGATGGTGCCGGCGCTATTTGGGGTGTCCGTTAGTCAGATCAATCTGCTGTTTGATACTGTACTCGCAAGCTTGTTGCCTGATGGTAGCGTTGCTTGGCTGTATTACTCTGACCGATTAACCGAGCTTCCGCTGGGTGTATTTGCCATTGCGATTGCCACCGTTATTTTGCCTACTTTGTCAGCACTCAATACTCGCGCTGAGTCTGAAGAGTTTTCTCAAACCCTCGCTTGGGCCGCTCGGAATGTTCTGTTGATTGCTGTTCCCGCAACCGTTGCCTTGTGGTTGCTGGCAGAACCTATCTTGGCAACCTTATTCCAGTACGGCGCGTTTACCGATCGTGACGTCACGATGGCTGCTGCCAGCCTTCGTGCATACACCCTAGGCCTTGGCGGGTTTATGCTCATCAAAGTGTTAGCCCCCGGGTATTACGCGCGCCAAGATATGAAGACGCCGGTGAAAATCGGCATCATCGCCATGGTCAGCAATATGGTGCTGAACGTCGTGTTTGTATTCCCTTTGATGTGGTACTACGAGATGGGTCATGTGGGCCTTGCTCTCGCTACCAGCGCATCGGCGTGGATTAATGCGGGGCTTCTGTACCTGGGACTTCGCAAGGGTGGCATCTCTCTTGCCGGCATCTTTGAGCCGAAATTCGCCCTGAGACTTGTTGTAGCCGTATCGATTATGGGTGTTGCCCTATCCAACTTGGCTCCAGCGGTGCCTCTTTGGCTGGCAGCCGATCTCAGCTGGCGTATAAGCCACATGATGCTGTTGGTAGTGGTTGGACTTGCCAGCTTTGCCATTGTGTTGGCCGCACTGGGTTTCAGGCTTAAAGAGGTAAAAGGACCGGCTGTCTCCTCATAGGGGTTCTCGTACCACTTCCCTTAGCCCTGCAAACAGCACTTTTTATCGCACTTCTCACGGCACTTCTTACGGAACTTCTCACGGCACTTCTTACGGTACTTTTCCCAGTACTTCTCCCAGTACTTCTCCCAGTGCTTCTCCAAGCATCGCGCGTGGCTCTCCTCGTGGCACTGCGCTTTAACATCGCGACCTTCCCTTTCAACACCGCCCAGAGGCAAACAGGCGATTGTCGCCCACAGCTACTGTATACTTTTATGCGTTATATCAGCGTGCAAGGCACCATGAGACTTATCCGCGGACAGCACAATTTACCGAGCTTTTCCCAAAGCTTAGATGTGAGCGGAAGCGCCGTTACCATCGGAGCATTCGACGGTGTGCATCGAGGCCATCAAGAGGTGCTCGGACACTTAAAGCGGGAAGCTAAGACGCGTGGGCTCTCTACGGCGGTAATTACTTTTGAGCCGCTGCCTGGTGAGTTTCTATTTCCGGAAAAGGCGCCACCTCGGCTCATGACATTCAGAGAAAAATTCCACGCATTGGAAGCGCTTGGAATCGATCATCTTTTGTGTCTTCGCTTTAATGATGATCTGAGAACTATGTCACCGCGATCGTTTGTCGAGCATATTTTCGTTAACGGATTGGGTGCTCGATACATCGCCTTTGGTGACGATTTTCGATTTGGCAAAGAGCGCGCGGGTGATCTCGCGTTTACTGAATCACTGGCAAGTGAGTTCGGCTACGATGTAGTGCCTACATCGACGTTTGATGTGGCGGGTGAGCGCGTTAGTAGCACACGTATTCGATCTGTCTTGTTGGATGCCGACTTTGGTCAGGCGGCAGATCTTCTGGGAAGACCCTTCAAACTTTCGGGAAAAGTCCTCAAAGGGAAGCAATTAGGACGTCAAATTGGATCTCCAACCGCCAATATCGCTCTGAAGCGTGTAAAGTCGCCCCTTCACGGTGTGTACGCTGTGCGAGTGAAGGGTGCTGGTATGACGGATGCACCCGGTGTTGCTAATGTTGGTGTTAGACCAACGGTGAATGATGGAACACTCGCGAACCTCGAGGTGAATTTGTTCGACTTCACCCGGGATATTTATGGCGAGCGCTTGGAAGTGGAGTTCATGACCAAGCTCCGAGATGAAAAAAAATTCGATTCATTGGATTCGCTAAAAGCCGCAATCGCACGCGATCAAGAGTCAGCGCGCGAATGGCATGCAGCAAACCCAGCTTAGTAGTGTGAGAACTCAGACGTACAATGAGCGATTATAAGAACACCTTGAACCTGCCCGAGACGGGTTTTCCCATGAAAGCGAATCTCACCCAGCGGGAGCCGGAGCGGCTCAAGCAGTGGGAAGCGATGGGCCTTTACCAAAAGATGCGTGAAGCGGGCGAGGGTAAACCCACGTTTATCCTTCATGATGGACCTCCGTACGCGAATGGCGAGCTGCATGTCGGGCACGCTGTTAACAAAATTCTTAAAGACATCATCATTAAATCAAAGACGCTCTCTGGGTTTGATTCTCCTTATGTCCCCGGTTGGGACTGCCATGGGCTCCCGATTGAGCTCAACGTAGAGAAGAAAGTCGGAAAGCCCGGACATAAGGTCACCGCCAGCGAGTTTCGTCAGAAATGTCGGGAATACGCGGCAAAGCAAGTGGGCAACCAACGCGAAGACTTCAAACGCATGGGCGTTGTTGGTGACTGGGACGATCCTTACCTGACTATGAATTTCTCGTTCGAGGCGAATATTGTTC
>JAACDF010000110.1 GCA_009937065.1 Gammaproteobacteria bacterium | reverse complement strand
TTGATGTTAGACACCCCGAGGCTGAACAAAAGGCACTGGAAAAGGGGCTGAATGTCGTTATCGATAAATGCCCCGCCAAAGAGTGGCCGCGATTAGAAGCCTGCGGCCTGCTTTAACCGCGGGTAATGACCATCAACGCCCTACGTCCTAAGACCGCCGCGACTTACAGGCTATTGCCCTTCGTCTCCTCGAGTTGTGACAACGACCATAAGGTCAATACAGCCGCGATGGCAATGTAGATAGACACGTAGAAGATACCGAATTCCTTCCACAGCAAGACGGCGATCGTAGGTGCAAGCGCGCCTCCCAGAATGGCACCAATCTGATAGCCAAGCGAAGCGCCTGAATAGCGGACTTCAGTGCTGAATAACTCAGTAAAGTAGGCGGCTTGCGGTCCATATTGCATACCTAAGAACAGCAGTCCCACAGTAATAGCTAAACAAATGAACAGGGGATTACCCGTGTCAATCAGGGGGAACAAGGCAAAGCCCCAAACTCCTGTCAGGATGGCGCCCCAGCGATACACATTTTTCCTGCCTAATCTGTCTGATAAGCCTGAAAAGTAGAACTGTGTAGGCACCATAATAGCGGCAGCTATTAGGACTGCGGAGAGCATTAAATCCTTAGGCAACATAAGGTTGGGTGATTGCATCCCGTAGGAGATAACGAAGGCGATGAGAATATAAAACGTCACCTGTACGGATAGAAACGCGCCGGCTGCCAACATGATTCGCTTGGGATATTTTCTAATGGCTTCTACAACTGGCGAGCGCTTCACGGTTTCAGCCGGTTTGTCTGTCGCTGACTTCGCATCGCTCAGTGACCGGAAGGCTTCGGTGTCTTCGATTTTGAGCTGTATGTACATTGAAATACCGATCAGTACGATGCTAGCGATAAATGGGAGTCGCCAACCCCAGTCCATGAACGCCTCATCACTCATCGAGCTGCTAACACCAATGAATGCGAGATTTGCCAATACAACGCCCAAGGGTGCACCCGCTTGAGCATAGGCCCCGTACCACCCGCGTTGATCTGCCGGCGCACTCTCCGTGACTAACAGCATGGCGCCACCCCATTGACCACCAATAGCTAAACCTTGAACAAATCGGAGCAGTACAAGCAGTATCGGTGCAGCGACACCAATAGAAGCATACGTGGGTAAAAAGCCGATGAGCGTTGTCGTAATGCCCATCATCATGAGCGCTACGACGAGCGTTCGTTTGCGCCCGATACGATCACCAAAGTGACCAAAAACGATCCCCCCAAGTGGTCGGGCTAAAAAGCCGACGGCTAGGGAGCTGAAGCTGATTAGCAGGGCCGTGGTGGGGTCTTCCTGTGGGAAAAATGCTATTGGGAAAATAACTGCCGCCGCGGTGGCATATAAAAAAAAGTCGTACCACTCTATGCTCGTCCCTGCGAGCGAGGTCAGTGCGACCCGCCGCATGTTTTGCTGCTGGTCCTGCCCAGTTTTGTCACTCATTATTCGATCTCTTAGTCTTGGCTTTTATTGTTAGTTCGATCATCGCCGAGCGATGACTGATCTGAATCGTGAATATGCTGCCCCGCATACTCGTGTTCATCTAATAGTGAGATCGCTCGCGGGTCAATGGGCGAAGGGTGTGAAGGACCCATTAGGAGAGTATCAACGGCGCACCAAAGGTTCATTAAGCGCGCATTAACTGCTCGGCTGAAGGCGACGATCTGTGCAATCATTGCGTCACGAGCCTCTAAGAATAAGTGATACCCAGACCATGTACGCATCAACCAGCGCGACATTTTTTGACAAAACCAGCACCTTGGAGCGGCAACGCAGCTTCATCAATGGAGATTTTGTTTCATCCTCATCGGGCGAGACATTTCAAACACGACACCCGGGGACGGGTCATGTGATCTGCGATGTGGAGATTGCGGATGATCATCTCGTTGACGCAGCAGTGGCTTCAGCCCATGCGGCATTTGAGGCGTGGTCCGCGACGCCCGCTGCTGAGCGTGGCGCTATTTTGCGACGGGCGGCGGCGCTTCTGCGAGATAGAAACCAGGAGCTCGCAGAATTGGAGACTCTCGATACGGGCAAAGCCATTCAGGAGACCAGCTTCATTGACGTCATCAGCGGCGTCGAGGTGCTCGAGTATTACGCCAGTGTTGCCCAAAGTCTGCAGGGGTCTCACGTAGATCTTCCTCCCGAGGCATTTGCCATTATGCGGCGAGAACCGCTCGGAGTGTGCGCAGCAATTGGTGCATGGAATTACCCAATTCAAATCGCTCTCTGGAAGTCAGCGCCTGCCCTTGCTTGCGGCAATACGATGGTGTTTAAGCCGTCTGAGGTGACACCTCTGACTGCGCTAAAGCTGGCTGAAATCTATCGCGAAGCGGGACTCCCGGAAGGGGTTTTCAATGTGGTTTTAGGCGCGGGCGATACGGGCAGCTCGCTGGTAAAACACCCTGATGTTGCAAAGGTCTCGCTGACAGGCTCGGTTGTCACCGGGAAGCGGGTCGCTGCAATGGCTGCCGAAACGCTCAAAAAGGTGACTCTAGAACTGGGCGGAAAATCGCCAATTGTGGTGTTTGATGACTGCGACTTCGACAGCGCAGTTAACGCGGCATTGGCGGGTAACTTCTATTCGACGGGGCAGGTTTGCTCGAATGGCACGCGCGTGTTTGTACATGAGGCAATCTACGATGCGTTTGTTGACGAGGTGGTTGCGCGTTCGAATGCGATTGTCCTTGGGGATCCATTTGATCCGGCAACCCAGATGGGGCCGCTGGTATCAAAGCAGCAACTCGAAAAAGTCACGGGCTTCCTGTCGCAGGTGCGGAGCGCTACTGATGTCCATCTGCTGTGTGGCGGCGATACCAACTTTGATCCAACATTTTCAGGTGGCTTCTACGTCTCACCAGCTGTGGTGGTCACCGACAATGAAGCGCATCCGATCGTCACGGATGAGGTATTCGGCCCTGTAATGACGGTCTTGAAATTTTCTGACGAAACGGACGTGGTAAAGCGCGCTAATTCGACGCGTCTCGGGCTTGCCGCCGCTGTCTTTAGCCAAAATTTTACGCAGGCGCATCGGGTGGCCAATGCCTTACAGGCAGGCATCGTCTGGATCAACGAATACAACATTACTCCGGCGGAAATTCCTTTTGGGGGATACAAAGAGTCTGGTATTGGTCGGGAAAACGGGCTGCAAACGATTGAACACTTTACTCAAACAAAAACGATCTATGCCAACTTGGGTAAAGTTGAAAAAACCTATTGAAGGACCGGAAGTCGCTGGGCTTGTCGTAAGCGGCGAGTGAGGGCTAAAACCATAATGAAAACGGTGAAACGTCCCGTGAGCGCAGCGCCAGGTCGATTAGTGCGAGAACACATGGGCTTACGTCGGCTACGGGCCTATGCCAGACTGGGTCTGCCAGTGCTGATTAGCATGGAGGTGCTCGTGGCCCAGGTGACTTTTGCTGATCCTATCGATCCGAATGACGGGACCACTGCCAATACAACGCCCAAAACGCTTTTTATTGTGGCCGATGGTATTCCGGCGGATGTCATCGAGCGAGTGAATACGCCTGGCATCGATGCAGTTGTCGAGGATGGTTCTTATCAACGTGCGTATGTTGGGGGTGATCTCGGTACGCCTACCGAAAGCCCAACAGTTTCTGCGGTGGGCTACATGAGTCTGCTGACTGGGACGTGGTCCAACAAGCACAATGTTCGAGCAAACTATGGCATCGCTCCAAACTACGCCTTTTGGGATATTTTCCGGGTCGCCAAGCACCAGGCCGTAAACGTGACCACAGGTCTTTTCTCGACTTGGACTGATAATCGAAGTGTCTTGATGGGCGACGGCTTGGAAGAGGCCGGAGGTTACAAGCTCGATTTCGTGGCCGACGGATTTGAGAAAGATCCGGCATTTGCTCCTGCACTCGGTGATATTGAGCGAATACAAGCTGTCGATCTTCATGTCACGACATTGGCGGCAAAGACAATTATTGAGTCCGCCCCGGACCTCTCCTGGGTCTATTTGCAGCACACAGATGATATTGGTCATCGCGATGGCGATGGACCAGTAATGGATCTCGCTGTGCGGTGGGTCGATGCTCGCGTCTTAGATCTTTGGTCGGCGGTTCAGGCGCGACAGAAAAAAGCCGAAAACGAGGATTGGCTGGTCGTTGTCACTACTGACCATGGAAGAACATCCTCGGACGGTATGGGTCACGGTGGGCAGTCGGAAAGAGAGCGCACGATCTGGATCGCTAGCAACAGTCCGCGTATGGTTTCCAACCGTGCTGACAGGGCTGCCATCGTTGATATCTATCCATCGATTGTGGAGCACATGCGATTCGATTTACCCGATGACGTTGCTGCGCAGCTGGAAGGGCAATCGCTGTTATCAAAATGAGGAGTTGAGGGTGTCCGAGGTGTATGACTACATCATTGTGGGTGGCGGATCTGCCGGCTGTGTACTGGCGAATCGACTGTCTCAGAATGCTACTACCTCTGTTTTATTATTAGAGGCTGGCGGCAGCGGCCGTGGTTTGTTTGTCGATATGCCAACAGCATTTGCCATACCGATGGCATCAAAGACCTTTAACTGGGGGTATTTCAGCGAGCCCGACCCTGGGCTGGATGGCAGGCTCATGGATGCGGCTCGTGGCCGCGGCTTAGGCGGATCTTCGGCCATCAATGGCATGGTGTATGTGCGGGGCCATGCGCGTGATTTTGATGAGTGGGAGTCGTTAGGTGCGACGGGGTGGAACTACCAGAGTTGCCTGCCTTATTTTCAACGCGCCGAGTCGTGGATGCACGGTGGTGACGTCTATCGTGGTGGTGACGGTCCTGTTGGCACCTCCAACGGTAACAATCGTAAAAACCCCTTGTACCAGGCATTCATCGATGCGGGTGAGCAAGCCGGATATGGCCTCACGGAGGATTACAACGGTCACAGGCAGGAAGGGTTTGGACCGATGCATATGACCGTGAAGGGCGGTGTCCGATCTTCAACACGCAGAGCGTATCTCGAGCCCATCCGAAAGCGCAGCAATCTCACGGTGATTACCGGTGCCGAGGTGGACCGCATCGAGCTTGATGGGGGCCTCGCTAAACGCGTTGTGTATATAAAAGGGGGGGCGGTTTGCAATGCATCGACTCGTGGAGAGGTGGTGCTAAGCGCCGGTAGCATAGGCTCCCCCAGTATCCTTCAGCGATCGGGCATAGGCCCTGGCAAGGTACTTAAAGATGCAGGGGTTGACCTGGTTCACGAACTCCCGGGCGTAGGCGAAAATCTAACCGACCATTTAGAGGCCTATTTCCAGTATCGGTGTACTCAACCGATCACGATTAACGGGCATCTGAATCCGCTGGCCAAATTCAAGATTGGTGTGCAGTGGGTGCTCACGAAAACCGGTTTAGGCGCCAGTAATCATTTCGAGTCCTGCGGATTTATTCGCACGAGGGCCGGTGTTGAGTGGCCCGATATTCAATATCACTTCTTGCCGGGCGCGATTCGCTACGATGGCAAGGCCGCCTTCAAAGGCCATGGTTTCCAGGTTCATGTAGGCCCCAATAAGCCAGAGAGTCGTGGGCACGTTCGGATACGAAGCGCGGACGCTTCAGAGGCGCCAGAGATTGTTTTCAATTACCTCGCCACCGAAAAGGATCGTGAGGACTGGCGGATCTGTCTGCGACTGACACGCGAGATTTTATGCCAGCCCGCGCTGGATGAATTCAGAGGTGACGAAATTCAACCTGCCGTTGATCTCTCCGACGACGAGGCAGTGGACGCCTGGGTCAGAGCCAATGTTGAGACTGCCTACCATCCTTCGTGTAGCTGCCGGATGGGTGCGGACGACGACGTCATGGCCGTAGTCGATTCTGACTGCCGCGTCCGGGGCATATCGGGTCTTCGGGTGGTTGATTCCTCCGTATTTCCAAGTATTCCCAACGGCAACATCAATGCCCCTACCATCATGCTTGCCGAGCGTGCAGCCGCATTGATTCGAGGCGAAACGATGGAGACGTCTGATGCAGCAACTTGGATTGCCAAAGATTGGGAGACATCCCAGCGCGATGGAAAGCCCGTCAGACCCATGGATGATGCCTTGCTAAGGTCTGCGCCATGATGACGCTACTGTCGATTGCCATGGTGGTTACGCTGGTCTCTGCCGTCTTCGTGGTCTTACGATGGCCAACCTACAAGTGTTTTGGCGATACGCCGTTACCAACACTGTCCTTCCTGGCCATTCTGTTCACCTCGGGTCTAGACGTTGGACTCATTATGTTCCCGCTGATCGATTTTCAGACGTACGCAACGGAGATTGATTACAGCTTCGCCAGCCCTTTGGTCATTGAGTTTGGCTTTTGGGGAGGCTTGGTTTGGGGGTTTTATTTCTTAACGACTCTTTACTTCTGCGCCATCGAGCCTCGGCTCAAACTGTTTGAGATGGCGCCTATTCGCTGGATTCATAACCTGATGGTAATTGCGACCTGCGCTTTTACGGCTTACCTATTCCTTGCTTACCTACCGAGTTACATCGAAGGTATTGGTGCGGCGGCAACCTATCTGCTGGTAGGTTCAGTGATCGTCCTAGCGGTTGTCTCAAGTACCCGACTCACTGTCCTTAGGGTGCTCAGTTTGAGTTCCACTGGTTTGTTTTTCGTTCTTATTGCATTTGCGTGGCTAGGATCGGGCGTAGGTATTAGCGGTCTTCTCGGGATCATGAGTGGCTTGAGTGACTACCTTACAAATCTCAATCGCTTCGTTTTACCGATCAATGATTATCATGGCTTTTACCTGAGTTGGTGGTTTGCCTGGTCGATCATGATTGGTCAGTTTGTTGCCAGGTTTGTGAACGGTATGGCCGCGTGGAAGCTCTTTATTGCGATACTCGTTGTGCCCTCCATTCCCATCGCGCTGTGGTTTTCCGTGCTCTATGGTTATTTCGCGGGCGCGATTCCTGTTGGTGACTCAATTACGCTTCTCATGATTGTCGTAGGCATCTTGTTCGTCATTAATAGCCTGGATTCCCTTACACGACTCTATTCTCATAACCTTGGACTGACGGTAGACGCACTAGGTCGGTCCCGCTATGTGTTGACTCACTCTGGGTTACTCGCCGGTCTTGTTGTTCTGTATCAATTCACACCACTAAAAATCGAGTGGATTGGCATGATCGTCATTGGGCTCTATGTCGCCATTTACGGTCTTGTTTTTAGCAAGAGAGCTGAATTGATGGGCAGTGCTTCCGATGCTCCCAGTACGTCCAGCACATAGATAGCCAGAACACAGAAGAGAGCACAGCAGGCTCAATGCAATCGCGCGCCCTGGCGTTTAAGTTCCGTCTGTAGCGCCGATAGCGATAGGTTCTCGAAGCCCTCTTTTCGTTTAACGGATAAAGCGGCGGCTGTACCGGCAGCCTGACCCGTCACCGCGCAACACATCATATTACGGGTGGCCGCATGACTCACACGATCGCCGCCTGTTATGCGGCCCGCGCAAACGAGGTTTTCAACGTTTTTTGGAATGAGCGTCCGATAGGGCAGATGGAAGTATCGACCCGTCGTTGGCAGGATGAGGATGCCGTAGCCATCAATGAACTCAGGGAAAATGCCGACAGAGTCATCAAATCGTCCCTGCTCGCGGACATCATTTTCAGTCATGTTGTAGGCCGCATCAATTTTACGTGTATCCCTTATTCCCAGTGTCATCCCAAAGTTTCTCAACTTTGCTTTCTCGCAGCCGGGTTGGAATGCTTGCAGCGCCTTAACGGCCATCATGGCCTGCTTGCGACCCTCCATCTCTCCTCGGGTGAGATCGGCGGGGTCGGTGCCGTCATAGCCCAGGAGGTGAACCAGATTCATATAGGTTAGGTCGCCCGTGTCGTAAAGCGCGCCCCATGTACCCGAAATCGTATCGAGATTCGGGGGAATCAGTCCCTCCGCCCGTGCACGCTCAAACGGCTTGCGAAGGAAGGGCGAGAACATTTCATCTTCCTTTCCTGTTGTCTCGATAGTCCATTGCCCGTAGGCCCAATCAGCGTAGGTGTGAGGCGCTGCTTTGACGTGTTCAATGAACTTTGTCTTATCGACCCCCGAGAGCGAGAACATGACAGACGCACCAATCATGTCCTCCTTGGCCTGTTTGACCGTTGGCGCCCCAGCTCGATATGCCACGTCCGCATCGCCTGTCGCATCGATGACGCGCTCAGCGAAGATGGCTTCCCGTCCCGCCTTGCTTTCTACAATGACACCTTTAATTCGGTTGCCATCCATGATGGGAGCTACGAACAATCGGTGAAGCATGGGCGTAATCCCAGCCTCCAAGACCAGGTCGTCTGCTACCGCTTTGAAGGCCTCGCCATCAATGGCATGGCTGTGGGATTGTGGCTCAGCGACTGACGCACCCGCGGCCTTTGCACGCTCCTCAAACTCAATACCAATCCCCTCACTATCGACAGTTTGCTCGTGTCGATACCAGGCGAAACCTTCAACACCCACCGCGGTGATGTTGCCGCCGAAGCAGCCAAAACGCTCGAGCAAGGTGACGCTGACTCCGGCCCGTGCGGCAGCGATGGCAGCGGCAAGTCCGGCAGGCCCACTACCGATAACCAGGACATCGGTGGAGTGGATCACCTCAATATCTCTAGCGGGTTCTTTTATTTTCATTATGATTCACTGTAGTTTGTGCCCCGGGGCAGGTTATGCAAAACGATTCAAGGTTGCTAGCTATACTGAGTGTGCCTCTCGGGTGCGAGTGTAGATAAAAACAAGTATTCGCCGATAAAAGGCGCAAACAGCAGAAGTACAACAGCCATGTCTAGAGATGCATCGCGTGCAAACGATCAGGCCGTAGCAACGGTTCGTGAGTTATTGAATAACGACCCCATAGCTGCGTTAAGGGAGGCTGAAGAGGTCTTGGAACAGACTCCTGATCATTTGGAGCTCCTTTTTTTAAAGGGTGTCGCTCACCATCGCATGGCAGAGTACCAGCAGGCCCTTGTTACCTTTGAGCAGGTCCTTAAAACTAACGACGCAATCACCGAAGTGCACTTTCAACTGGCGTTATCGCAGGCATCTCTTAAGTTGATGGGGCCTGCGGTAGCCTCGCTGCAACGCGTTATTTCACTGGAGCCTCTTCATCGTTCGGCGTGGCGCGTGCTGAGTGAAATACTGTCTACCGAGGGGGATTTCGACGCGGCGAGCGAAGCACAATTGCGTCATATTGAGGCATCGGCAAGCAATCCAAAGTTGCGTGAGGCTGGCGCGGCTATGATCAGGAATGATATTCCTCGTGCCGAGCGTTTACTAAAGTCGCACCTAAAGGCCGTACCTACAGACGTGGCAGCAATGAGAATGCTTGCGGAGGTTGCTGTCAGGGTTGGCAGAGACAGCGACGCAGAGAAGTTGCTGTCCCGGTGCCTGTCTTTGGCGCCGAAGTTTTCGGGCGCACGTTATAACTACGCTGTACTCATGCACAGAATGAACAAACCCGCAGAGGCACTCGCACAGGTAGAGGCGTTACTCTTGGAGGACCCTGAGAAGCCCAGTTATCGCAATTTAATTGCAGTGATTTTGAGCCGGATTGGCGAGTACGAGCGATCGAGTGTCTACTACGAATCACTGGTGCGCGATTATCCAGACAATCCCAAAATCTGGCTTAGCTATGCCCACGTACTCAAAACCGAGGGGAAACGGAGCGAGTGTGAGGCAGCCTATCGCCTAGCTATAGCGCTTCAGCCGAATTTTGGTGAAGCTTATTGGAGGCTGGCAAACCTGAAAACGTTTCGGTTTGACGAAGACCAAATCAACACCATGAGGCAGTCAGTTTTTGATGCCGATACCGAGCTTAACAGTCGAGTGCAATTTCATTTCGCACTAGGCAAGGCAGCAGAGGACGCTAAAGACCACGAGCGGTCTTTTGAGCAATACAGACAAGGTAATGAGCTTCACGCCTCAACCTTGAATTACAGTGCGCAGAAAAACACTCGACGCATGCTTCGGATGAAGTCCAGTTTCACCCGCGAATTTTTTAATGAGCGAGCTTCTACGGGCTGTCCAGATCCAAGTCCCATTTTTATTGTAGGGATGCCTCGAGCGGGCTCCACCTTGTTAGAACAGATTCTTTCCAGCCATTCGAAAGTGGAAGGTACAACCGAGTTGCCCGACATCGTGACTTTGGCGCGAGAGCTCAGAGAGCGATCTGATGAAAAGGAGATTGGTTCCTACGACAATGTGCTCGCTTCACTTAACGCCTCCGAGTTGGCGAAGCTTGGCGAGACCTACCTTGCCCGGACAAAAATACATAGGAAAACAGAAAAGCCCTTCTTTATCGATAAGATGCCGAACAACTTTTTGCACATCGCGCTCATTGCGGTCACGTTGCCCAACGCCAAAATCATTGACGCGCGAAGGCACCCAATGGCCTGTTGTTTCTCTAATTTCAAGCAATATTTTGCGCAGGGTCAAAGCTTTAGTTACTCGCTGTCAGATATGGGCTCTTTTTACAGGGATTATGTCGAGCTCATGGCCCATTACGACCAATGCCTTCCCGGCAAGGTCCACCGCGTAATCTACGAGGAAATGGTCGCGGATACCGAAACGCAGGTTCGCGGGATGCTAGACCACTGCGGGCTAGATTTTGAGCCCGAGTGTCTGCGCTTTTTTGAGAACGATCGGCCTGTTCGAACCGCGAGTTCAGAGCAAGTGCGTCAACCCATCTACAGTGATGCTGTCGCGCAATGGAAGCCATTCGAGGCGCACTTAAATCCACTCAAAGAGGCTTTGGGTTCAGTCCTGAAAACCTACCCGTCAGCCCCTTCGTTTGATCCTTAGTACCGTTGGCCGTTTCACCGTCAATATTTTATAGGCTCTTGAATAGAACTGTGATAGACATATTAGGTAAAAAAAAAATAAAGAGGAAAATCTCATGCCGTTTTCACCCAAATCCAAGCAAAAAATGTCGTTTACAAAGAAGCCGTTGGCCGTTGCCATTCTTGCGATGATGCCCGCCGTAGCCGCCCAAGCTCAGATTGAAGAGGTCATGGTGACTGCTCAGAAGCGTGAACAGAGCCTTCAAGATGTGCCTATCAGTTTGCAATCGTTTAACACGGACACGATTGCTGAATTGGGTATTCAAGATTTCCAGGACTACGCACGTATGATGCCCAGCGTGCAGTTTCAGCCGACTCCTGCAACTGGGGTAGGTTTTACTCAGGTTTACATGCGAGGTGTAACGACTGGGCGAGATGGCCAGGCCACCACGTCTCAGCCGAGTGTCGGTATGTACCTCGACGAGCAACCTATTACGACGATTCAGGGTAACCTGGATATTCACATGTATGACATCGCACGGGTAGAGGCGCTGGCGGGACCGCAGGGCACACTTTACGGTGCCAGCTCGCAGTCAGGCACGATCCGAATTATTACCAACAAACCGGATCCATCCGCTTTCGCAGCTGGCTACGCCGTCGATGGCAATGTGGTAGACGGAGATGACACGGGCTACACCTTCGAAGGCTTCGTTAACATGCCGCTTAGCGATTCCACTGCCTTGAGAGTCGTCGCATGGAACCGACGCGATGGTGGTTGGATAGATAATGCCAGAGGAACACGAACGTTCCCTGGTGTGGCTTCTACAGATGCCGACGATATTACTCTCGATAATGCTGATGTCTCTGAGGATAATTACAATACCGTAGATACGGTCGGCGCTAGGGCTGCGCTTCTGATTGATCTTGATGAGGATTGGACGATCACTCCACAGCTGCAATACCAAAAGCAGCAAGGCGAGGGCTCGTGGGGTGAAGATCTCAGTGATTTTGGTGGCAACCAGCAAGTCACACACTTCAAAGAAGAGTACACGAATGATGAGTGGTTCCAAGCCGCGCTAACGGTCGAGGGTAAGATAAGCAATTTTGATGTTGTCTACTCGGGCGCATACCTAGATAGAGAGGTGGACGGCTCATTCGACTACTCCGACTACTCCTACTGGTACGACACCATCTACACCACGGGCTACTACGCTGATCTGCACTTCCTAAGTAGCGGCGATCGAACTGTTGAGAACCAATTCTTCGATGATGCGGGCACGCGTATTATGCCTGGTGCTCGATTTGTAAACGATGATGGATATGAGAAAACGAGTCACGAGATTCGCATTAGCTCTCCTCAGGATGCAAGCGTTCGTTTCCTATTGGGGGCTTTCTATCAAAAGCAAGAACATGACTTCCACCAGCGCTGGCTCGTTGAGGGTCTGGCTCCTTCCATGTGGCCAAATCAAGGCTCGGATCAGCGGTTCAAAGATATTGTATACGTTAATAGCCTATACCGAACGGACGAGGACGAGGCGTTTTTCGGGAGCGTGAGCTTTGACGTTACCGATGATTTGGAAGCAACTTTCGGTGCCCGGTACTTTAAACCCGAGGTGTCAGTTGAGGGATTCTACGGCTTTGGCCTTGGCTTCAACGGGGTATGGTCGGGTACTGGGGAGGCTCAATGTGAAACCCAGGATGATTGGAACGGTAAGCCCTGCAAGAACGTTGATAAAGGTATTAGCGAAAGCGATCAAGTTTACAGAGCGAATCTGACTTATCGAGTTAATGACGACGTCATGGTTTATGGTACTTGGTCTGAAGGTTATCGTCCTGGCGGTATCAATCGGAAGCCTAGCGCTGGCGAATATGTGTCGGACTTCCTCACAAACTATGAGTTTGGTTGGAAGACAACGTTAGCTGATGGAACGCTCCTATTTAACGGTGCCGTCTTCCTTCAAGAGTGGGATGACTTCCAGGTGTCGTTTGTTGGAGCCAATGCCATCACGCAGGTCGACAATGGCCCTACTGCGGACGTCAACGGTATAGAAGGTCAGGTTCAATGGCTGCCAACCGATAGCTTGGAGATTTCGGCAGCGTTCACGCGTTTGGATAGCGAATTAAAGGATCCTTACTGCGATGGGTGTGAGTCTGATGGTGGAGCCTGGGCTCCCGCCGGTGCCTCTTTACCGCTAGCTGCAGATTTCAAGGGTAACGTGGTCGCGCGGTACTCCTTTGAATGGGCTGGCTTCGATGCGCACATGCAGGGCTCGCTTGCCTATGAAGGCGAACGAAATTCTGACTTGCGGCTCCGAGATAACGCAATTAAGGGGACGATTCCGTCAAATACCTTCATGGATATTTCGGCCGGACTGCGAAATGACAGCTATGCGGTTGAGCTTTACGTCAGCAACTTGACTAACGAGGATGCGCCTTTGTATTACACATCACAATGTGCGACTGGGACATGTGGCTCGCAAAACTATGGTGTCTTAGCGAGACCAAGAACCATAGGTCTTCGTTTCTCACAGGAGTTCTAGGCAAAATCCTGTTTCGATAGAATAAGAAACAGATTACTGCATCACTAGGGCGTCTTTTTGACGCCCTTTTTTTGAGCTGTATGTTTTGTGTGTAAGACTAACTGAGCGTGTTGATTCGCTAAAACTCTATCGACAGTGATTGTGCTGAGGACTTAATGAAAAAATCAGTAGACCGCGTTAACTTCATTTTGACCCTCTCCGTTATGTTGGCCATGGCGATACCGCTATTACTCTTCCCCGAGGGCAGTGCGCTTGCGTTAGAAACAGCCTATAACTTCCTCGCCACCGAACTGGGTTGGTTGTACATACTGACGGCGATTGTGGCGTTTGGGGCTGTCCTGTTTATTGCATTTGGTCCCTACGCCCATGTGCGGCTTGGCGAAGAGGCACCTGAGTTCAGTACCGCCAGCTGGATTGCGATGCTGTTTGCTGCGGGTATTGGTGCCGGGATGATGTATTGGGCCTCCATCGAATGGGCGTTTTACGTGGATGCGCCTCCCTTTGGTGCAGAGGCCAGATCGCCCGAGGCGTACGTGTGGGCATCTTCCTTTGGGCTACATCATTGGGGGCTGGTTGCCTGGTCATTTTACTGCCTGCCAACGCTCGCTATTGCCTACCCCTACTATGTGCGGGGGGTATCCAAGCTCAAGTACAGTATTTCCGCATCGCATTTTATTAAGGGTGGTGAGTCGTCCATTGGCGCCCGCCTTATGGATAGCTTCTTCATGATCGCGTTGGTGGGAGGCATTGGAAGTTCGTTAGGGTTCTCTACGCCCATGATTGCGGCGCTGATCTCGAGGCTAACCGGCATACCCGTAAGCTTCGGGATGGAGCTCTTTGTCGTGGCCGTCTGTGTTGCGATGTTTGGTACGAGTGTGTGGCTGGGCCTGAAGCAGGGCATTAAGCGACTCAGTGACTTCAATATGGTGCTGGCGTTGGTGATTCTGGTTTGCATCCTACTGGCCAGTGACACCGTGTTCTTGCTCAAAATGGCGATCAACTCGATAGGTCATACATTGCAAAACACTGTGGCCATGATGTTCTGGACAGATCCGATCAATGAGACGGGTTTTGTCGAAGATTGGACCATTTTCTACTGGGCTTGGTGGCTGGCCTATGGGCCGTTTATCGGTATTTTTGTGACGCGTATCTCCAAGGGCCGGTCACTACGCGAGATGGTGCTTGGCATGTTGGGCATGGGGTCAATGGGTGTATGGCTCTTCTACTTGATCATTGGTAACCACAGTCTAGGACTTCAGTTAAGTGGTGAGGTTGATGTGCTCGGCATCATGGCAGAGTCGGATGGTAATCAAGCCATTATTGCGGGTCTTGATGCGTTGCCCGGTGCGGGATTATTTATTGTCGCTTTTATTTTCCTGACCACTATTTTTACAGCGACAACCTATGACAGTGCTTCCTATGTGCTTTCAGCGAGTGCAACGAAGTCGCTAAAGCCATCTGAAGATCCTGCCCGATGGCATCGCGTATTTTGGGCCTTTGCTATAGCGATTTTACCCATCGGTCTCATGTACGCGGGTGGTCTCAAAACGGCACAGACCGTGGTGTTGGTTGTTTCGCTGCCACTGGTGTTTACCTTCTGGCTGTCAGGTATCTCGCTTTTCAAATCGTTGAAGGAAGATCATGGTGACGCTCGGGATAGTTCAGCCGTCTAAGGGCCGGGGTAGGACTGTCGTCGCTGGGTATCAGGCGGCGCAGGCGCGACTATGAGTGATCAATCCGTTGCAATTGTTACAGGCGGTGCATCTGGCATTGGACTTGGCATCGCCACGGCATTGATGGCTGAGGATTACGACGTGTTTGTACTTGATAATGATCTGCACCACGTCGATGACTACAACACCAATCACCCGCTATCGCGTGCACGATTGTGTGATGTGTCTGATGCGTCAGCAGTGGCGACCGAGGTCGATGGCGTACTGCACGTAGCGGGTAGGGTTGATCTGCTTGTGAACAATGCCGGGATCTCGGGACCCACGGCGTCTGTCGAGGCAATAGAACCATCGGAGTGGCAGAAGACGTTAGACGTTGGCTTGACCGGGGCCTTCAATTCGACTCGAGCAGTCGCGCCTATAATGAAGGCGCAGTCGTCCGGTGTAATCATCAATATTGCCTCCAATGCAGGCCTCATGGGTTGTCCAAACCGTTCACCGTATGTGGCGGCAAAGTGGGGTTTGATCGGGCTCACAAAAACCTGGGCGATGGAGCTCGGACCTTTCAAAGTTCGGGTCAATGCGCTTTGCCCCGCCAGTGTTGATGGTCCCCGAATAGAGGCGGTCATGGCGCGTGATGCCGAGGCGCGTGGTGTGTCTATCGATGAGGTTCGTCAGAGTTATGAGCGACAAAGTTCCCTGCAGAGCTTTACGCGAGTTGAAGATATTACCTCCATGGTCTGCTACCTCGCGAGTAATGCGGCTGAGCGAATCTCGGGTCAAGCCATTGGGCTCGACGGTCATACTGAAACCTTAGGTAACTCCCTTGGCGAGCTTTAGAGCATCGAGAGCGGCGCTACCTCTGAGTGGTGGCTCGCAATTGAGTAGAGGTCTGCTGTCGGGGCTGATCGCCATATTACTTACTGCCGCTCTTGTCAGTTGTGACTCTGCAACGGAGCCACCCATGGTTGAGGCCGAAGGTACTCGCTATGTGGGGCTTGAGCAGGCTTCGGGGGTGCAAGCTTTTCTGGGAATTCCATTTGCTGAGCCGCCTGTGAACGATCTGCGTTGGGAGCGACCGGTACCCATTAAGGGCTCACTCGGCGAGGTCAATGCAACTCAGTTCATGCCGGCGTGTATGCAAACCGGGAGCGGCCTCGCCTGGTATCACGGCATGATGTCGCGTGTCGGCGTTGATCCAAGTCTAATGGAGGGGCCTGAGTACTCCGAGGACTGTCTTTACCTGAATGTGTGGACCGACAGCGACTATCCCGAGCCAAAGCCTGTACTCGTCTTTATTCACGGCGGTTCGAATACCGGGGGTTGGAGCTATGAGCCCAACTATCACGGGCGTGCACTCGCTGAAAGAGGGGTTGTTGTTGTCACTGTGGCGTATCGGTTGGGCGTATTCGGCTGGCTGAGTCATCCGGATATGGCCATTCAAAATGCTGGCCTTCACGACCTTATCGTTGCACTTGAATGGGTAAAGCGAAACATAGAGGCATTTGGGGGCGACTCCGATCGCATAGTCGTCTCCGGCGAATCGGCAGGCGCGGACAATGCGCTTCATCTGGCACTGGCACCTGCCATGGCGGGCAAGCTCGCGGGCGTGATTCATCAAAGTGCGGGCTGGTCGGTTACGAGTACGCTCAAACCCGAGGGCGGTTTCGCGCTAGGCGAGGCATTGGTTGCACATCACCTCGGTGCGGACGGCAACTTTGCTGATTTGAAGCAGATATCTGCCGCTCAGTTACTCGAGTCTCAGCTTGAGCTGTTCAGTGATCACTACTTTAGTCCCATTCCAGATCCAGAGACTTTGCCCGTGTCGCTGCAAGAAACTATGGCGGGCGACTTATTCCCTGCGCTCACGCTTATTCTCGGGTCAAATCGCAATGAGTCGCTGATGTATATCCCCGAGGACGCGGTGTTAACGAATTATCTTGAGGGTTATTTTCCACCTGAAACTTGGGATGATATCAAGGTCATGCTCGGCGCTGACCTGTCAGAGCTAGCACAGATGGATCGATTGCGATCGGGCGTGCAGTACACCTGCCCAAGTCTGGCACTTGCCCAAGCAGCTCAGGATGCGGGGGGTGCTGCCTATGTCTATCGCTTTGACCGGGTTCGCGAGGACTTTGATGCGATCGGTGCCTATCATGGCGCTGAGCTGCCCTATGTCTTTGATACCCATGATGCATGGATACCTACCGACGTGGTTGATTACCAGATCACCAATGCTCTGGTCGATTATTGGGTTACGTTTTTAACGAATGGTTCTCCCAATGAATCTGAGTCTGGCGACACAGAAACAGGTCGCATGATTTGGCCTGCTTGGACCCAAAAGCAACAGGCGCTTATTGTCTCTGATGAGGTGTCTGCTCAGACGCATCCTGATGCGGCGCTCTGCGATTTCCTCAATGCGACACAAGTCGCCAGTGCGCGTCACTGACTCGAGGTAATGAACTCCACCAATGCCGTAACCTCTCGGTCTGTTAGTTGCTCTGCATAGGCTGGCATGGCCCCGACCCCCTGAGCGATGGCGGTTCGAATTCGACGAGGGTCAGGTCTGAGCGTGTCAAGATTAGGTCCAATAACACCCTTGGTGCTGGCAGCATCGAGGCTGTGACAAACCCCGCAGGGCGGACTCGCTGTCTCTACAAATAAGCGCTTTCCCAAATTGTCTTCATTACCCACCTTTTCGACTCGTTTGCCAGACACGCCTGCTGCAATCGCGACGCTAACGTCCGCTGGAGAAGCCACTATGGGTTGCACGCTTATTGCATGCTCGCTGACTTCAACGGCTAATCCATGATCGCGCCAGCCGTTGTGGCCATACCCGCGGTGATTGGCGGGAAAAAGCTCGGGTTGGCTGTCTCCGGCCTTATCGGTAGCCCTGCTGACAAGCAAATAGTCACCCTCTGACAGATTAGCCTCGAGTGAAAACGTTCGCCAGGCATTGGGTCCGAGGTCAGGACCATACAGGCTCGCACGCTGCCAGTTTGAACCCCCATCGATTGATACACTAACGTGGTCGATTCCCCGCTCACCTGAAAAGGCAACACCAAAGAGCTGATGTCTGCCTGGAGGTAGTGCTTGTCCATCAGCGCCCGGTCCGTTGAGCCATGACTTCACTGGCATGCGGTACATCGAGGGGTGGCTAGCATTTCCACTCTCGCCCACAGCTCGCATCCGGTAGCCCGACCGCTGAATTTTGTTACCCGACTCACTGAGTGTGGCTGCAAGTTGCTTAACCCACTTGACGTTATTCACGCCAAAATATCCCGGTGCGAGCAGTCGCACGGGGCCGCCATGAACAAGAGGCAGAGGCTCGCCGTTCATCTCCCATACCAACAAACAGTCACCAAGTCCTTTCTCGATTGGGACCGATCTTTCGACAGCCACAGAGCTTGGCTTGATTCCTTGAGGAGGCGCTTCGCCGCCCGTCGCCGTGATGAAACGCGCCTCTCCCTGCGCGCCACCTAAATGGTCAAATACGGCAGAGAGTTTGACTCCGGTCCAAAGTGCACACCCAGCAGCGCCTACACCCCACGGCGAGCCTGATGGCACATGTTCAAAAAACGCACGTCCATTGCCTGAGCACTGGAGCACGCTACCGATTGTGGTGGTCGGCAATGCTTTGAGCTCCGCTAGGGTCAGAGTTTCCGTTTGACGGGCGCCCTTTATTGCAATCTGCCAGCTGTCGCGGTCAGCAACAATCTGCGACTCTGGCATGGGCAGGTTATTGCGCACGAAAAATTGCGAAATAGCCGTTATGGGGCCTTGTCCGAAGGCGCTT
>JAACDF010000109.1 GCA_009937065.1 Gammaproteobacteria bacterium | reverse complement strand
GTATCCAATCTCCGCTTCGGTATCGCATGATGCTTCGGTAAAGTTATTCTGCTGTAAGCAAACATCAATTGCGGCACGAATGGGCTGTCCTGCCGCTACCACCTCAGAAAACTTCGCTTTGGTTGAGTAGTTCTGATAGGCGGGCAGGGCCACCGCGGCCAGAATGCCGACGATTGCGATGACAATCATGAGTTCAATAAGAGTAAAACCTTTCTGAATATTTTGCATTTGAGATCTCCAATAAAATGGCTGCGGCCTTTTTGGCTATTAAATGCTGTGCAACTTATGTGCCATAGATTATTTACAGGTAGATTTGCAAAAAAGAGTAACAAAAGTGTTATGCGCTTTGTCGGAAAGCGCTAGATGTTGGGGTAAACGCTCATCTAGCCCCCATAAATTTCGCGACGCGGTTGGATTTAGGCGTTCATTAAAAGTGAAATCAGTAACCCAAAAATGACAATTTTTGTCACTTTTTGGCTCTCTTGAGCGATTATTTCATCACTAGAACTTTTCTTGAGTTAACCAAGTTTTTTCCTGAGTCGACTATTGTGAAGTCTTGGCTCGGTGTAGCCACTAGGCTCCCTTACTCCGTCTTTGACTAACGCCGACGCAGCATCAAACGCATTTCCTTTCGGCGCACCATCAACCACCATCGGCTCATAACTCGGGTCTGCCGCGTTCTGGCCATCGACCACGCCCGCCATCCTAAACATCGATTCTTTAAACTGGTCTTCGGTGATCACGCCATGATGTAGCCAGTTGGCGATGTGTTGACTTGAAATTCTCAGCGTTGCCCTGTCTTCCATGAGTCCCACATTGTTGATGTCGGGGACTTTCGAACAGCCTACCCCATGATCAACCCAACGCACCACGTAGCCCAACATGCCTTGCACGTTGTTATCGAGCTCGCGCTGAATTTCTTCAGCTGATAGCTGACTGCAGTCGCCCAGTGGGATCGTGAGTATGTCAGCGACGTTACGGCGCTGGGTTCCCTCGAGCCCAGCTTGAATCTCACTGACGGATACATCGTGATAATGCGTCACGTGAAGCGTAGCTGCCGTGGGCGAGGGCACCCAGGCGCAGTTGGCTCCCGCCTTGGGGTGACCCAGTTTCGTATCAATCATGGCCTGCATAAGGTCGGGCATGGCCCACATGCCTTTACCGATCTGCGCTTTACCGCGGAGCCCGCAGTTCAGGCCGGTATCGACGTTCCAATCCTCGTAGGCATTAATCCAGAGCTCACCTTTCATGGCGGTCTTAGCCACCATGGGACCTGCTTCCATACTGGTATGAATCTCGTCGCCGGTGCGATCGAGGAATCCGGTGTTGATGAAGACAACGCGCTCGGATGCGCGGCGGATGCACTCTGCGAGGTTCACGGTCGTACGCCGCTCCTCATCCATGATGCCCACTTTGAGGGTGTTGCCTGGCAGGCCAAAGGCGTCCTCAACCGCGGCAAACAGGTCAACTGTCATGCTGACTTCGTCGGGTCCGTGCATCTTGGGTTTCACAATATACATGGAGCCTGCGCGTGAGTTGCCGCCTTTGCTAGCGCCTCTGAGGTCATGAAGCGAACACGCTGTAGTGAATAGCGTATCCATGATGCCCTCAAAGATTTCATTACCCTCGGCATCCAAGATGGCGGGGTTTGTCATTAAATGCCCAACGCTGCGCACGAACATGAGGCTGCGGCCCGGCAGGCTGAAGCTTTCACCACTGGGTGACGTGAACTCTCGGTCCGCATTGAGGTTTCGCGTCAGTGTTTGACCGCCTTTGTTGAAGCTCTCGCTCAAATCGCCACGCATCAAACCCAACCAGTTGCGGTAGACAACGGTCTTGTCTTCAGCATCGACTGCCGCAACTGAATCCTCACAGTCCTGAATAGTGGTGAGTGCTGATTCAAGGCAGATATCTTTTACGCCTGCGGCATCAGTGCTGCCTACCGAGTGCTCACGGTCGATTTGTATCTCAGCATGCAGGCCGTTGTGCTTAAGCAACACACCTGATGGATCATCTGCATCTCCTGAGAAGCCAACGAACTGATCGGGTGCAGCGAGCATGCTCAGGCTGCCATCAATCTGATTAATCAGTAGATTGCCGTCGACGATGGTGAAGTGGGCGGCGTGCTTATGGCTGCCCTGGTTCAGTGGGAAGTGTGTGTCGAGAAAGTCACGCGCCCACTCGATAACCTTGTGACCACGGACCGGGTTGTAAGCGCCGGCGCGGACGGCGCCGTCTTCCTCGGAAATCACATCGGTGCCGTAAAGTACATCGTACAGAGAGCCCCAGCGTGCGTTGGCCGCGTTGAGCGCGTAGCGCGCGTTCATCACGGGAACGACAAGCTGCGGTCCGGCAATCTCGGCAATCTCGGGGTCTACATTTTGGGTTGCGATTTTGAAAGGAGCAGGTTGCGGCAACAAATAGCCAATATCTTCGAGCATGGCTTTATAGGCCGCACGATCATAATCCGCGCCGGGGTTCGCTTTATGCCAGACGCTGATCTTGGCCTGCATCTCGTCGCGGACGGCAAGAAGTTCTCGATTGCGTGGTGTAAAGGTTTTGACAATATCCGCCATGGCCTTCCAAAACCCATCAGCCTCGACGCCCGTGCCAGGTAGTATCTCGTTCTCAAGGAGTGCGTGAATCTCCGGATCGACCTGAAGTCCCGCGCATTCGATACGTGCTGACATGATGTGCTCCCAATTAACTCGGCGTTCCAATGAATTACCATTTTCGTTTGGTTGTTACGTCGAGTGGAAGCGGACTGATTTATGACCGTCATAACCAATGGTGATGATGGTGAGTTAAATTATTTTAATCAGTGATAGTTACTAGCTTACGACCAGGGATATCCGCCATGACGCGCAGCACATCTTCGAACAGTGGTACATGAACCTCGGCGTCAATTTGCGCGGTGGTGATGAAGTTCGGGAAGGTGTGGATCCGCAGGAGCTTTAGTTCACCTGACTTAGTAAGCAGTGCGTCGAGTGCGAGCACTGCAAATGCACTCTCCCCAGAGGCTCCCATGACAGAGGCCATGCGCACCTCTTCCAATAACCCCGTCATATCGGCAGTGAGTGCCGCAGCCGCTTTGGCGAGGGCTCTCGCATGCGTTGTTTGACTGCCCGGGACTAACTTAATGTGGGAACCTGCGTCTCGGTAGCTGCGGTTGTCTACTTGTGATGCATGGTTCGCGTCATTGGGCGCATACGTCATGCCGTGAATGAAAACGACGCTGTCTTCGTAGCGCATCAATCGACCACCGACAGCAACGACATAGAAACGCACCGTAAATTTGTGCTGATCAATGAGCGCTAGCCTGTCTACGGCTTTTTGCAGTAGGTGCCCACTGGGAATCGTAGCTGCGGCCATAATTGGAGTAGGTAGGCAAAGCGTCTTGTCGTTCGCCCCGCGGAATTGACTGCGAATGAACCAAATCTCATCAGCCTTGGGTTGTTCATTCAGGGCCTCTGGAACCGAGGTATAGGTCTTGGGTATGCGATCAGCAAACCCAAGTTCACTCATCTTGGCTGCGACCTTACCTGCATCGGACAGAGGGTTAAGAACGCCTCGCTCCACGGTTTTAATACGAGGACCGGACCACCCACTTGGAGCGGCTGGTTGCGGCTTATTGTCGTAACTGTCCCAATAGCTCAGGTGCACTGCTGGAAAGTGGTTATCGCGCGCTTTCAGCGTTTTGACGGCTCTCTGCCATAAGACGTCGGCTCGGTTAGCCAGCACTCTTAGGCTCTCGCCTTGAATTGGTACGACGTTATCAACGGCGTCTGATCTTACCGGAATCACTACTTCGCTAGGAGGCACGTGAGTGCCACCCGCAGCTGCCTGTGTGCCTGTATTATCTCGGCCCGATGCGGTGCCCGTTGTGGTATCAAAGTCTACTGATGGCAGTGTTTTGTCTTTGTCGAATATTTCACGGGTATCGTGGTGTCGGAACCACAGATTGAAAGCCCATTTTTCGCCCGCTTCCACTGGCATTCCAGCATGCAGGCTAAGCGGGTGGGGGCCGCTGATGTCTTCTGTGGTGTTATGAAAGATCACCATACGTCCGGGAGAGGCAGGTACGGTAATGCCCAGCTTCGGAAACTGCGTTGCACCGCCACCCTCGACTTTGTTGAGGTAAACCAAGGCGGTAACCAGCCGTTGTCCACCCCACTGAGCCGCTTTTTGTCCACGAGCGAGTGATAGGTTAAAGGCGTCGAAGTGTGGCCGGTATTCCTGCTCGGGGCCGTAGTGGATGATTTGCATCGATTCGGCATTTTCCAATGGCAGGCCCACAAAGTGGGCTATCCGCTGGCCTATTGATTTGACGACATCATCTTCGTCGTACTTGAGCCAGTGGTTGGAACCGGTTCGACCTTCACTGGGTTTAAAACCCTCATCTAGAACAACACCCGCCCGCTTAATATGCGGTTTGGCAAGCTCAATTAGGTAAGCGCATTCAATGGGCGAGATGATGTCATTGCGAACAGCGACCAAAGGGTCGCTCGAGAAAACCTCAGCTCCCTCGTATTCGCTTTTTAACTGAATCGTGTCGCTCATGGACTGAACCTGTGGTTTATCACGTTGCTCCCAGCTGTCGTTACGCAGTAACAGTTTTCCTCATGACACTAAATGGACCGCGCTATCTTCGTGATGAGCTGCCTTATCCAACGGTGCCCCGGATTGTGCTGTAACAGTGGACTCCATGCCATTTTGAGCTCGAGTGGTGGAATATCGAAGGGCACATCACGAACGACAACCCGCGGATTATCTCGTTTCAACTGTGTTGCTCTCGTGGGCAGGGTCACGATGAGATCATTTTGCTCAGCCAAGGTCATAGCTGCTTGATAGTGGCGCGTAAACACGCGAATGCGACGCTTTTTGCCGAGCTCCCCCAAGGTCGAGTCAACCCAACCCAGGCGCTGAACATCATCAGGGTTTACACCGACGCCTACACCCATGCCGGTCTTACTGACCCAGATGTGATCGGCAGCGAGGTAATTATCAAGTGTGAAGTGCTCAAGGATCGGGTTCTCTGGGCTCAACAGACAAGAGAAGGTGTCCTCCCACAACGTGATTTGGTGAAAGGACTGCGGCATTTGGGCAAACCGGTTAATGACCAAATCAACTTTTCCTCGCTCCACGTCAAGAAAGCTTACGTCCGAGGGGTTCATGATATCGAGCGTAATACCTGGCGCCTGCTCACGCAGTTCTTTCAGCACGTAGGGTAGCAATGTGGATTCGGCGTAGTCACTGGCCATCAGTCGAACCACCCGATTCTCTGTTTCTGGCACAAACTCCTCGGTTGGCTGGAGTGCGCGGTCGACGTTCGTGAGAATCTCTCGTAGCTGAGGTTCTAGCTCCTCTGCTTTGGCGGTTGGTGTCATGCCATCGGAGGTACGAATAAGCAAAGGGTCGTTGAACACCTCACGCAAGCGCTTGAGTCCATTGCTCATGGCTGGTTGAGAGAGTCCGAGGCTGTGCGCCGCTTGTGTGACGTTTCGTTCGCGAAGCAGTGCATCGAGGTAGACGAGCAGGTTTAAATCAACGCGACCAAGACGACTCATTTAGTGGTTTCTCCTGACAGGCGTACTATTCACCGTATGAATAATACACCTTCTACGCCGAAGAATAGAAATTCTTGGTCTGAACGGATGAACGGCTACAATAGCGACACTTTTTGGAGGGCTTATGTACAACGCACCGTTAGATGATATGCAGTTTCTAATCGACGACGTCTGTCAGGCGGGTGGCCGACTGGGCCATTTGCCCCGCTTTGAAGGCTTGGACGTGGGTTCGGATTTGACGACGGCGCTGCTCGATGAGGCAGGTAAGCTTGCTGCTGATATGGTCTCACCATTGCGTCGTGTCGGAGATCAACAGCCAGCGCGTTGCTCAAACGGTGTTGTTACCATCCCTCCGGGCTACGGCGATGCCATCAAGGCCCTAGGCGAGGGTGGTTGGGTTGGCATCTCCGCAGAGGCGTCTCACGGCGGTCAGGGTTTGCCAGAGCTGTACGGTACGGCAGCCTGCGAAATGTGGAATTCAGCTGATATGGCCTTCGCATTGGAGCCGTTCTTGAGCAGTGGAGCGGCACTTGCCATTTCGGCTCATGCTAGCCCTGAGCTGAAGGACAAGTACCTTCCAAATATCAACGCGGGAATTTGGTCAGGGACCATGAATCTGACCGAGTCGGGCGCTGGCTCCGATCTGGGTCCTATGACAACACGCGCGGAGCGTCACGGTGATCACTACAAGATTTTCGGTCAGAAGATCTACATCACCTGGGGTGATCATGACGCTACCGAAAACATTATTCATTTGGTGCTGGCCCGCTTGCCAGATGCGCCATCCGGTAGCAAAGGTATCTCGTTATTCATTGTTCCCAAGTTTCTGGTGAACGATGACGGGAGTTTGGGTGAGCGAAACGATGCATACCCTGTGTCGGTGGAGCACAAGCTCGGTATTCACGGTAGCCCTACCTGTGTCATGGCCTATGGCGATAACGGGGGTGCCATTGGCTACCTCGTGGGTGAGGAAAACAATGGACTGGCTTGCATGTTCACGATGATGAACGAGGCGCGTTTGAAGGTCGGCCTTCAGGGACTGGGCGCCAGCGAAGGTGCCTATCAGAAGGCTGTCGCCTATGCGCGCGAGCGCGTTCAAGGCGGCGTGCCGATTATCGAGCACGCGGATGTTAAGCGGATGCTGATGACCATGCGTGCTCTAAACGAAGCCATGCGTGCACTGGCCTACATCGAGTCACTCACTATGGATCTCTCCCACGGAGCCCCGGCGGATGAGCGAGGTCAGTGGAAGTTGCGGCTCGATCTCATGATTCCAGTGATCAAGGGCTGGATGACCGAAGTAGGTCAAGAAGTAACCTCACTAGGCGTTCAAATCCATGGCGGTATGGGCTATGTCGAGGAGACTGGTGCGGCACAGTTCTTCCGCGATGTTCGCATTACCCCCATCTACGAGGGCACCAACGGCATCCAAGCGGCGGATCTCGTGAACAGAAAGCTCGCGCGTGACGGCGGCGCCATGATGGAAACGGTACACGACGAAATCCGAGTCGTCGCAGATGCACTGATTGGCTCCAGCGATGATCGTTTGGCTACCATGGGGACGGCCTTATCAGATGCTCTTGCAGCACACCTGATGTCTACGCAAACCATTCTGGAAATGTTCAAAGCCGATAAGAGCGCAGCTATGGCTGCGTCGTTCGACTACATGATGCAAACCGGCTACCTGTTTGGCGGTTGGCATTTAGCGGCGAGTTCGTTGGTTGCGATTGATCTTCTTGCACGAGATGAGAAAACCTTGTTCTGCCAGCGAAAAATTGCGACGACCGAGTTCTACCTTCACCGTGTAATGCCAAGGGCTAGCGCTCACGCCGATGCGATTCTCTCGCCTGTGAGTCAGCTTGATGCTTACGCGGATGACTGGCTGTAGTAACAGATTCGATGCTAAGTACGCCCGACCTTTCCGATCTCAACGCGGATGCACAAGTACTGCCGTTCCAATTCCGCACGTTCGGCTTGCGCAAGTCCCTCTGGGGCCCTGTCGCGACTATTGCCTGTTTTGAAGATAATTCGCGAGTCAAAGAGGCGGCCGCTGAGTCCGGTGAGGGCAGGGTGCTATTAATTGATGGCGGTGGCTCGCTTGCGAAAGCCCTGACGGGTGATTTAGTAGCCAAGTCCGCCATGGATAACGGCTGGGCAGGTATGGTGATTATTGGTGCAGCGCGAGATGTCGAAGTGATCAGTACTTTCGAATTTTGTGTCATGGCGTTGGGAACCACACCGATGAAGACCGAGAAGCTAGGTCGCGGCGAGCGAGGGGTTACTCTCAATTTAGGTGGTATTGAAATCAGCGACGGCGACTATGTCGCGGGTGATGAGAACGGTGTGCTGGTCAGTCGTCAGCCCTTTCTCGAGGCCTAGCGCTAAGAATGCATAGTCGCGAGGTCAAACGACTCTAGTCAAGACAGCCGCATTGATAAGTCGAGCGGCATGACGACCTTGGTAAGTGCACCAATCGATATGAAGTCAACGCCGGTGTCGGCAATACCCCGGAGCGTCGCCTCTGTAACGTTGCCCGATGCCTCAAGTTCAGCTCGTCCCTTATTCAAGGTCACCGCTTGTCGCAGGTCACCCAGCGAAAAGTTATCGAGCATGATGCGATCTGCGCCGGCGTCTAGTGCCTGCGACAGCTCATCTAAGCTTTCCACCTCAACCTCTACGGTTTTTCCGGGCGCGGTGGTGCGCGCTACCTCAACGGCCTCCTGAATACCTCCACAGGCCGCAATATGGTTTTCTTTGATAAGAAAAGCATCGTACAAACCGAAGCGATGGTTTAGGCAGCCCCCGCAGGCGACAGCATACTTTTGTGCATTACGGAAACCGGGAATCGTTTTTCGGGTATCCAGCAGACGAGTCGAGGTTCCCTCAACAAGCGCTGCGAGTTTCGCACTGTAGCTGGCTGTGCCTGAGAGCATTTGTAGAAAATTAAGCGCGGCACGCTCAGCCGTCAGAATGCTTCGCGCAGCACCTGAGACCGTGAATAGTGTGTCACTGGCCAAAAGGTCATCGCCATCCGACTTCTGCCAGATGACTTCGAGTGATGCATCGACCGCGGCGAAGACCGCATCCACGAACTGCGTACCGCACAAAACTCCCGGTTCGCGCGTGATCACGGTAGCGAAAGCCTGTTCGTGCGCACCGACTAAGTCCGCCGTGATATCGCCGCTACCAATATCTTCCTTCAGCGCGAGTGCCACAAGGGGCGCTATGTCACTTTGCGTAAGCACGATTCGATATCCTAATGGTAGTGCCTGATATGATGCGGTATTGAAACACAGCCAGAGCAACATTTTTCAAGTGATTGACAATAAATACGGGCAAATTTCTGAGGGCTGGCTCGAGGGGTGCGAGCACGTCGCTTCGCCTAATTACGGAGAGCGCCCGCGCGGTTCGAAGGTTGAGCTTGTCGTGGTGCACAACATATCGCTTCCCCCTGGCGAGTTCGGTGGACCCTATATTGCTGATCTCTTCACGAATTCGCTGGACCCTCAGGAGCATCCTTATTTTGAGGAGATTGCGCACCTGCGGGTGTCCGCTCATTTTCTGATTCGACGTGACGGTGATGTGGTTCAGTTTGTCTCAACACAGGACATGGCCTGGCATGCGGGTGTGTCGCAGTGGCGCAGTCGTGAAAAATGCAATGAATTCAGCATTGGTATTGAACTTGAGGGCACTGATACCCATCTATATACCCAGGAGCAGTATGCGCGGCTTGAGGACATCATCCGAAAGTGTCGTGCTGTGCATCCAGATATTGAAGAGGATGCTATTGTTGGACACAGTGATATTGCACCCGGGCGTAAAACAGATCCGGGTGAGAGCTTTGACTGGCAGGATTTGCAAACCCGATTGGGGATTGAGTCACTGTCGCGCGGCTAGCGTAAGTTGAGGGGGAGTTAGCTTGAGTTATCTGGCGTTTTTATCGTTCATAGTGGCAACCGGCCTGTACTGGCTGATGGGCCCGGGCGGGCCTTTGCACTCCATCGATTTTCTCTCCGTCTTTCGCTCACAGATTCGAGAGGAAGAGGAAGGTCCGTCAACGCGTGCTGCACTCATTCTTGTTGTTGCGCCATCGGTGGCGTTCGCGCTGTTGTATATTTTGGTAGAGGGTGTTTTCGGTGGCGCAGCAATGCTGTTACTGGGAACAGCGGCACTGTTTTTTGCGTTTGGTCGAGAGGATTTCCCTACCTTGTCGCAACGTTTTCTGGCGCGAACACGCGCGGGCGACAACGAGGGCGCTGCTATGGTGATCGAGTCGGCTGGCGGTGACAGCTCGGCGGATGATGTCGACAACTTTGGTGATGTGGCGGCCTCGTTTTTTAGTTTGATGGCATTGCAGCGTTGGTTCGGTCCGGTGATCTATTTCCTGCTCTTAGGTCCCACCGGTGCAGTCGCCTACCGCCTTGCGCACTTGACGCAGAAAACAAAGACGCCGGTGAGCGGATCGCTCATGCGGATGCTCGAATGGTTACCCTCTCGCTTGCTGGTGCTGAGCTTCTCCGTTTTCGGCGATTTCGATAAATCTATCGAGCACCTCACAGGCAAGGGCATGACACTAGACGTCGATACGGGCGATTTTCTGGAGGATGCCACGGATGCGGCTGTCATGTTGCCGATCGATGCGTCTGTCTACGACCGTCTTGCTGCTGTCTTTCATCTACTCGAGCGAAGCTTTCTACTCTGGCTAGGTGCGGTTGCGCTGCTCGTTCTGATTTAAGCTGGGGTAGCTTAATCGCGAGGGTGACGCGTCGCCTGAACGATGTTGTAGAAGTGTGTTGTCATCTCCTGACGACTCGTAATGTGACTGTAGTCTTCTGGGGAGTGGTGTCGACCCACGTCTAGTGAGACCGTCGTACCAAAGCGTTTCAGCGCCTCGCGCATGTGCATCGCCATTCGAAATGGATCGGCAATATTTGAAGCAACGTGGAAGAGGCGTGTGTTTTGTCCGTGAAAGAAAACGGGCACTACCGTTGGCTGATACTGCATGATCAGCTTGGCGATAAACGTTGTCCAGGGAGCATCAACCACGTCACCGAATCCAGGCGCGTCTGCCGTTGATACATGACCGGAGGGAAACAAAATAAGCGGGACGCCGTTAGCAAGGGCTTTACCGGCGAGTTGCTTGGAGCGCACATTGCGCTTTGCCGCTTCTTTGGTTTCGGAGAAGTCGATGGGCAGAAAATGCGGTACCAGATCGCGGTCTTGGCAGAGCAAGGAGTTGATCACCACCTGGAAGTCGTTCGCATAATCCAAGGCCATATTGCACATGATTAAGCCGTCGATGACACCAAAGGGGTGGTTAGCAATGAACAGAACTGGTCGATCTTTGGGTATATCAGCCAGAGGGCTCGTATCACCATCAAGCGTGATATTGGTCAGCTTGAAAGCTTCCCGAAAGAACGTCTTTGAGTCGATATCTTGCGCTTTCAACGCCTGATAATGACCTTCCATCTCGTTGCGACCCAAGAATCCCTCCAGGACGCGAACAAGCGCGCGGGTGAATGGGCCGTCTTCTGGAGACTCGTAGGTCAACTTGGGCGTGTCCACCAAGTAATACTCGAACATGGGTTCCACGTCGGGTAGGAAGCGAGGGTCATTGATAGCTGGAGTATTTGTCATTTGCATTGATGTCTGCAGTGCCGATCCGCCTATCCGTCATACGTCCTATCAGAGACTTAGGACCAGTGTGATGTTAGGGCTTCTTAAGCTCAGTATCCAGATGGCCCTACCAAATCTGGAAAAGTGCTGTGCCGATGAAGGTGCCCAAGGCATAGCCCAAAACACCCACTAATACCCCGGGCGTCACTTGATCATGCCAACCCTTTGCCGCGGCCATGGCCGGCGCTGTGGTAGCCCCCAAAATCGCAGCGTTGCTGGCTGTTAGTAGCTCTGGAATAGTCAGTCCAAACTGTCGTCCGACAATCAGCAGTACGGCTAGGTGAACAGTTAAAAGAATTGCTACCAGCACGATAAGTAGCGGTGCAACACTGATCATCGCCCGAATGTCAGCTCCGGCTGCAATGGCCGCGAAAAAGGTGAACGAGAGGGCAACGCCTACCTCAAACGCACCCGTAAACCAGTCACGAATTTGGGGGACGGCGGTGGCAAGACTCACAGTAATCAGCGTCATGATGGCATAGCGCCAACTGGGAATATCCAGCCACCAACACAGTAAATCTGTGATTGCAACGATGCCGGCTGACGCAGCCAGCGCATAACTGATACTGGAAGCGGTGACCGTGGTCTCTGCCACTTTCATCGCACTGCTGTCCCCATGAGCCACAAAGCGACGGGCGATCCAGTGCGCACCCGGGATGAGTGCGATGATGCTTAAAAACACGGCTGAAAAGAGGTTGTCGGCCGCCGTGGCCGCAGAGAAAAAAGAAGAATCCGCACTTAACCCTGTTATCTCGCCAAGCGCCGCATAATTGACCGAGCCCCCGATATAGGTTGAAGCGAAAAGCCCAACGACACCGGCCTCACGACGATCAGCAGCTAGCTCGGAGGCGGTTCCGAGCTGGCTCAGATCGAGGAGCATAGCGGCCACAATGACGCCTGCGACAGTACCCAGTGTTGCGATAAGGAAGGCAGCAGTTGTCCGAGAGGCCTCTCTTGCTAATCGTCGAATGTCTGCTTGGAATAAAAACAGAGGAATCAGCATTGGCACAATGTATTTGAAGATAAAGCCGTACGCGGGAGCAGAATGCGGGATCAAACCGACGTTGGCTGCAATAATCGCGAGCAAAATAACTACAACGGTGCCTGTAATTTTTTGTCCTACGACCGTTCGCTCGGAGGCGAATGCTATGGCTGATAAAAATAAAATAGCTGCAATGACGGCAAAGTGCTGGTCAGCAGGTATCAGAGACATGGCGTTACCTTGTTTATTGTTTTCTTCGCAGAGACCAAAAGCATACCCCAGACCGGATCAATCGTCTCGGATCTGAGGTGCCAGATGAGTCTGTGATCTCTAGCCAGCTCATTTCTAGCTTGGTTGGAGCAGCATATCCTCGATGTCACCGACCATCGTTCTATCATAAAGCAGGCTCTCATGAGACACTTGAATGATGTCCGATACCCCAGAAATAGCCATCGCCAGCGCTGATGTGATTGCCACCGAAATGGCGCGTCGCAAGGCACTTTCTGCCATGGGTATTGCCGTTTATAGCTCGCGGTTTGATTTTCCGGGAGCGGCCAAGGCCAATCGCCTGATACTCCCCGTTACGGAAGTGAGTGAGCCGGTGGATGCGAGTCCATTGAATAAGCCGCAAGCTGAGTCACCGAAAGTATCAGCGCCTCAGATGTCACAGGCGTTAGGCGCCAGCTCTGCCAGCACCGCGCCGCTAAGGCAATCGAAAGCCTCCGCCTCGGAATCCGTTTCATTCTCAATGTTGTTAGCTTCTGCGGGGCCATTTCTGTGGCTTGAAGAACTAGCCGATGGGCTAATCAGACAGGATCAGTTAGCCCTGATCAACGCCATGGCCCAAGCTATTTCACCTACTTCGGCGCAGCTCATGCAGCAGCAGTTTGATTGGCCGGTAGCCGGCAATAGCGCCTTGTCGGGTGACGCCGATTCGGCAAAACAAGCCTTGCATGGGCTCATTCAGCGCATGGCGCGTGAAGTCGATGCAAAGCGAGTGATTCTTATGGGTGACTGCCATTATTTACCCGACCGCATTGTCCAGTCGGGGGTGCAAATTCCCTCTACCCTGGCGATGCTCTCAGAGCCGGCGTTAAAGAGCGAAGCCTGGAAAGCGCTCAAACCACTTAAGTCACTCAGCCTTGGGTAAGATCGTTTCCATCACCTCAGATCAGGTTGCCGACTTTTCGCTTGACGCGCTTTACGACAACGCTCAGCCGCCATCTCTGGATTCTCTGACGCGCTTACTCGCGCGCCCTGCGGGGTGCGCTTGGGCAATTTTGGGGCCTCATGGCATTGAAGGCGCGGTGTGGTATTTGGTTGTTAAGGATGAAGCTGAAATTATTGATATCCGAGTCGGCAAGAGCTATCGGCGCAAAGGCGTCGGTGAGTCGTTATTGACACAGTCTTTCGAGAAATTGCGGCAGTCTAAAATCCGATCGGTTTTCCTGGAAGTACGTTCCACTAATGCCGCCGCGTTGGCTTTATATAAGAAGCTGAGCTTTGTAATTATGGGACGGCGGGAGAATTATTATAAGACGGCGACGGGGCGCGAGGATGCGTTGACGATGCGTTGCAATTGGTAATTGGAGTTCTTTGGTAGTGAATATTTTAGAGACGGATCATTGGTGCATGATGCTCCCAGAGGAGTGGCATGCTGAGAATGACGATGATGTCATTCGTATCGTCGATCAGGATGATGTCGGTGAAATCGAAATCACCACATTGCACAAAGAGTCAGGCAGGGTGAATGCGTTCGATGTGGCCGCAATGGCCTCGGAGGAATCGCCTGAGATCACGGAATGGCATCAAGCACGCGCTGGCGCGTTTGAGGGTGTGACAGGGGTGTATCGCGAGGACGGTGCGTCGGTTCGTGAGTGGTATCTCGGTTCTGAGAGCCTGTTGCTGTACGTTACCTACGTCTGCGCAACAGAGGACGAAGGTCTCGATGATGCATCGGTGGATGAGCTCTTAGGGACCTTGGTTGTCGGGGACTCTCAGGCAGCTTAGGCGATCTCTCCTGTGACCCGAACGCGCTTGTTGCCCGTTTGCACTTCAATCTGAGATTTATTCGCCTTTTCGATACGCGTATCGATTACATTTTTGGCGGCTATTAACAGACCCGTAATGATGAAGGCGCCTGGTGGAAGTATCGCCAGCAAAAGGCCGGTATAGTCTGACGCCACCACCAAAACCCAGTCTTTCGCCATGGGCCCTAGTAGTAAATCCATATTTGCCATGACGGCGCCGGTACCTAGTAGCTCTCGAATAGCGCCGAGGACAACAAGTACCAGACCAAATCCAAGTCCCATCATGACACCGTCAGCCAAAGCAGGCATGACTGGATTCTTTGCGGCGAATGCGTCCGCGCGGCCCAGAATCACGCAGTTAGTTGTGATGAGCGGAAGAAAAATACCGAGGATCTGATACAACTCGTAAGCATAGGCCTGCATTAACAGCTCGGTGCCGGTCACGGCCGCTGCGATGATGAGAACGAAGGCGGGGAGTCGAATGGAATCCGTAACGACGTTACGAATAAGCGAGACACAAAGATTTGAAGTGACCAGTACAAATAACGTTGCGATGGCGAGTCCCAATGCATTCACTACGCTCGCTGTGACAGCGAGTAAGGGGCACAAACCGAGAAGCTGCACTAAGGCGGGATTGTTCTTCCACAAACCATTATGGGTTATCTGACCATAAGACGGAGTGCTCATGATTCGTTCGCCTCTTCGATTTCAAATAACGCGCTTCGGTTATTCTGACTGTACTCCATTGCGCTCTTGACCGCCGCAACGACAGCGCGTGGCGTGACTGTGGCGCCCGTAAATGCGTCGAAGTCACCACCATCCTTAATTACAGCCCATCGCTCAGGTGCTGGATCAACGAGTGTTTTATCATCAAACGACAGTACCCAATTGGACTTTTTTAACTCAATTTTATCACCCAGTCCGGGGGTCTCTTTGTGGCTTAGAATACGGACGCCCGCCACAGCACCGTTGCTATCAATTCCCACTAGTAGACGAATATCGCCGCTGTAACCATCCCTCGCCGTAGCGGGCAAAATGATGCCAGTCACGCTATTGCCGCGTCGTGCACGATAACCCGTTCCAGGCTCCCTTAGAGCGAGTAGAGGGCCTTCTGCCTCAACGATAAAACCGTCGTCGATAAGTTCGTTGTCATGCGACTCACGAGGGAAAATTTCAAGCAATTGCTTTGCCTCGGCCGCTCGCTCCGCGGCAGCTATGGGCTCTTTTGTTTGTTCATATACACCGCTGATCAGTCCGGAGCCCACTGCGGCGAATGCAGCCAACAAACCTGCCCCAATGAGGCTCGAAACAACGATTCTCATTCGTCCACCTCCGCTTTCTTGGTGCCATAAACCGCGGGTTGAGTGTACTGATCAATGAGGGGTGCGGCGAAGTTAAGTAGGAGTACACCGAATGCGACCGCATCCGGGTAATTCCCGTGGACACGAATTAAGTACACGAGTATCCCGACCATGGCGCCAAATATTAGACGGCCTTTGTTTGATACGGCTGAACTAACTGGGTCAGTAATAATGAAAAACGCACCGAACATGGTTGCGCCGCTAAATAGGTGGAAGAGCACCGATCCACCACCCGAGGAGCTGCCCTCATCATAGCCAAACGCCGCGCAGACCGTCAGAGCCGCAAGCATGCCTAAGGGCGCATGCCAGGTGAAAATTCGTTGCCGCAGTAACCAGATGCCACCAGCCAGGAAGGCGAGATTAACCAAGTCCCAACCCAGACCCGCAATAGGACCCTTTAATTCAGCGTTGGCTTGCATCAGGTCATCAAACAACATGCCTGAGTTCTGCCTGAAAAGATCGAGGGGCGTGGCCGCCGTAACGGCGTCATAACTTGAGGCCGCGAACAGTGCCGTAAAGGCATCGACAATACCGGGAACCTCACCAATACCCCTCGGTTCTGTCCATGAGCTCATTTGCAGTGGAAATGAAACGAGCAGTACCACGTAGCCCACCATGGCCGGGTTGAAGGGGTTGTAGCCCAAGCCTCCGAATACGTGTTTTCCCAGGAGGACTGAGACGCCAATGCCGACAGCAATGAGCCACCACGGTGCATAGGGTGGCAATGCAATGCAAAGCAGCGTGGCTGTCACGACCACGCTGTGGTCCTTCAAGGGGGATTTATAATCCTTGCCCCTCAACCATAGAGCCCAGGCTTCAAAGGCCAACGCCAAAGCGGAACCAAATACGATATTGATGAGCGTGCCTGGCCCGAAAAACCACGTCAGAACCAAGACTCCGGGAATGGTGGCAAGCAAGACTTGCTTCATAACCTGTTCAACTGACGATACGGGTTTGTGGACGTGCGGCGATGAGACGTGCATTAGACTCATTGCTCCGCCTCCTGCTTCGCTTTCTTGGCTTTTGCCCGCTCTATGGCTGCTTGCACCGGATCATCTCCGGATTGTGCTCTGGCTTCAGCCGCTGCTTTTCTCGCCGCTCGCTTGGCTTCCCTCGACGCTAACTCTCGCTCCAGACGCTCCTGACGCGCCTCAAACCGTACGCGCGAGTTATCTGAACGAATTTTTTCCTTTGTAGCCTCCCTTATCGAGCCCTTCGCCGATCGGTAGTACTGAACCAAAGGTATGTGGCTCGGACACACATATGCGCAGGCGCCGCACTCGATGCAGTCCATCAGATTATGGCGCTCGAGTTGATCCTGATCCTTGGCTCGTGCATACCAGTAAAGCTGTTGCGGTAATAACGAGGCTGGGCAGGCTTCAGCGCACATGCCGCAACGAATACAGGCTTGCTGAGGCTGAGGTGGCGGTATCTCGCTTCGCGTGGGTGCGAGTACACAGTTCGTAATCTTGACTACGGGCATATTGAGGTCGGTAACGGCGAAGCCCATCATCGGACCACCATGAATCACCCGATCAGCAGTGTCAGCGTTGAACCCGGCGGTATCGAGCAACTCTCTAATGGGCGTGCCCAACATGACGCGACGATTTCCAGGATTCTTTAGCGACATTCCTGTCACTGTGGTGATGCGATGTGTCACCGGTTTTCCGTCAATCAATGCATCGCGCACGGCAATGGCCGTACTCGGGTTTTGGCACAGCACGCCAATATCGGCTGGGATGCCGCCCGAGGGAACTTGGGCATTCAGTAAAATCTCAATGAGCTGTTTTTCACCACCCGAGGGATACTTCGTTGGGAAGGTGACGACTTCTGCACCCGCCAGCGCCTCTGCAGCTTGGCGCATGGCCTCCACAGCTTCGGGTTTATTGTCTTCCACCGCCAACAACACGGTTTCGGCACCTACCATGTGTCCGAGGATCTCGGCCCCTTCAACAATTTGCCGAGCAAAGCGCTGCATGACGGTGTCATCTGCCGTGATATAAGGCTCGCATTCAGTGCCGTTGATAATCAACGTATGAATGCCCATTTCTCTATCTGAGGCGAGTTTTATCGCAGTAGGAAAACCAGCCCCGCCGAGACCAGCAATGCCAGCGAGGCGCACGCGCTCAAGCAGAGCGGCTTTTGTTTCGTCACGCCAGTTATCCAACCCTTGGCAGCTCACCCATTCATCCTTGCCATCAAGTGATATCTCGATGCAGGTATCCGTTAAACCTGATGCATGGGGTACCGCACGCGCTTCAATAGCCGTCACTATGCCGGAGCTGGGCGCATGAACGGGCACACTGACTGGTCCCTGGGCTTCGGCAATCATCTGCCCGCCGAGAACAGTGTCGCCCACCTCGACAATAGGTCGGGCCGGGGCGCCAATATGCTGAGTCACCGGTAACACCAGTTTGCTCGGCATGTCGCAGTCGCTGACCCATCCTGGATTGGACATATCTTTGCGTTCAGGAGGGTGAATTCCTCCGTGGATATCAAATATCTGTCTCATGCGGCCGCCTGCTGAGAACTGCGATCGGTCGCAATGAGATTGTCTCGAGTTTGTCCATCGGGTAGCGGCCAGTACCAATGCTGAATGCCACCTTTTCTCGGAATCATGTCGATGCAGTCAACAGGGCATGGCTCGACACAAAGATCGCAGCCGGTGCACTCATCTACAATCACCGTGTGCATCAGCTTTGCTGCACCGAGGATCGCGTCAACGGGGCAGGCTTGAATGCACTTTGTGCAGCCAATGCACTCGTCCTCTCGAATATAGGCAACAGTGGGCTCCGCTTCGACCCCATGCTCAGCATCAAGCGGTTCGGGCTCAACATCGAGTAGGTTAGCCAGCGCATGGATGGTGTCCTCGCCGCCCGGTGGACACTTATTAATGGAGTCACCGTCAGCGATAGCTTCCGCGTACGGCCTGCATCCAGGGTAGCCACATTGCCCACATTGTGTCTGCGGCAATATCGCATTGATTTGATCGGACAGAGGGTTGCCTTCCACTTCAAATCGAACGGCAGCGAATCCCAGTAAAGCACCGAACGCAATGGCCATACCAACCAGAGCAGCCAGTGCGAGAAGAATGGGATTGCCGAAAATGACGTCGAGCATCAAACCAGCCCTGCAAAGCCCATAAAGGCGAGCGACGCCAGTCCCGCGGTAATCATGCCAATGGCCGCGCCCTGGAAGGATTCTGGAACGTCGGCAACGACGAGTCGCTCGCGCATCGCTGCGAACAAGACAAGCACCAGAGAAAAGCCCAATGCAGCGCCCAGTCCGTAGATGAGGCTCTCCATGAAGTTATGCGCTTGATTGATGTTAAGTAGTGCGACTCCGAGTACGGCACAGTTGGTTGTGATAAGCGGTAAATACACACCAAGCACTCGGTGCAGTAATGGACTCGTCTTACGCACCACCATTTCGGTGAACTGCACAACAACCGCTATGACAAGGATGAACGAGAGTGTCCGGAGGTAGGTTAAATCAAGTGGCTCCAGCAAATACCGGTAGGTTAGGAAACTACATACAGAGGCCAGTGTTAACACGAAGGTTGTGGCCGCAGACATACCGATGGCTGTGTCCAGTTTGTTCGACACGCCCATAAATGGGCACAGCCCGAGGAACTGAACTAAAACGAAATTATTGACGAGTACTGCGGCGATAAGCAGTACCGCAAAGTCCCCTAGCATGTTGCTCCTGCAGGCTGTTCCGCCTGTCTCATCCATCAGTCCTCTATAGTAAGGAAAATCGAGGCAATCTGACAGTGTATAACGATTGTCTTACGCTTTACTCCCTTCGACCATGGCAGCGACAGACTCGGGATCAATGCGTTGAATCAAGGGTGAAAAATCATTGATTTTGTGACCTTCGAGCGGCGCGGTCAGTTCCGTCCAGTCCAGCGATAAGTCCAGAAATGCCTCACTTTTTGTGGCCATTACTGGCAGTACTGGCTTCAGATAGGTCATGAGTATACGAAAACAGTTAATCCCAACCGAGCAAGCGTCCTGCACCTCTTGCTCGCGTCCCTCTTCCTTGGCCATGACCCAGGGCTTTTTATCATCGATGAACTGATTAGCGCGGTCGGCTACGGCAACGATCTCTCGCATGGCGCGTTGAAAGTCTCGGGCCTCGTAGAGGTCTGCAATTGTATCGCCCGCGGCGATCATTTCACGGATAAGTTCAGGTTCGCTGCAGGTATCGCTCAGTTGGTTATCAAAGCGCTTACGCAAAAATCCTGCGCATCGGCTGGCGATGTTGACTACCTTGCCGACCAAATCAGAATTAACACGCTGAACAAAGTCATCGAGGTTTAGATCCATATCATCGACACCTGGACTTAGCTTTGCGGCAAAGTAATAACGCAGGTACTCGGCATCTAAGTGCTCGAGGTATGTTGAGGCCATAATGAAGGTGCCCCGACTTTTCGACATTTTGGTGCCATCCACTGTTAGAAAGCCGTGGGCAAATATTGCAGTCGGCTGTCGGAGGCCCGCACTCGCGAGCATGGCTGGCCAAAAGAGGCCGTGGAAATTGATTATGTCCTTGCCAATAAAGTGGTACAGCTCGGTATTGCCACCTGGCTGCCAACAACTATCGAAGTCGTCGGCTGTGCGGTTGCAGAGGTTTTGATGACTGGCAATGTAACCAATGGGGGCGTCTAGCCAGACATAAAAATATTTCTCAGGGTGACCCGGAATCTCAAAGCCAAAGTAGGGCGCGTCGCGTGAGATATCCCAATCCTGCAGACCCGCATCAATCCATTCTCGAAGCTTGTTAGCGATGGGTGTTTGTAGCTGGTCACCATCCACCCATTCAGCCAGCAAGTCTTGGAATTGGCTCAACTGGAAAAATAAGTGATCAGACGCTTTCTCTATGGGTGCAGTCCCTGACAGCGCTGAGACAGGGTCGATGACATCCGTTGGTGAGTAGGTCGCGCCGCAAGCCTCACAGTTATCGCCGTACTGGTCGGGTGTTTTGCACTTTGGGCATGTGCCTTTGATGAAGCGGTCGGCCAAAAACAGCCCTTTAGCCTCGTCGTAGGCCTGTATCACACTGCGTATAGCTATGTGTCCGTTGGCCTCTAAGCGTTTGAAAATAGTTTCCGACCACTGCTGATTTTCAGGGGAGTGCGTCGAGTGGTAGTTATCGAAGGAGATACCGAATCCCGCTGAGTCAGCCTCGTGAAGCGCCTTGATGTTGGCAATGTGAGTCTCGGGAGGTACGCCCTGTTTTTCCGCTGAAAGCATGATTGCCGTTCCATGTGCATCATCGGCGCAGACGTATCGGCAGTGATGACCTCGAGAGCGCTGAAATCGTACCCATATATCGGTTTGAACCTGCTCGAGCATATGGCCCAAGTGCAACGGAGCGTTTGCATAGGGGAGAGCCGAGGTAACCAAGATGTTGCGAGACGACATAAAACGAGGGTCCGACGATTAAACGGGCGTCATTGTAGCTCTCCACGGGATTGCGGAACAGCGCTTGTCATTTGTTCACAGTCTTTTCATGGCAGCGACTGGTATGTGTCCCAGTGGATGGAAGGCTGAGCTATACTCGCCGCTTTTCGGCGGGAAAGAGCAGTGAGTCAGGGCGTAGACGCAGTCAAATACATCGTAGCGGTTGCTTCCGGCAAAGGTGGTGTCGGGAAATCGACAGTATCCGCGAACCTCGCTGTGGCTGCAGCGCAGCTTGGTCACAGGGTCGGCTTGCTCGATGCAGACATTTATGGGCCGAGCCAGGCGCGTTTGCTGGGAGTCGCCGACGGCGTTATGCCGGAAGTCATCGATGAGAAGGTCTTTATCCCCATTGACGCCCATGGCGTAAGTGCCATGTCCATGGCCTTTCTGACCCGAGAGAAGACACCCATGGTATGGCGTGGACCAATGGCCAGCGGTGCCTTACAGCAGATGATTGAGTCGACGCGCTGGGGAGAGCTTGACGTGTTGTTTGTTGATATGCCGCCGGGTACCGGAGACATTCAATTAACACTCTCGCAACGAACCCGTCTCGCCGGTGCCATCGTTGTTACCACGCCACAGGATATTGCGCTGATTGATGCGCGCCGTGCGATCGAGATGTTTCAGAAAGTTTCCGTACCAATCGTCGGCATGGTGCAGAACATGGCGACACATATTTGCAGTAACTGCGGCCATGAAGATCCTGTTTTCGGGAGTGATGGCGGCGAAGTACTGGCAAATGAATACGAAGCGCCAGTTCTTGCGAATATTCCTTTGTCTCGCGTGATTCGAGAAACCAGTGATGCTGGTGCACCGATATCAGCGGTTTATAAAGACAGTTCGGTTGCGGCTGCCTATCGTGAAGCGGCGACCGCTGTTATGGCATCGCTGAGCGGCAGTGAAGCACCGCGAGTCCCCACAATAAGCATGACCGAGTAGGTCCTTAGTAGAGCCATTTAGGAGTAAATGTGAGCATCAAATCAGATCTCTGGATTCGTCGGATGGCGGAGCAACACAAAATGATCGAGCCGTTTGAGTCGGGTCAGGTCCGATACGAGGATGGTGAGAAACTTATCTCCTACGGGACCTCGAGCTATGGCTACGATGTCCGATGCTCCCGCGAGTTCAAGGTGTTCACAAATATCAATTCGGCCACGGTTGATCCGAAGGCATTTGACAGTAATTCGTTTGTGGATGTCGAAAGTGATGTTTGCGTGATACCCCCCAACTCATTCGCGCTGGCGCGAACCGTTGAGTACTTTCGGATTCCTCGGAATGTCCTGACGATTTGCCTTGGAAAGTCCACCTATGCACGCTGCGGCATCATCGTTAACGTCACGCCGCTTGAGCCCGAGTGGGAGGGTCATGTGACGCTCGAGTTTTCCAATACAACAACACTGCCGGCAAAGATCTACGCCAATGAGGGCGTCGCTCAAATGCTGTTCTTCGAATCCGATGAGGTCTGCGAGACAAGCTATGCTGATCGCGGCGGCAAGTACCAAGGACAGACAGGCGTTACTTTGCCAAAGACCTAGATCTGCGCCGAGTCACTCGAGCCAGTAATGGTCGTGGCAGGCGCCTATGAAGCGTCGAGCCAGTTCAGTGATTTAATCGCCACCTTTACCGTCGACGAGCGCTCTACGTGGATGGTCTTTACCATAAGGTAATCAAGTGCGGGCGCCAGCCATATTTCTGAGGCACGCTTGTCGGGGTTGGTGTGCACAGCTTTGTATTTAACAGTGCTTATTTGGCCCAAGGGCGTGTCGATGACCTCATCGGGTAGTCGCTGCCAGCGTTTGTCACTCACTTTAGGGCCGTCCACTACCCTAAACTCCAGTGTCTCGGGCGGTTCGTCCGCGTCAATCAGCGTCAGGCGCAGCTGTTGTTGCTGTGAAAAACGATCTAAGACATTTGGCTCCCAGGGATGCTGAGTCCAGTCGCCGCGCTTCATGCTATCGATCACTCCTGTCGACTGATCGAAGCGGACAACGCGCTTATTCGTCTTGAGTGATTTGACTTTTGAGTCGAAGCGGATGCCCTCGATTCGGCCTTGCACAATGCGAAAATCGGCTGATTCATTCATATTGATCAGCATATTTTTGCCACGACTGCTCAGTGTATAGATATCGCCCTCCTGCGTGAGGGACCGTTTTAGGTCGAGTGTCATGCCGAGCGCTGAGGTCTTATAAATTGCCTCGAATGTTCTTAGAGGCGCTGAGCTTTTAGCACCGTCAGCAGC
>JAACDF010000108.1 GCA_009937065.1 Gammaproteobacteria bacterium | reverse complement strand
TGAATGGAGTTACGCCAATCGCATGAGCTTCAGAAAGTCGAACTGCAATAAGCAGTGCAACCAGAAGAACAAGCATCGTCAATCAGGTTTCACACTGATTGAGTTAATGATTGCTGTTGCGATCATTGGCATTCTAGCGGCCATCGCGCTGCCGTCGTTTAATTCCGTCATCAAACAGAACCGCATGCGCCTTGTCGTCGACACCGTTGTCGGTGATTTTCGACAGTCCGAAAGCTTGGCTCAGGCGGCCGGCGCAGGAAAGAGTGTTGTGCTTGAGATCTCAAATCCAGGTTCCAGCTGGGCGTATACAGTGACGCACAGTAGTTCTGGTAGCGTACTGACGCGTCAGGCAAGCGATTTCAGCGGATCAATCTCACTCTCAGTGACCGGCTCCGATTTTTCTGATGCAGACTCTGACGGCAATCGAGACGTTACGTTTAACCAACTAAAGCGCATCGATAGCGGAGGAGCTGGCACTGTTGTCATTACACTCAGTGATATCAGTGTTGAAATCGCTCGCAATTTAGTTGGCATGGTATCGGTCTGCTCCGATAATTCGGGTATGGGGTATAGCTCATGCGGCAACTAGGTCTGAGTCTGGTTGAGCTGATGGTGGCCATCGCCATCGCAAGCTTTATTGCGCTCGCCGCGACGTCTTATTACGCCGCCATGTTTTCTGCTAGCAACGCTGTTCGGAATACCGCCTCCGCTCAGGCGGACTTTAATGCGGTCGCCAATACCTTGGTCGCTGAGATCCGTCGCTCTGGCTATCGAGGTTCGCCTACCGAGGTTGCGGCTTATGTCGCTACAACAGGTAACAGCTCAGGCGCTCCGACATTAGGTAGCTATCCCGCGGTCGAGATCGCAACAGGTTGCGCGTTGGTGGCCTACGCACGCGATTACACCTGCGCCTCGGGCGATGACAGTAACTTTACCGAATGCGCGGCTGGGGTCGGGACGGCAACGTCACTCCACTACCGATCTGGGCTCAGATTGACGTCTGGTGTCATTGAAGCCGTGTCGGTCATCCATCCCAATCAGTACATAGGATCAGCGCCGGTCGATTCATCATGTACCGCAACCGGCGGCACATCGGCGTGGGCGCCACTCAGTGAGACCACAGAGCTCTATTTCGACCGATTCACTATTACGGAGCAGGCGTCCACGATCTATGATGGGGACACTGCCTGTGTTTTAGGTACGGCGGGCACGGACTGTGAAGCCAACGTCTATGCGGACTGCGGCGATTCAATTTCCTGCCGAATCAAACGCGTCTACAAACTGGAGGTGTGCGCCTACCCAACCAATACCGACGCTTTGTGTGATCCCAATTATGGTGGCAGTGTGCCTAGCGGCCAGTTGTACAATGAGTTCTTCGTCACACCGAGAAATGATGTGCTTATTTCCAAGGATTACAGCTCATGAAGCACCCTTGGCAGTCCAAAAATCTCCAGCGCGGCTATTACACTGTTGCCGTGGTGGTAATCATTGCCTTTTTGGCACTATTAGCCAGCCGAAGTGGGACGGTGATGACATCGAATACGGTAAAGACGACCTCCGAGGAGGTTGCCGCTGCCGAGGTGTTTTATGCCGCAGAGTTTGCCCTAGCAGAGGCGCTAATCTGGCTAAACAGTAACGACGCCACGGCAACGCCACAAACGGGGGCGGGGGTACCTAATGGGGCGGGTAACAACACCCCACGAAGCTACACGACGAGCTTCTGGTTCGAGCAGAGCGGTGACTATACTCGGGTTTACGCTAGAGCTGCGGGCAGCGATGGCTCGTCAGCGACGATCTCTCAGTGGTTGAGTGCTGGGAACGACGTGTTAGCCGATAGTGCGTTAGATCAGCCCCTTGGCATCGCTGGCACACTGTCGAACGTGACCGGTAACCCAGAGATCAATGTTATTGGTGCCGATGGTGCTTTACCGACAGACCATTACTCGCTGCGCGTTGCCAATGGGGAGACGCCGACTGATTACGGCAATCTGAATAATAGCAGTGGTGAGGCTATTACGACGGGGGAGTGGAGTGCCGGTGTCACCGATATTTGGAGTCTCTACTTCTCGGTTGACCGAGCGACGATGGAGAGCTTGGCCAGTGATACTGGGAACATTCGATGGTATGAATCCGGCGAGGGTCCTAGCACGAGCTTAGGAACAACGAGCAGCCCGGTCATTCTTATCTTCGAGGAATGCACTCGTATTAACGGTCAGAAACGCATCATCGGCGTTGTGTTTATTGATGACAGCAGCGGTTGTGACCTGAACGGTTGGGCTATGGACATCAAGGGCTCATTAGGGGTTAACGGCGATGTGACAAAACTCAACTCCAATACTGATCTGGAGGCTTATTACATCGAGGAAGCTGACAGTATTATCACCACCGGTAACGGTGCTGGCGCCACGGGTTTGGGTGCGTTCGATCCTGAGGCTTTTGCCTCAACAGTCGTGTTGCCCGGAACCTGGACGGATACGGAGGTGAACTGAGATGGTGATGAAGCCGCCACCGTTTAAAAAGCAGGAGGGTGTTGGACTCGTTGAAGTGCTCGTGGCTGCAGCCATTCTCTCGCTGACGGTTGGAGGCACTATTTTGGCCGCATCTCGCTGGGTGAAGACCACCTCTGGGACATCCATGCGAAACGATGGCAGCCAGATCAACAGTTCTGTGATGGAGCTAGCTGCCTACCATCCTGATGCGACATGGGTAGCGTCACAGCTTCCCACGACTGATGCGGGCAACACGACGTTCACTATTTCTTCCGTGGTCACTACTAGCGTGGGCACTGCCAGTGCGACCCAGATATTGGCGGGAACCGCATGGCAAGACGCGGATGGCGACGGAAATCAAATCAATCCTTCATTGCAATATGAGGGAACCGTATTGGCGGAGACTTGGAATCAAACGATTGCTGATCTTGTATCGGCCACGCCGTCGCCGGGCCCAGAGTCATCCCCGAGGCCGGAGCCAGAACCCGAACCGGAGCCGGAACCTGAGCCAGAACCCGAGCCAGAACCCGAGCCAGAACCCGAGCCGGAGCCAGAGCCAGAGCCGGAGCCAGAACCGGCGCCTTCACCATGGACTGCGGGGGTACAATTCAATGTCACAAGTAACGGCGGCTCCGGTAAATATGAATATTCAGTGACGTTTGCCGATGGATCGACCTGCACAAATCCAAATGGTGGGCAATCTGGGAGTTTTACCTGCCAAACATCGACATCGCTCACCACCTTAGATGTATCGGGTACCGCAGATGCCTCGCAAGTCTTATGTTCGATAACGCCAGCAAGCCCTTATGCTCAAACCTTGAGCACGGCTGCGCCCACCTTGACTGTCACTTTGGTTGTCGCTCAAAACTCAAACAACTGCTAGCAATAATCTTCTTGTGAAAGCAGGCGCCTGAAATTGCGCCTACCAGCAATCCGTAAGCGACGCGTAGCTACCCGATCCATCCGGTCCTGATTGGTTGATAGCAAAGGTCCCGCAACTATCGCCGTTTTGCCCACCATTAGTGTTGGGGGCGGCACTGGCAACGAAGGCTGTGGCGCTGCTCGAGACGATCGATACGTTGTAGTAATCACGCGAGGTTGAGTTATAAGTGCTCAACCCTAAGGCACTCATACTCGAGGCGTAGCTTCCGTTATCTGCTCGATATTTTTCCTGCTCGACTTGAACGAACATAAGGGTATTCCTCGCGTCGGCGCGGCGCGCTTTTTGAACCTGCGAGTTCCAGGAGGGAAGGGCGACACTTGCCAGAATGGCGACGATGGCCACCACAATCAGCAGTTCTACGAGCGTCATTCCTCTGTTCTTTTTATTGTTCATGATGCCTCGCTTCATAAAAAAACACCCCGTTGGAATCTAATCACAACAGGGCGTTTAGGTACCACTAATAACGTCACGATTACCGGTTTCGACCAAGCCTCTCGTGTGCATCAACCCATTCATTGGTTCGAGTGACTTTGTCGACTCGGGTTGCGGCTGCCAATGAGAGTTCGCCCGCAACGACCAACCCCGCGGCGATTTCGCAGAGCTTGAGAGCGCGATCCTTGCCAAAGCAGTCCATCATTTCAAGGCACTCACGCTGCGTAGGCAGGTTAGTGCCGCCGCCGTAGCTCGCCATGATGATCGACGGGAGAGTGATCGAGAAATAGTGATCTCCCTCACGCGTCATACGCTGATAGACCGTGCACTGGTTGGATTCCCCAATATTGGCTAGATCTTGGCCTGTCGCCGCATAAAGCGCCGCCAAACCATTAGCCGGGTGACTGGCGTTATTCGAGCTTGAGGTGGTTAGCGCCGACAGTGTCGTGATCTGATAGCCGTATTGCAT
>JAACDF010000107.1 GCA_009937065.1 Gammaproteobacteria bacterium | reverse complement strand
TTCGATGCCTGCTCCAGGACCTAATTCGATCAGATGATCCGCGGCTAGCATCGTCTCGCCGTCATGCTCGACCACCACGACTGAGTTCCCCCGCTCACGCAGACTAATAAGCGTCTGAATCAGTCGGCGATTATCGAGCGGATGGAGCCCTATGCTGGGCTCGTCTAGCAAATAGACCACACCGACGAGCGACATGCCGAGCTGAGTAGCGAGACGGACGCGCTGGGCTTCACCGCCACTAAGAGTGGCGTAAGCACGGTCGAGCGTGAGATAACTAAGACCGACTTTGTTAAGAAAAGAAAGACGTGAACCGAGACCGCGCACGGCGTCGCTCACGGTTTGGTAATCAGGATTTCTTAAAAGCCCATCAACAAAATTTTGCGCCTCTTGAAGTGACATGGCGAGTAGTTCAGTGATGGAACGACCCTCGATCAAAACGCTTAGACTAGCTCGGCGTAGGCGCCGACCCTCGCAGGATTCACAGCGGCTACTTGTTTGGTAGGCCATGAGCCGGGCACGCAGGCCATCGCTCGTAGTGTTACGACGAATATTTTCAAGGTCAGCCAAAACTCCTTTAAAAGTCATCGACTCTGGCTTCGTGTTGCCACCTTTGAGCTTGAAGCTAAATTGCCGATTGCCCGTGCCATGTATGATTTGCTCGCGGGTATCAGGGTCGAGTTCTTCCCATGGTATAGTCGGATCGAAGGGTAATTGCTCGGCCAGTTGTTTCAAAATGGCGTTGTGCCGAATAATCATCTGTTTAGAACCTAGGCGCAAGGGTTTGATCGCACCCTTTTTCACACTAATACTGGGGTCGGGGACTATAAGCTCAGGTTGGAACTGAAGTGTCTCGCCGAGGCCGCCGCACTCGGGGCAGGCACCTTCGGCGTGATTCCATGAAAAGTGGCGTGGTGTGATGGGTTCGTGAACATCGCCACAAATGACACAAGCTAGGCGATTACTAAGCGCTATCTCGCGGTAGCTTTTATCTTCTTCAATTAAAATAATTCCGCGGTCTTTCCCCTCGCTAAAAGCGAGATCGAGCGAATCGGCGAGACGACTACGCTGATCAGGTTTTAGCACTAAGCGATCCACGACGATTTCTACGTTGATCGTGGAGGCTTTAGAATCGATGATACTCGGCTCATCGAGGCGGCGGATCTCACCGTTGAGGCGGACCCGCTGAAAGCCACGTTGTTGGAGTCGAGGCAACTCTTCGCGAAGAATCGCAGGCTTAGCGGTCATCCACGGAGCAAGTATCATCAAGCGACTCCCTTCTGGTTCGGAGTAAATTCGAGTCAGGCAATCATCCATTGAACGGCGCTCGATAATACCGCCATCTTTCGGGCAATAAGGGGTGCCGCAGACTGCCCAAAGCACGCGGGCAAAATCGGCGATCTCCGTGACTGTCGCCACGGTGCTACGTGGGTTACCTCCACCCGCGCTGCGTTGCTCCAGCGCGATGACCGGAGATAGGCCTTGGATGTAGTCCACGTCTGGGCGAGGAATTTGCTCGAGCACCATGCGAGCTTTAGTTGAGAGACTGTCGATGTATTTCCGGTAGCCCTCCGCGTAAATCGTATCGAAAGCCAAAGATGACTTACCCGAACCGCTGACTCCTGTGATCACCACAAACTGGTTGCGCGGGATGTCGATGCTGATGTTCTTAAGATTATGCTCGCGTGCACCTTTGACGGAGATCGAGTCGGCCATTTGTGAAGGCTTGGCAGGTGCGTTAGTAGAACTCATTTATCTAAGCATCATGATTATACAGAACTTCGAGGCGAGGTGCAAGTCGGCTAGGTATAAACTTTCAAAACAGTGAATTTACGTTGTCAGAGGCACTCGGACATATGCATCATTTACTTATGAATAAAAATAAACTCCCGATACTTTACATTAAATCTGGCTGTCCTTGGTGCCGTGAGGCCCTCTCCTTTTTCAATGGCCAAGGAGTCCAAGTTCAAGTGCGCGATGTTAATGCGAATCCAAAGGATATGGACGCGATGCTAGCATTGAGCGGCCAGACGAAAACCCCGACATTCGAATTCGGAGATTTCATGGTGGCCGACTTTGACGTGGATGAGTTTTTGGCTGAGCTCA
>JAACDF010000106.1 GCA_009937065.1 Gammaproteobacteria bacterium | reverse complement strand
CTTGTGGGACCGGTTTGGTAAGCCTGATTTTGCCATGGCGTTTCATGTGACCAGCGCTTTGCCAACGGGATCATTATCAGCGCCCGAGACCTCTGCTTATTCCGGAGCTGATACGGTCGATATCTTGATTAAAGGCGTCGGTGCGCACGGTGCTAGCCCACATACGGGTGTGGATCCCATTGTCTTGGGGTCGCAGATCGTTATGGGCCTTCAAACTGTGGTGAGTCGGAACTTGGCGCCACGACGCCCGGGTGTCATCACCGTTGGCTCCTTCCACAGTGGCACCAAGCACAACATCATTTCTGATGCAGCGAAGCTGCAGATAACGGTTCGTAGCGAGAGTCCTGAGGATCGTCAGGTATTGTTGGATGGCATCAAGCGAGTCGCTGTCAACATGGGGCGTGTTGCCGGTCTGCCAGATGACATTTTGCCTGAAGTAATCGTTTATGAAGGCGAGGGTGTGCCACCCACAATTAACGATGCTGCGTTCACCCGCGAAATTCGCAGTGGCTGGAACGAATATTTCGGTCCCTCTATTTTCAATGACGGCGAACGAATGGGCATGGGTGCCGAGGACTTTGGATTCTTTACCACGGACCCCTACATCCCCAGCCTTTATTTTGCGGTGGGTGGTACACCGGCCGAAGCCTTTGAGGCGGCGGCAAATGGTGGCGCTCCCATCCCCTCACATCACTCGCCATTGTTTAAAATTGAACCCGAGGGGTCGGTCACCTTAGGTATAGAGGCTTCTGTGAGTGCATTGCTGGACGTTATGGCGCCTCGATGACAGCTCACCCCGTTTGGGACGTACCGAGTCGATTTATCCATTGGTGCTTTCCCGTTGGCATCGGGCTCATGTGGTGGACAGGTGAAACAGGGCGTATGGAGCTGCACAGCTACGTAGCCTATGTGTTGCTGACCCTAGTGGCGACACGATTAGCGCTCGGGTTTGTCGGTAGTCACCACAGCCGTTTTCGAAACTTTATCGTGGGTCCTGCTAGTATGATCGCCTACCTGCGAGAGGGTGGGCACTTTGTCGGACACAACCCGTTGGGAGCACTGTCCACGGTAGCTTTATTGTTGCTGATCTTGGCGCAGGGTATTTCGGGTCTGTTTAGCGTCGATGACGTGTCGTTCGATGGTCCGCTAGCTTATGCATTCGATGGTCGGTTCATTGACGCGGCAACAGAATGGCACGACACCAATTGGGGGATTCTACAAGCCTTGATAGTCCTCCACTTAGGCGCCATCGCCTGGTATCAGTGGCGGAGACGTCAGCCGATGGTACAGACCATGTGGCGAGGGCGATCGGCTGATCGCGTTAGCGAGCAGGCACCTGTCCATGTAGGTCGTGCTGTTGGGATAGCGATTGTTATTGCGACTTGCTTATGGCTGGCAATTGTCTGGGCGCCGGAGGCGCCAAGTTACTATTGAGCGGTCAAATTTGAGCCTTGCGGCCTTCGCTTGACGGAGCCTATCCCATTTAGCTTGAGTGCTGATTCCGGCTGGTCCTGCACGAGCTTTAGTAGAGGTAGCCGCGACTCTTGTAGTTGTCGTGACAGGCTTTGCAGGTGCCACCGGTCTGTTTGAATTGCTCGATTTTTGCGGCTTTATCTCCCGAGCTGGCGGCTACTGCGAGTGCCGCGGCTTCACTTCGGAAGTTGGCTAGCTTTTGCGCAAAGTCATCGGAGTTTTCCCAAATGGCAGGTTTGGCGCGAGTCTTGCCTTTGTCGCTTCCTGGCGCAAATCCTCGCTCGACGGATACTTTTGATACGGACGCAAGATCGTCAGCCCATGCAGCAAACTGCTCATCGTTCCATTCAATCTCTCCTTTTACCATGTCGCCCATTGGGCCAAAGGTCATTCCAACGATGGCAAAAAAGGATTGTCGTAGCGATTGCAGAGGCTCGGTTCGCTCAATATGAGCTGCAGCTGGAATGGTAACGACGGCAGCAAGAGAAGCAACAATGAGAGACTTGCGGCTGAATTTTGACATGACAATTACTCCTAAGAAGGTACTGGGCGCCCATGGCGGACTCCCCGTCTGTTGGATAGAGTACGTCATGCACGTTGGGCTAGATCGTTATCCTAGTCTTTGTGTTTAACGCTTCGCAAGACGAGCGCTAGTAAACGCAATCGTTACACTAAACTCAAACGGCAGACGCCCATAAAAGCCAGGACACAATGCAATGACCCTCAACCTAGATGCGTATTGGATGCCCTATACCGGTAATCGTCAGTTCAAGCGCGATCCTCGCATGATCGAGAGTGCGCAAGGCGTTTGGTTTACTGACTCTGAGGGGCGTCAGGTATTAGATGGTCACTCAGGTCTTTGGACCACAGGCCTGGGGCACGCGCGTCCAGAGATTACCGAGGCAGTAAGCCGACAGATGGCAGAGCTGGATTTTTGCCCGCCGTTCCAGTTCGGTCATCCCAAAGCCTTCGAGCTTGCGACCAAAATTGCCGACCTGATGCCCGGCGATCTGAATCACGTCTTCTATACCAACTCTGGGTCGGAATCGGCAGACACCTCCCTGAAGATGGCGAGAGCCTACTGGCAGCTCAAGGGGGAAACTCGAAAGACGCGGTTTATTGGGCGTGAAAAGGGTTACCACGGTGTCAATTATGGTGGTGTCGCCGTGGGTGGCATCCCCGCCAATAAAAAGCTGTTTGGTGATGTGTTGGAAGCCGATCATTTATCGCACACGCTATTGCCAGACAACGCCTTCACGCGGGGCATGCCAAACCAGGGCGCGCATTTGGCGGATGAGCTTGAGGTATTGGTAGAGCGCTACGGTGCTGACTCTATTGCGGCCGTCATTGTCGAGCCTATGGGCGGATCGGCAGGCGTCTTACCTCCACCACAAGGCTATTTGCAGCGCCTGCGAGAGCTCTGCGACAAACATAATCTGTTACTTATTTTTGATGAAGTAATTACCGGCTTCGGGCGCTGCGGTGCGATGACGGGTGCTGATGCCTTCGGCGTAACACCCGATATCTTAAATGTTGCCAAGCAGTTGACGAACGGGGCAGTGCCCATGGGAGCTGTTATCGCCTCGAGCGAAGTCCACGACACCTTTATGGCGAATGCAGGACCCGATTATGTGCTTGAATTTGCCCATGGCTACACCTATTCAGCTCATCCAGTGGCCTGTGCGGCGGGTCTTGCAGCCCTTGATGTATTAGTTGAAGAACAGTTGCCGCAGCGCGTTTCAGCGGAAGCGCCTTATTTTGAGTCTCTGTTACACGAGCAACTGTGCGACAAGCCCTTTGTTACCGATGTTCGAAACTTTGGCTTTGCGGGAGCGATCACATTAGAGGCCAAAGGTGATGAGCCACTTCGACGACCTTTCGAAGTTGCCATGGCGATGTGGGAGCGTGGTGTACTTGTGCGGTATGGCGGCGATACGATCCAGATGGCGCCTCACTTTGTGATGCAGCGCGAGCAGATGGATCAATTGGTAGGAACGCTTGCTGATTGCTTATCGAAATTAAATTGAATCTATATGACTGTGGATGGAAGCCGAGTCGCTGCTATTCCCGGTTTTGAAGTTGCCTGACATTGAATTAAATGGCACACCTATCTTGGAGTGAATCAACGGCGATGAGTACGTCGGTATACATCATTAACGCGTTCACCAAAGTTCTGTTTGGCGGAAATCCCGCTGCCGTGGTGCCGGTTGAGTCAGGCATGAGCGACGAGTTAATGCAGTCGATCGCTGCGCAACACAACCTGAGCGAAACAGCATTTCCTGAGTGCCTAGGCCCTGACCGATTTAACTTGCGGTGGTTCACACCGCAAAAAGAAGTGCGGCTATGCGGACACGCGACGCTCGCAACTGCCTTCGCGCTTGATTATCGAGGGGATTGGCGGGGTGAGACGCTGACCTTTGAGACCGCCTCAGGTGAGAACTATGTTGAGCGCGCGGACTATGGGTTGAGTATTGAATTCCCAT
>JAACDF010000105.1 GCA_009937065.1 Gammaproteobacteria bacterium | reverse complement strand
GGCCCCGCTCGGCCCGAGTGCTATTCGACGCCAGCTTTTCAGGTCTCCCGTAAAACAACTCACGTACTTTATTAAAAATACTCATCGCCTAAGGAGAGTCTCTAGCTAGAGATCACAACAGGCAACCTAGATTATTGAAGTTCCGCACACTACAAAATCTTGCCCCCCAGCACCACCAACATTCAACTAGCATCATCACTGCTTCTTCAAACAAGATCCCCCACTTAATCGTTGGCGCTGGCCTTGCTGGCTGCTTGCTCGCGTGGCGATTGCAGCAAGCTGGCCAGCGCTTTATCCTGATCGGTAGCTCCGCCATGCCCTCAGCCTTCGGCGTGGCAGCGGGTGTGATCAATCCAGTCACTGGACGATGGATGACGAAGACTTGGAATTTCGGTCCACTCCTGCCTAAAGTAGTCGAGACTTATCGCGCTATCGAGCAACAATTCGGCATTCAGGTCTACCGCCCCATCCCCGAGATCCGCTTCTGCCAAAACGCAGAAGACCTCAAACGCGTCGGCAGACGGATGCGTAACCCTCGCTACCAAAACGTGCTCAGCCATATGGCCGTAGCCGGTGAAGCCGCACCCGAATTTAATGACGATTTCGGCACTTTCCGCATCGACCAGGCCGCCTATGTCGACCTGCCGCTGGTCGTTCAGACACTAAGAGCTTCGTTTGCTGCGCTCGGCCAATTTCGTGATGAAACCTTCCTCCATTCTGAGCTACAGCCTGCGGCTAATGGCTGGCAATACCGAGACCTCCATGCTGACAAAGTGATCTTTTGCGAAGGAGCCGCCATGCGAGATAACCCTTGGTTTAAAAACTTACCTCTCAAACCAGCCAAAGGAGAAACTCTCCTTTGCCAAAGCCCCGCACTAAGACTCCCGCAAAAGCTCTATCATCACAAAAAGTGGTTTCTGCCATATCCTGACGGCAGTTTCCGCATAGGAGCCACCTACGATGAAAGCGACCTAAGCGACGCCCCTACCGAAGCTAAAAAGGACGAGCTTCTCAAGGCAGCTCACGTAGCACTCAAAGAGCCACATCAAGTCGAAGTCACTGCCCATCTATCAGGTATCCGCCCCAGCAGCCTCGATAGTCGCCCCATCATAGGCGCTCATCCCACCGAATTAGGTCTTTATTTGCTCAACGGCCTCGGCTCGAAGGGAGCCTCCACTGCGCCGTCAATGACTCAACAACTCACTGAACATATTCTAAAAAAATCGCCGATAGAGAACGAAGTTAACTTAGTACGATTCGATTAGAAAATATGCGACTGACTGAAAAAGTGCATCACATCCTTACGAATCACCTGCAAGAAGGCGACCACGCCATCGATGCCACAGCAGGCAATGGCTATGATACCATATTCCTAGCCGAACAGGTCGGGCCATCTGGAAAGGTCACCGCGATCGACATTCAAGATTGCGCGATCCGATCGACACGAGAAAAGCTAGAGTCAGCTGGCCTAATCGATCGCGTCAAACTAGTGACTGGTGACCATGCCATCAGCCTAAGAAAGCTCATTGAAGCCAATCGAGGTAAGATCGCGGCGGTCACCTTTAATTTAGGCTATCTGCCCGGTAGCGACAAGTGCATCCAGACGCACGCAGAGAGCACTGAGGAGGCGCTTGCTGCCTCGATTCAATTACTGACCATTGGCGGATACCTTTGCGTGACTGCTTATCGCGGACATAGTGGAGGCATCGCTGAAGCCGAGACAGTAGAGGCTTTTATGCATAAATCCCAAACTGATGGGCATGCAGTTGATTGCTATGAGCCAGAATCAAGTGACTCTCCCCCGATTCTTTGGGTCTTAAAGAAGAGCTAGGATGTAGACTTCTCGTCTAGGCGCACAAAAAAGCCCCAGCACACTGCTGGGGCTTTTGTAAATAGTAAGGAGGGTTCCTTTATGCGCGGCGGCGTAGCATTACGCAACCAAGAGCAAGGAGACCACCAAGTAGAGCGTAAGCTGATGGCTCTGGAACTGCTGCTGTTTGGAATTGAGTTCCTGCACCGAAACCACCGCTAGCGACTTGGCTACCGAATATAACATTTTCGACATTGCCTACTTGGGCTGTTGACCATGAATCACCAGTCAGTGATCCCACAGTAGCCACTGCCCAGTCATCATCATTGAAAATACCAATTTCAGTCGCCGTAGATGCACTACTGAAGCTAGAGACACCAGCAAGAACCATCCAATAGCCCTCTTTGCCAGCGGCACTAGCTGAGTCATTGTCGAAGGATGCAGACCCAGGATTGTAACCTGAACTAGCACCTGAGAAATCCAAAGATCCTAGAACGTTGAAATCGGCAAGCATGGCAGAGATGGATGTAGTGTCGCTGAAGCCGTCGGACCAACCAAAAGCGAGAACACCAACATTCGAAGCATCAAAAACGCTACCAGCTGCGTTTGAGAATGTTGATCCATCAGATGATCCGCCGAATGCAGAACCGAAGGATGCAGTCACGTTGGTTTGCGCATGCAACGAAGCAGCAACAAATGTAAGCGATGTAACTAGAATTTTCGTTATATTTTTCATTATATTTTAGTATTTGTGGGGTTATAGGTTTGGAGTGTAATTAGAGTGTAAATGGTTGAGCCTGCTCCCAGTTGATGTCACCAGCAGCACCACGAAGGACTAGAACGGCACCAGTCAAAACATCATTACCCTTGTCGTCGGTCGCTGCTTGACCAACTTCAGCCCAGTTGATGGCGCCCCCAAGGAATAGTGGTGCTTGATAAAGGTAGTATGTGCGAAATGAGCCATTCTCAGTGACCAATACCTTATCTGCACTGCTAACATCACCGACTGTAAGTCCTGAGCTTTGAAGGCCAGATGTAGCAAGCGTTGTATCAACTGGGTATGCAAATGATACTAAGTTAATGCCCTCGTATACGGGAGACTTGTCAGCGCCAAGCTTAACCTCACCAGCATTCGTGAAGGTGAAAGCATCTCTAGATGTGCTGCCGATACGAACAATGAGGAGTGTACCTTCAGGAATCCGCGCAGTAGCTTTGTTCGCTGATGAAGCCTGACCCACTTGAGCCCAGTTGATCGCGCCACCCAAAAATACGGGTGCTTGATTAAGATAGTATTGTTCAAATCCGCCCGCGTTGTCCGCTACAAGAACCAAATCTACATCAGAAATGTCACCTGAAGCCCTTAGTCCACTGTCACCACCAGTTGATCCAAAGACATCTTCTAGTGTCCAATACTTCCTAATAATTATGCTAGTTACGTCAGCTACTGCAGCCTCGACGTCTTCGACAAGTGTGATATCGGAAGTGCCAACGCTGGAAATGTCGACCCTAAGTCCATCCGAGGTTTCAACATAATACAGCGAGTTACTGTTAGCATCAACGGCTGCTAAATCAGGATAGCCAGTGCTAAAGTCGGTTCCAGCTACAGTCAATACTGCACCAGTTACGTCGGACGTAGAGCCTGCGAATACTTTAGTGTCCTTGAGAGGCAAGCTGTGCAAAGATAGTGTTGAACCAGTGCCGCCGTGCGCAGGGACGTCTTGGCTGACATAACCAACCGGATCGGTTTCGACCGCAGAAAGGCTAGATGAGAAGAGTAGAGATGCTCCAGCGAGCAGAGATAGAGTTTTTTGAGGTATATTCATAATAGTGAAGAATAATATCACCCGGTTTATAGTTGGGCGCAAGTACAAAAGTAGTACTTTTTTTGATTTTGTAGCTAAATATTTGGCTTTAGGTTATTTTTTACAAATTTTAGCGCTTTGTTGGGGAATTACTTGATAAGACCGGGTATGGTTTGTGTCTTTCTTTGGCTGATGGGTTGACCCAGAATCTCGCCGTAAATGAATGCGGCGCGCGCCGCGGAAGGATCACGGAGGGTAGATCGCGCGCTACCGCGAGCAATCCTTAATGGGTTTTGCGCGAAAGTGCTGTTAGTCTGGGTGATACGGACTTGTTGTTTTAACTTTTCGGCTCTTTTCTCAGTTGCTTCGAT
>JAACDF010000104.1 GCA_009937065.1 Gammaproteobacteria bacterium | reverse complement strand
CAGCTGAATATTAAGCGCTGGGCAGCCGTCATTGGCGGTAGTTTGGGTGGGATGCAGGCATTAGAGTGGTCGGTCCGGTATCCGGACTGGGTATCGCACTGCGTCGCCATTGCAGCCGCACCCGGTCTTACCGCGCAGAACATCGCCTTTAATGAAATCGCACGACAAGCGATATTTTCAGACCCAGAGTGGTGTGATGGAAACTACCAAGTGGCCAACACCAACCCAGCGCAGGGCATGGCACTGGCTCGTATGGTGGGCCACCTTACCTATATGTCGGCCGATAAGATGACGGATCGCTTTGGGCGCGAATTGCGACAAGGTAGTTTTGATCCCGACGATAATGAGGAGCCCATTTTCCAGGTCGAAAGCTATCTTCGTTATCAAGGCAGCCAGTTTGTCGGCCGCTTTGATGCCAACACCTATGTATTGATGACGCGTGCGTTAGATCGATTTGACTTGTCAGCACGCGGCCAGGGAAATTTAACTGACGCCCTCAGAGACGCCTCGGGGGAGTTTTTAATTATCTCTTTCAGTTCTGACTGGCGCTTTGCGCCATCGCGCTCTCAGGAGATGGCCAACGCACTGCTGTCGGCACAAAAACGAGTGACCTACTCGGATATCGAATCGGATGCGGGTCACGATGCCTTCCTGTTAGATGAAGCTAACTACCTCGCTTTGTTTAGCGCTTGGATGAGGCGGGTAGCCGCATGATGCAACGTGGCGACTTAGACACCATCGTGTCCTGGGTACCCGAGGGCGGCAAGGTTCTCGATCTGGGCTGTGGCGACGGGGAACTTCTGCATCGATTACAAGCCGAAAAGCAAGTTGAGGGCCTGGGAATCGATATTGATCCCGCGAACATTATTGTCGCCGTCGGCAAAGGACTGCGCGTCGTGCAGCAGGATATGGAAGAGGGCTTACAGAACTTCGAAGACTCTCGTTTTGACGCCGTTATTATCGCGTACTCACTTCAAGTGCTCGAACGACCGCATGCTGTGCTTGAGCGAATCGTGAGTATTGGCGACCAGGCGATAGTGACCTTTCCCAACTTTGGGCACTGGCGATCTCGCTTGTCATTAATGTTCAACGGACGGATGCCAAAGACCAAGGCACTTCCTTACAGCTGGTTCGATACGCCGAATATCCATTTTTGTACAGTTGCTGACTTTGAGTCACTCTGCAAAGACCTCAAAATTGTAGTCTTGGAACGACGAATGTCGTCAAATATTGGGTTTCTAGCTCAGCTCTGGCCCAACCTATTCGCAAAGTCTGCAAGCTACAGGATCACCCGCCGATGAAACATCTCTTAGCCGTCGTCTGTTTGCTTTGGGCGACCATGGCAAGCGCGCAACAGTCAGAGCGATTTGACGAATTTGAATTGCATTACAGCATCGTCTACAGCACCTTTTTGACCGCCGATATTGCCGCTCAATTTGGTATACCCCGCGGTAAGGACAAGGCCATGCTGACCCTTTCTGTTCGGAACGCTGATGCTGGCGATGTTGAAGGGCGGCCCATGGAAATTTCAGGACGAACCTGGGACCTGATTACGGGCGGCAAAATGAAAATAAAGGAGGTTCGGGAAGGCAGGGCGACTTACTATCTCGTGCCATTCGAGTTCCTTGACCGGGAATACCGTTTTTTCGAATTTGATTTCACGCCTGAAGGGTCAGATAAGGCCTACAGCTATACCTTCAAAACGCAATTGTGGCGTCAGGAGTGATTCATCGTGGCGTTCGTTTTAGCGAGTAATAACGTAGGCAAGCTCAGGGAGTTTTCCGAGTTGTTCGACAGCATGGGGCTCGCAGTTGTGCCACAGCGGGACTATGGCGTCTTAGACGCGGATGAAACCGGTCTATCGTTTATTGAAAATGCGCTCATCAAAGCACGACACGCATCAGATGCTACGGGTCTGCCAGCGATTGCAGACGACTCAGGATTAGTGGTTCCTTTATTAGATGGTGCTCCGGGCATTTACTCGGCACGTTACTCCGGTGGTGGCGACAGCGCTAACAATGCAAAGCTCTTAGACGAAATGAAGGGCTTTAAGGGCAATGACCGTAGCGCGTTTTATGTGGCGGTTATCGCAGTCGTGAGGTCCGCATCTGACCCCATGCCAACCATTGCCGAGGGACGATGGCATGGCAGTATCGGGTTGTCGCCCAAAGGCAACGGTGGATTCGGTTACGACCCCCTGTTTATTCCGGATGGCGCAAAAATGACCGCGGCTGAAATGGCGCGCGAAGACAAGCAGCGCGTCAGCCATCGCGCCAAAGCGCTCAAGGCACTTGAGCCACTACTCAAGCAAGCTCGTTGATTAAGCGCATACCGCTAGCGTTATACGTCCATATTCCTTGGTGTGAGCGCAAGTGTCCTTACTGCGACTTCAACTCTCATGAAAACTTTGACCCCGCACTAGAGAAACCCTATGTCGACGCGCTTCTCAATGACCTAGATCAGCAGCTTAGCTGGGCCGGAGATCGCGAGCTGGTTTCTATTTTCTTCGGTGGTGGTACGCCCAGTCTGTTCTCAGGCGCCGCCATTCGGCGGATTGTAGAGGGTATCAAGCGGCGACTGCCGTTAGCAGAGAACTGTGAGGTTACGCTCGAAAGTAATCCGGGTAGTGCAGAGGCCAAGAAATATGACGCCTACCGACACACTGGCATTAACCGTTTGAGTATTGGGGTACAAAGCTTTAAAGCGCGACATCTCTCTCGACTCGGGCGAATTCATTCGGGAAATGAGGCAATCGCGGCCATAGAACTGGCCCGATCGGCGGGCTTTGATCGACTGAATATAGACTTAATGTATGGCCTCCCTGACCAAACGATTGAAGACGGGCTCGATGACCTTGCCACGGGGATCGAACACGGAATCGATCACTTCTCGTGGTACCAGCTCACCATTGAACGCAACACCGCTTTCTGGTCAGCGCCACCCTTGTTGCCCACAGACGACCTTATCGAGCCAATGCAAAAAAGGGCCGAAGCGCTACTAAACAGCGCCGGAGTAGCGCAGTACGAAGTCTCGGCTTGGAGTGCCTCAGGGCAGAGGTCTCTCCATAATCTAAATTACTGGCAATTCGGTGACTATCTTGCGATTGGTGCTGGTGCCCATGGCAAAGTGACAGACGCCACCGGCGTGTACCGTTTTCAGCGAACACGGCATCCAAAGCACTACCTCGAGCAGTTCGAGAAACCGGTGGCGGCTCCATTCGCTTCACAGTTGCGGACTGTGGAACCATCAGAGCTCCCCACGGAGTTTATGATGAATGCCCTGCGTCTCAAGGAGGGGGTTAGCTCTGCGTTGTTTGAAGAAAGGACGGCGCTCGCTCTGAAATCAGTCAGTAGGCAGTTAGAGGAGCAACGACGGCGAGGGCTAATGGCTCTGGATACATCCAAGCTCGCCGCCACTAATAAAGGCTATCAATATCTCGACACTCTCATTGAGGCTTTTGTCTAGGGCCTAATGCAAGAGATTCTGTTTAAAGCGTTTTAGGACTTGGTAAACAGTAAGTCCCATACACCGTGGCCCAAACGATGGCCTCGCCGTTCGAACTTGGTTTCCGGTCGAGACTCAGGCCGAGGAGAAAACTGACGGTCACCCGCAAGATTTTTCAACGTCTCCGTCGAAGACAGCACATCCATCATATGTTCCGCGTAAGGCTGCCAGTCTGTTGCCAAATGCAGCCGGCCTCCTGTGGAAAGTCGGGATACCGCGAGGCTTACGAATTCTGGCTGGACAAGGCGGCGCTTGTGATGACGTTTTTTATGCCAGGGGTCTGGAAAAAAGATCTGCATCAGGTCGACAGAACCGGGCGGGATGATGGCTTCCAACACTGATACCGCATCATCGGCGAAAACCTTTACATTAGTGATACCAAGCTGCTCAACCTCGGCTAGTACTTTGCCAACACCGGGCCTATGTACTTCGATACCAAGGTAACGGGACTGCGGGTTTTGCTCTGCCATGGCAATAAGACTGTCGCCCATCCCAAACCCTATCTCAAGGACCCGCGGACCCGTCATATCAAAGCTCTTATCCCAGTCAAACCGAGTATCGGACAGGGTGAAGCCATGCTTGGGGAATCCAACATCCCATCCACTCTTCTGGCGATCCGTCATTCGGCCAGCTCGAATAACAAAACTTCGAATACGACGCGATAAATCGGAATTAGACATCGGAAGTATCGTCGCTCGCCAGCGCTGCCATACACGCAAACAGCCAACCTAGCATAAGACACACACCGCCAAGAGGTGTCACCGCGCCCAGAACTGGTAAGTCGAAAATGACCAAAGCGTATAAACTTCCGGAAAACAGGCAAATGCCAATAACGAAGCTAGTGTGGGCGCGCAGTATCCATGGAGAATGAGCGTCACGGAAGATTGCTGCCAACGCCAACATCCCCAGTACATGGAACATGTGGTAATCGACGGCTGTTGCCCAGGTGGCTTGACGCGATTCGGAGACGCTGGAGGCGATGGCGTGCGCACCGAAGGCGCCAAGTGCAACGGCCGACAAGCCCAAGAGGCAGGCGATGACAATAAAGGACGGCCGCATGAACGAGACTAAATTAAGCGACCATCCCCATACGGAGCTTTTTCATCGCATTGTTCTCTAGCTGGCGAATTCGCTCGGCGGATACACCATATTCTTCAGCGAGTTCATGCAAGGTTGTTTTTGGCTCCGCCAGCCATCGCCTTGCGACAATATCTCTGCTTCGGGCGTCGAGTGCTGAGAGCGCCTGTGTCAACTGACTTTCTTCAAAACTGACGTAGTCAGCTTCTTCAACAACCATCGCTGGATCTTCGGAGCAATCCTCGAGGTAATGTTGAGGAGCCTGCCAAGCGGACTCTTCATCTGCATCTACTGGGAGGTCAAACGCCACATCTCGACTCGAAAGTCGGCTCTCCATCCGGGTTACCTCGGCTGGATCTACGCCCAAATCCTCGGCAATCGCCAGAGTCTCATCGTGAGTTAACCAATGCGTACCGGTCTTTTGACTGCGCAGGTTAAAAAACAATTTGCGCTGCGCTTTAGTCGTAGCGACCTTAACGATGCGCCAATTCTTGAGAATGTACTCGTGCATTTCCGCTTTAATCCAGTGCACGGCAAACGATACCAGCCGAACACCTTTAGTAGGATCAAAGCGCTTCACAGCTTTCATAAGACCGACATTACCTTCTTGAATAAGGTCTGCCTCTTGTAACCCGTAACCTGAATAACTACGGGCTACATGAACGACGAATCGCAGGTGAGCGAGTACTAACTCACGCGCAGAATCAACGCAGTTCTCATAGAAAAGACGTTCTGCCAGTTCACGCTCGCGCTCGGGCGTCAGCACAGAAATCGTGCTCACCGTCTGAACGTAGGCCGCTAAATTGGCGCCCGGCGCCATGCTCAAAATGGCGTTAGGTGTAAATGCAACTGAAGTATTTGTCTCGGTCATACCCAAAACTCCTCACTCGAACCGAAATTTTAGCACTCTTAACCTGAGAGTGCTAATTCGCGGGAAAGTTCCGTATCGCCTACTTCGGCTGAATTCGAGTTAGGTGCAGTTGAGCTGAATACCATGCGCTGATTAAACCTAGCCCTGCACCCATCAAAATGAGCACAAAAAGGTCAGACGCGACAAGTGACGGCACCGCAGGAACCTGATCATACAACTCGAACAGTCGGTTGACCGGCGCATTGAGCGCCATGAGCGCGAGGCCACTGAGAAAACTCGCCATTACCCCACCTAGCGCACCGGTCATCAGCCCGGTATATAAAAAAGGGCGTCGGGCAAATGCATTACCGCCGCCAATCAGCTTGATCACAACAATCTCGGCTCGACGCGCTTCAATTGCCAAGCGCAACGTGTTTCCTAGTGTTAAAACAACGCCAAGCGCCATGACGAAAAACAAAACATAGGCGGTCGTTCGTAACAGATCAGTAAACGCATTCAGCCGCTCAAGCCAGCGACTGTCGAGAATCACCTGCGCGACGCCGGTAAGCGCACCGAGATCAATCTGTAATTGCTCCAAGCCGGCTGTTCTCACATTAGGCTTGGGATATACCCACAACGAATGGGGCAACGGATTGCTGTTCAGTCGCTCAACCAAGCTCTGCAGACCGGTGGCTACCGTAAAATCAGCCAAGGCAAGGTCCCGATCGACCAATGTGACATCGGCGATACCCGGCTTTCGCAGCACCTCTGCCCTGATTCGCGCTGCCTCTTCATAGGTCACATCGCCGTCTAAGAGTAAAGAGAGTTGCGGAGGTGAATCTAACTGTGCGATTTGGCCCTGAACTGCCGTTGCGATCGATATCCCAAGATGCGGCAAGGAAAGCGCGACACCAATGACTAGAATGGTCAGAAAGTTTGATACCGGTGCCTGCACTAACTTTTCATAACTCGCCTGCGCTGCCTGACGATGATGATGAAACCAGGCACTTAATGCGGGTCGAGGACCCACACCAACACCAGCTGCTGGCTGCTGACTCGACATCAGTCTCGACCCCGCTGTGGATCACCCACCGTGATCAAACTACCTTGGTCCAAGGTCATAATGCGATGTGACATCCGCGAGATAAGTGCCAAATCGTGACTGGCAACGATCACTGTAACCCCGACACTGTTAAACGCCGAAAATAACCCCATAATCTCCGCTGACAACTGAGGGTCGAGATTGCCCGTCGGCTCATCGGCAATCAAGATCTTAGGGCGTGCGACCACAGCGCGAGCAATGCCAACGCGCTGTTGTTCGCCACCCGATAGCACGTCCGGATTAGCTCGCTCTCGATCCAGCAACCCCACTTTATCCAGAGCTGCACGAACACGTCGATCAATATCGCGCTGCGTAAAGCCTGCGATCTCTAGAGGCAGCGCCACGTTGTGATAAACCGACCGGTCGCTCAACAATTGGTGATCCTGAAAAACAACGCCAAAATCACGCCGGTACTTCGCGATGCCCGAGGGTTTAATTTTTGAAAGCGGTGTACCGCCAACGGCGATATCGCCCGACGATGCTCTCTCGAGGAGCAATAACAACCGCAGTAAGGTACTTTTTCCCGCACCCGAATGTCCGGTGAGGAAAGCCATTTCTCCACTTTTTAATTCGAAGCTGAGGTCAGCAAGTGCATCTCGCTGACCAAAACGCTTACCCACGCGGTTAAAGACGACATCCATGACAACTACCCGATCGCAGTGAAAAGAGCATCGACAAATTCATCAGCATCAAATGGCCGAAGATCCTCAACGCCCTCACCGATGCCGATAAAACGTATAGGGCGTTTTATTTGCTCACCAATAGCAAAGACAACACCCCCTTTCGCGGTTCCATCGAGTTTTGTCAGCACTATCCCTGTAATTCCCACTGCGGCATCAAACTCTCGCGCTTGCGACACGGCGTTCTGGCCTGTGCCAGCATCGAGTACGAGCAGCGTTTCATGAGGCGCGCTTGCATCGGCCTTTTTAATGACTCGAACAATCTTCTCCAGCTCCTCCATCAGGTGTGCCTTATTGTTGAGACGACCCGCTGTATCGGCCAGCAAAACATCCACACCGCGCGCCTGCGCGGCAGTGAGTGCGTCGAACAAAACAGATGCGCTATCGGCACCCGTATGCTGCGCTATCACCGGGACGCCATTTCGCTCTCCCCAGGTTTGAAGTTGTTCGACCGCGGCCGCTCTAAACGTGTCCCCTGCTGCCAACATGACTGACTTTCCCTGAGAGAGATAGCGATGAGCCAGCTTGCCAATAGTGGTTGTTTTACCCGCGCCGTTTACCCCAACCACCAAAATAACCAATGGCCCCTCAGCCGGCTGCTCGAGCTCAGATTCATTATCAGTCAGGGTTTCCACCAGGAGCTGCTTGAGTGTTGCCATTACGGCCTCAACATTGACCTCAGACTTGCGCGGATGGACATCGGTCAGCCGGTCAATAATGGTTTGCGTCGTTGCAACACCAACATCGGCCATGAGCAACTCAGTCTCCAAAGCCTCGATGACCTCATCATCGATGGTTGGCCGAACACCCAACGCACCCTCAATACCTGATACCAGCGCTTTACTGGTCTTTCCAAGGCCTGAGCTCAGCCGTGAAAACCAATTCGACTTATCCTCGGCTTCTACAGGCTCGGGCGAGGCTGAAATATCACCCGCGCTGTGACCTTGATCTTCTTGATCGCTTTTTTGCTTCCGTCCGAACCACTTCATTACAAATTCGACCCTTGATTAAACAAGCAAAGGCAATGAGCGCTATGCTACGTCAGTCTATCATTAGGTAATGCGCTCATGAGCAAAAGTCATCGCGCCAAACAAAGCAATCAGGTCAGAATTATTGGAGGTAATTGGCGAGGGCGGAAACTCCAGTTCCCTTCGGTCGATGGATTACGGCCCACACCTGATCGTGTTCGTGAGACCCTATTCAATTGGCTATCAACACAGATAGCCGGCAGTCATTGCCTTGACCTCTTTGCAGGTTCCGGAGCCTTGGGTTTCGAAGCCCTCTCAAGAGGCGCTAGTAGCTGTTGTTTCGTAGACAACAGCAAGCAGGTGCTGACCGCACTCAGATCGAGCGTGCAGACGCTAAACTGCCATGACCGCGCCACTACCTTACTCGCGGACTCTGGCTCGGCCATTACGCTAGACCAGTCAATCGACGTCGTATTCTTAGATCCACCCTTTGCCGGCGACCTGCTCGCGGGAACACTGGATTGGCTTTTGAAAAGCCCCATCGTTCATTCCGAAACACTGATCTATGTCGAGTCGACGCGAGAGTACGAACTACCCGCCTATGAACTCTCGGTAATAAAAGAAAAAACGGCGGGTGAAGTGATATCCCGTCTACTTCGCATCTACTAGTTGAGTTTGTCCTTCACGAATGGGTTGTGTAGTCTCATTCGAACACTGAGGATTACTCATTATGCGCAAAAACACCGTCGTCTACCCAGGCACGTTCAATCCCATCCACAAAGGGCATGTGGATTTAGTAGAACGAGCAGCCAGTCTATTCGACCGCGTCGTTATTGGGGTTGCTGAGAGCTCAAAGAAGCAACCTCTCTTCAGCACGGAAGAACGTATCGAGTTAGCACAGGTATCCCTCCGACACCTCGATAACATTGAGGTAAAAGGTTTTAGCGGTCTATCTATTCGGTTTGTTGAAGCACAGGATTCAAACTGTGTGTTGCGCGGTATCCGAACGGTGACAGACTTCGAATTTGAGCACCAGCTGGCAAATATGAACCGGGCAATGATTCCAGAGTTTGAGAGTGTCTTTCTGACCCCCTCAAACACACTGTCCTATATCTCATCGTCACTCGTCCGCGAGATCGCCTCAATGAAAGGAGATGTATCGGACTTTGTTCCCACGCCTGTGCTCGACGCGCTCAATAAAAAATTTAACGGTTAACGCTGGCAAGTAATACAAAAGACACTCGCGCGATTTGATTGCCGTATTTCCTTAAGGCGTTTGACCTTGCAGCGATAACAAAACTCCCCTCCACGCCCGTAGACCTGAAGGCTCTGAGCAAAATAGCCAGCCTTTCCGTCACCACCGACAAAATCCCTCAGGGTCGTACCACCCACATCGATGGCCGTAGCCAACACGTCTTTAATCGCCATAGCAAGCGCCTCATAACGCGCCTTACTCACCTTGTTAGCCGGTCTATCAGGGCGAATACCCGCCATAAATAAAGCCTCGTTCGCATAAATGTTACCCACGCCCACTACCACTTTCGCATCCATAATAAATAGCTTTATGGCACTGCCACGCCTGCGCGCCTGTTGGTATAAATAGGCGCCATCGAAGGCGTCCAAGAGTGGTTCCAAGCCGAGGTGGTCAAGTAATGGATGGGCACTACCCGTTAACCAATGCATGCTGCCGAAACGTCTGGGGTCGTGGTATCTGAGCACCAGACCATTGTCGAATTCAATATCAACATGGTCGTGTTTCCTAGGCTGCTCGTCGGGAGCAACCATTCGCAAGGACCCCGCCATACCCAAATGCACGAGCAAACAGCCTGAATCGGAGTCCATCAGCAAGTACTTTGCTCGCCGTCGCGTCCCTGTAATAGTCCTGCCAACTAGCTGCGTTTCAAAACCAGGGGGAATAGCCCAGCGCAAACGCCGATCTCTCACAATGACGGAGGCGACTTTATGACCCAGCACATGTGGCTCGATACCCCGGCGCGTTGTCTCAACTTCTGGCAACTCAGGCACATCAACCTCCCAACTAATTTAAGGCAAAAAAAACCCCGACAGAGCCGGGGTTTCTAGGAAGCCTTGCACTTACTTGATCTTACCTTCTTTGTAGATCACGTGCTTACGCGCAACAGGGTCGTACTTTTTCATCTCGAGCTTATCAGGCGTCGTACGCTTGTTTTTGTCGGTTGTGTAAAAGTGGCCTGTGCCCGCCGTTGAATTCATTCGGATTTTTTCACGCATTAGTCGCTACTCCTCAAACTTTCTCGCCGCGAGCGCGCAGCTCTGATAATACGGTTTCGATACCACGCTTGTCGATGATTCTCATGCCCTTGGGCGACACGCGCAGTGACACGAAACGCTTCTCTGATTCAACCCAAAAACGGTGATTGTGTAGGTTAGGCAGGAAGCGTCTGCGAGTGCGATTCTTCGCATGCGAGACATTATTCCCTGTCATCGGGCGCTTACCTGTAACTTGACATACTCGAGACATCTGTCTGTCCACCAAAAAAAGGAGCGGCAAGATACCAAACGCCTAGGCCTTAAGCAACACGAAGTGTTACACAAAACCTAAGTTTCTAAGGCTTATACAACGGCCCTCAGCCACAATTAAAAAATCGAGCAGTTGTATATCAAGAAGCTTCAGCGCCTTGAACAATTTTTGGGTCACATCAACGTCGGAGTGACTGGGCGTCAGAACCCCCGAGGGATGATTGTGCGCGACCACCACGGATGTAGCGTGATGAGCCAATGCTCGAGACGCCACGACTCGAGTGTAAACGGGGGCACTGTCGACACTGCCCATGAATAGCACCTCCGAGGAGAGCAGCCGGTATTGCGAATCGAGAAACATGGCCATAAAGGTCTCTCGTGACAGACCAGAAAGCTCAGCCGCAACGAAGGACTCGAATAAACGCCAATCGAAGCTTGGTAAAGGCTGTCGCAATGGCTCCCGGGCGGCAAGTGAATGCAACGCGATCGACCCACTCAACCGAACCTTGGCTGAATACGTCCATAACGGATGGTCAATGTCGCCATTTGCCAAGCCTCGGAT
>JAACDF010000103.1 GCA_009937065.1 Gammaproteobacteria bacterium | reverse complement strand
CCTCTCTACAACTTACTTATTACGGTTTTGACACCGTTATTTGTGCTGCGCCTGTTTTATAAAAGCCTGCGCGAACCGCACTATCGACGTCAGTGGTGGCGGCGTTTTTCCCTTGGCCTGCCAGCCCGAACACGCCCCGGCGACGGACTCATCTGGGTGCATGCTGTTTCAGTCGGTGAGTTACTTGCCGTTGCACCCTTGATCGAGCACCTGCTTACCGAGTGGCCCGACAAGGCCGTTTTGGTGACCAATACAACGCCCACGGGTTCCGCCCAGACTCAAAAGTTGTTTGGCGACCGAGTCGAACACACATGGTTTCCCTTTGATGCGCCGCTGGTCACCGGTGCGTTTATACGCCATTGGGACCCCCAGCTCATTGTCATGGTCGAGACCGAGATTTGGCCAAATTTGCTGACGTCCGCAAAGGACCATTCGGTACCGATTGCTCTGGTCAACGCTCGACTGTCAGCTCGCTCTGCACGAGGCTATGCCCGACTTGGGAGCCTAACTACTCAGGCACTCAATGACTTTGACTTGATTGCCTGCCAGTCAAAGTCAGATTTCAGGCGGTTTAGGAAGATTGGTGCAGACCCCTCGAAGATGCAGGTGGTGGGGAGCATAAAATTCGATATCGATCTCGCCGCGCGCCGTCTGCAGCTTGAGGAAATTCGCGACCAGCTGGGTGAGGTCATACGCTCGCGACCACTTTGGGCCGCGGCGAGCACGCACCCGGGCGAGGAGAAGCTGGTCATCCAGGCCTACCTCGCACTTCATGATCGAGGAGTGAAAACACGCCTGTTGCTGGCACCGCGGCACCCTAACCGAACACCCGAAATTACCAAGTTACTGCAGAGTCATGGTTTGGTGTATCAAAAGCGAAGCGATTACCAGCCACTCGCTGACACCACTGATGTTCTCCTCATCGATACGCTTGGAGAGCTCAGCGCCTTTTTAGGTCTGGCTGATGCGGCATTTATTGGTGGGAGTTTGGTGCCGCGAGGTGGACATAACCCCATTGAGGCGGCGGCATGGGGATGTGCCGTCATTACCGGCCCGCACGTCATTAACTTTGCCACGATCGTTCGCGATATGGAGCGTGGTGGAGCCATTCGGGTTGTCGAGGACGAAAACGCGCTCGCTGATCGACTGGCTGGCGTATGGCTTGAATCAGTGGAGAGTGACGACGCGCAGTTGGCGCGGCGCTTTATCGAGACGCGGCGGGGAGCGACCCGCCGTCAGCTCGACTTGCTTAAGAACTTGGTGGTTTAGCCTTCGTCAGAGGCAGTAGGTGCCGCCGGCTCGATCAAGAAAGCTTCGAGTGCTGCAATGTCTTCAGGTGACAAGGTGCCTGCATTTTCCTTCAGTCGCATACTGTTGAGTACGTAGTCGTAACGACTGTTAGCGAAGTCACGCTGTGCTGAAAAGACGGCGTTTTGAGCGTTCAAGACATCAACAATATTGCGCGTACCCACCTCATAACCTGCAACAGTTGCATCGAGGGCACTCTGGGTCGATTTGATCGCTTGTTTGCGTGCCTTGACGCGTGCCACATCTGACGTCACCGTCATGTGAAGCGAGCGAGAGGCGGTGACCGTGTTGCGCGTTAGATTGATCCTGTTTTCGCGAGCGGCGTTAAATTGCTCGGCAGCCCGCCTGCGATTCGCACTGACTGCACCACCGGCATACAAGGGCATATCGAGACGAATCTGGAATGACTCGTTTTCGCCTTCAGAACGTGGCGGCAAGTTAAATGCGTTGGGTGGTGTAACGCGGCCCGTTGTATCGCTTTCCGAGTAACCGATTTGCGCGCTGACGGTTGGTGCATGGCCCATTTGTCGGGATTTGGCATTTTGGCGCGCCGCTTCCTCGGAGAAACGCACGGCTGCAAGCTCAAAATTATTAGCAAGTGCGAAGTCCACCCATGCAGATCGGTCTGCTGGTGTGGGCGCTTCAGGTGTAAACTCATCGCTTAAAAGCTTAAGTTGTCCGTGGTTCTGACCTGTCAGTACAGATAAGCGCTCTCGAGCAACGGCAACGTTGTTTTCTTCGATGATGCGCGTGACACCGGCGAGGTCGTAGCGAGCTTCAGCTTCATAGACGTCGGTAATAGCGATTAGACCCACGTTAAAACGTTGGCGGGTCTGCTCAAGCTGGCGTGCGAGTGCGCGTTCCTGAGCTTTTGCCGCTAGGAGATTATCTTGGGCGCGCAGCACTCCAAAATAGGCTTCGGACACGCGTACAATCAGATTTTGCTGGGCAGCAGCCAGTGTTGCTTCAGCCTGCTTGCTTCGCTCGCTACCCGCTTTCCAATCGAACCACGCCGACAGATCAAATAAGGTCTGTGACAGATTGATGTCGTAGCTCGTGGTCTCTGTTCTGGAACCACTGGTCAGGTCCTGAATGACCACTTGGCCATTATCAAAGTCAGTAATACTCAGGCGCGAGCTTTCCGAATCGCGAATTGACCGGGAGACACCGGTGCGCACTTGGGGCAACAAGGGTGCGAGAGCAAGGGTCTTTAATTCCAGATCAGCTCGGTACTGAGCCGTTTCCGCCTTTAATTGCGCATCATTGTTGAGCGCAATTTCATAAATATCTAACAGACTTTCGCTCAAGGCGAGAGGTGCTGCCGTCAATAGAGTTCCAACGATGACGGCTGATAGGGCGCGTCGCGCGACATGAGAAATCATGCAATATTCCTTGCTAGTGGCCTTAGACCTGCGGTGCGGTGGAGTTTAACATCGTATACGGGTGGGCGGATAAAATACGTTCATCTTCTGTATCGGCACAATTTTGATCATTGATTGCTACACTTTGGTGCAGAGTAGCGCAGACACTGAGCGGCGTTTTGGGGAATTGAGTGCAAAAGAGTAGAAGTAAAAGACGGTTTCAGATGGATCTCGCAGAGCTGCATGCGCTTTGTGAGGCCAACTATGCCCGGCTTTTGCAGCTTTTCCCGGACTATCAGCAGGCTAATGAGCGACGTTTCCAGCTAGGCCAGCGCCTAGTGGTAATGACCGTCATTGATCGGGACCGTCACACGACCTCGCTCCATCTGCAGTACCACGCACCGCAGCTGCCAAAGTTAATGGATTCCAATCTGTATGTGCGCATGTATCACGATGTTTCTATGGCTGAGGTGGTGAAGCATCGATCAAGCCGGCGCTTGGAGTCGCGCTATGACTATCCAAACTCCGAGATGCATCAGCCCGACGAGAAGCAACAGCAAAATCAGTTTGTCTCCGAATTGTTGAGCCTTTGCCTGTCGGAGGCCCATGCGGAAGGTATTGTTTTCGAGGTGGGTAATGTCGACTGAGGGGCTACTCAGTGGTGACCTCGCGTTCCGCAATTGCACGGACACACTCTCCTTGGTGCAAGTCACCGATACGCACTTAACCGGCACTGAAAAAGGACAGCTGCTGGGTATGTATACGGAGCGCTCAGCAAGGGCGGTCATTGACGCTGTGCTTGCAGATGAAAAGGCCGACTGTTTTTTGGTAACAGGCGATATTGCCGCTGACGGTCAACCTACGGCGTACAGACAGCTTGAAACTCTATTGGGTGATGCGGTGCCCAGCCTTTGGTTGCCCGGGAATCATGACGATATCTCGAGCCAGAAAGATCAGTATGCGTCGCATATGAAACGTCGCTTGCGCGCTCAGCACTGGGATGTGGTCATGCTGGAGACTCAGGTTGAAGGAGAGGTCGGCGGCGTCCTGTCCGCGAATGAGCTCGAGGCATTGAAATGTGCCGTCGATGACGCCCGTGCGGCGAACAAGGCATTACTGATTGCAACGCACCATCCGCTGCGCAGTCTTGAATCTGCATGGCTGGACGAACAATCGGTAAAAAACGCCTCTGACGCACTCGATATCATTAAGCCTATGGCCAACCAAGTGGCACTCATCAGTGGTCATGTTCATCAAGAAAGCGACGAAGTCGTAAATGGCGTTCGAATGATGACCACGCCCTCGACGTGTGTGCAATTTGCACCGCGATCACAGAATTTTGCGCTTGATGAGAAAGATCCGGGCTATCGGCGTCTGGTTCTTTACCCGAATGCTCGTATCGAGACGCAGGTTATTCGCATTTCTGATGAAGAGAACCGACCCCTGCTGACTTCCTCGGGTTATCATTAGGCGCCGCGGCGACGAGCGCGCCGTAAACCGCATTGAAGTAAGGTAAACCCACGTAATGACCCAGTATAACGCAGACGCCATCGAGGTATTGACGGGGCTTGAGCCGGTGCGCAAGCGCCCCGGTATGTATACCGATACCACTCGCCCTAATCACCTGGCACAAGAGGTTATCGACAACTCCGTAGACGAGGCCTTGGCGGGCCACGCTAATCAGATCGATGTTGTTATGCACACGGATGGCGCAATTAGCATTACTGATAATGGGCGGGGTATGCCTGTCGACTTACACCCCGAGCAAAAGAAGCCCGGCGTAGAGGTCATCCTTTCAACGCTACACGCCGGTGGTAAATTCTCGGACAAGAATTACCAGTTTAGTGGCGGTCTGCATGGGGTAGGCGTGTCTGTAGTAAACGCGCTTTCCAAGCGGCTCGATATTACGATTCGTCGCGATGGCAATGTCTACAGCATGGCGTATGAGAGCGGCGATAAGGTCGAAGATCTGGTCATCATAGGACAGTGTGGTAAGCGCAATACTGGAACAGGGATTCGTTTTCTGCCCGATGAAACTTTTTTCGACAGTGCCAATTTTGCAATGTCTCGCCTGGTCCACGCCTTACGCGCCAAAGCGGTTTTATGCCCCGGGCTTCGGGTCACCCTGAGTGATGAGAAGAAGGGAGAGAAACAAGAGTGGTTTTATGAGGATGGCATTTCGGACTATTTAGCCGATGCCACTATCGATTACCTCGTTATCCCTGAGGAACCGTTTACTTCAAGTTTTGCGGGCGAGACCGAGGCGGTCGATTGGGCGATACAATGGCTCCCTGAGGACGGTGAGGTAACGGCCGAGTCCTACGTGAATCTGATTCCAACACCGCAAGGTGGCACCCACGTCAATGGCCTTCGCTCCGGACTCTTGGAGGCCATGCGCGAGTTCTGTGAGATTCGCAACCTCCTGCCACGGGGCGTCAAGCTGACGGCGGAGGATGTTTGGGATCGCTGCTGCTACGTTTTGTCGTCGAAGCTGGGTGATCCCCAGTTCTCTGGTCAGACGAAGGAGCGATTATCGTCGCGTGAGGCGGCAGGCTTTGTTTCGGGCGTAGCGAAAGATGCGTTTGCGCTGTGGTTGAATCAGCAAACATCGGACGCTGAATTATTGGCCGAACTGTGTATTAACCGTGCACAAGTGCGCATGCGGTCAGCTAAAAAAGTGGTCCGGAAAAAGGTGGCCTCGGGTCCTCAACTGCCCGGAAAGCTAGCCGACTGCTCTATTGAAGATCCTGCGCGCAGCGAGCTTTTTCTCGTAGAGGGGGACTCCGCCGGTGGCTCTGCAAAACAGGCAAGAGACCGAGAGTTTCAGGCAATCCTCCCGCTCAGGGGCAAGATCTTGAATACCTGGGAGGTCGATGCGGGAGAGATACTTGCCTCGCAGGAGGTACACAATATTTCGGTGGCGTTGGGCATTGATCCTGCGAGTGATGATCTCGATGGCCTGCGTTATCAAAAGGTGTGTATTTTGGCTGACGCCGATTCGGATGGGCTTCACATTGCAACGCTCATTTGTGCCCTCTTCCTCCGCCATTTTCGACCCTTGGTTCGGGCGGGTCACGTCTATGTGGCCATGCCGCCCTTGTATCGAGTTGATGTCGGAAAGGATGTTTATTACGCCCTCGACGAGTCCGAGAAGAACGGAATCCTCGAGCGAGTCGCCGCTGAGAATTCGAGAGCTAAACCGAATGTCCAGCGCTTTAAAGGGCTGGGAGAGATGAATCCGTCACAGTTACGAGAGACGACGATGTTTCCTGATACACGGCGCTTGGTGCAGCTCGTGCTTGACGCGGATGATGACACCAATAGCTTCTTTGATATGTTGTTGGCAAAAAAGCGTGCAGGCGACCGGCGAGAGTGGTTGGAATCTAAAGGTGACCTCGCGAACGTATAAATCGGCCCTGTAGAAAGTGGGGGAGATGGATGGGTTGGTTGTGCCCTGCACTGAGCGCTATAACCCACCCAACCTGTCGAAAGGAGAATGGAGAATGGAAAAGGTATCGATGTCCAAATTAATGTTCCCGAAACTTTTGATCTTATTGAGCACTACAGTGTTTATTGCACCAGCGCACGCGGACTGGATGTTGGGCGACAGTTCTCGCATCGGCTTTGTGTCGATTAAGAACAACAGCATCGGAGAAAATAACGTCTTTAAGCGCGTTTCCGGCAGCATTTCCGAGCGTGGGCGAGTCTCGGTTAGCGTCGATCTATCGTCTGTGGAGACAGGGATTGGCATTCGCAATGAACGTCTTCAGAAAATGCTGTTTGAAGTCGCGAACTTTCCTACTGCAACGATTGAAGCGGTCTTGAGTGATAGCCAGGTTGCCGCGCTCAAAGCGGGTGGCGACCAAGCTGAAAGCCTGTCCGTGAATATCAGCCTCCATGGGAGGACCGTCAGTAAGACGGCGCACGTGTCGGTGAGCGCGTCCGGTGGCGATGTTCGCGTGACAACGACGCAGCCTATTGTTATCACGGCGCAGGAGTTTGGTCTCGAGGCAGGTGTCGCTGCGCTTCAGCAGATTGCCGGACTCAATGCGATCAGCCGATCGATTCCAGTCACTGTAGATTTGAGCCTGTCCGCTGATTAACGCTGTCCTGTTGCCTGCATGAGGGCAACCAGCTCTGACCGGTAACGCTCGTAGCGCTGGCGGTCACCACTGTCTCGCGCAAAGGCGAGAAGTGCATTGAGTACATCAGGCTGACCCGGCAGGCTCCTATTAAGGTCTTCTAATATTGACATGGCTTCAGGCCCTGAACCCGTGTCATTGAGCGCAATCGCGTACACGTACCGGTGTCGGGATCCTTCGTTTTCCAGTTCCGCCGCTCGTTTTAGCGAGACAATGGCTTTATCGGTCTGTCCAAGACGGATGAGATGAAGCCCCTGTGAGAACCATAGACTTCCCGAGTCGGGGATGCGATCGATGGCACTTGATAAAAGTGCTGACGCCTCGTCGTTTTTGCCGTCTCTTCGAAGAATATCAACCAAGTTTACGATGGCAGGTTCCAACTCAGGGTTGAGTCGAAGCGCTTCCTCAAGTGCCGCGGTCGCTTTTTCGCTATCGTCGCGATCGTTCCAGAAATTGGCTAGTTGAAGGTGTACAGATGGCATGTCGAGGTGGTCGCTCTGTATCGCGAGGTATTCTTCGAATAGCGGCTCAAGATCAGCCATATCCTGTGGGCGCAGCTCTGATGCTGGAATGGCCGCGAGGAGTTGGGCGACTTCCATTCGGACACTGAGACTTTTGTCCGATATGAAGGGTCGTAACATGAGATAGCGCTGCACAGGATCAACGCCTCCCAAGGCTCTAACCGCTGATGCTCTCAGCACCGGACTGTCGGATCTCAATAGCATGGCTGCGGCATTGGGCAGCTGGCGTGATCCGAGATTGCCCATTTGCTCGATAATTGATGCGCGCATCAGATTGGACTGGCTCCCGTCGGCCACCAGCGATTCGAGTGTAGGCAGCGCCCTCATATCACCGCGATCAGCAGCGTGCCTCGCCTTTGCGAGGCTGAGGTCTTTAAATCGGCTGTTAATGCCCCAGGTCTGAAGTGCGTCGTAGGCCCAGGCGTTACTTTTATCGTCGTGACACTGGGTGCAGGCGTTCGGACTGCCGATACTCAGTGAGATATCGGGGCGCGGTATGCGCATGCTGTGATCGCGTCGTGCATCAACGCCCATATACACCTGCGACGGCATGTGGCAATCGACGCAGGCGCTACCACTGCCGGTTACCGAATGACGGTGATGTGCGGGCGCGTCGTAGGTCTCTGGCTTGTGGCACTGCGTACAGACTGCATTCCCTTCGGCAACAAGCTCGTTGCTGTGCGGGTTGTGACAGTTGCTACATACCACGCCGGCCTGAGACATCTTGCTTTGCATAAAGGACCCGTAGACGTAGACCTCGTCAAGAATCTGTCCGTCGTGCCAATAGAGCGGTGACTCGAGTGTCGACAGCCGGTGGGTGTCCAGTAACGACTGCCCGTAGTGGTAATCCCCAAGGGTGGCTCGGCGTGAGTGGCACCGTCCACAATTATCGACCTGTGTTTGATGGGTTAGTGGGGTGACGCGTTGAGCAATATCATCGTCAGGTGCTCTGTGCCACTGGCCTCGAGCCGCAAGTGACAGTGCTAACCCCATCTCTGCTGGGCTTTGACCACCATCAATACTGCCCGATGTGGCGAGTTCGACGTGGCCTGATCCCGGCCCGTGACACGCCTCGCAACCAACGTCAATTTGGTCATAGGTCGTCGTGTATTGCCGGCGTGCTCCGTCGTAGCCTTTTACGACATTGGTGCTGTGGCATTCTGCGCACCGACTGTTCCAGTTGTGATAGACACCGGTCCAGTGCAACGGACTTTCCGAAGTGACTGGCTCTTGGTTTTCGTAAATATGGTACCAGCGCTGACCCCCTTCCGAGACTTTACGTGCATCCCATGCCACACTTAACGCATTGAGCCGGTCATTTGAAGTAGGCAAAAGTACCTGCTGGAGAGGATAGACCCCGAACACGTAGGCTACGGGATAGTCCTGTAATTCCCCATTTTCATTGTCAGTTTTGACCCAGTAGTCATCACCCTTTCGAAAAAAGGTGGTGGTGATGCCTTCGTAGACAAAGGTGGCGTTATTGAAATCGCCAAGCACCGTACTATCGTTAGCTTCCTGCATGGCTAAGTCGTGATGTGAGTCGGTCCAGTCCTGCACTTGCGATTCATGGCAGGACGCACAAGCACCATTACCGACAAATCTGTTTTTATCGCCGTCTGCAAGTGCGGCTTGAGACAGCAGCACAGTGCAGACGATGAGCAGGATTGCACGGGCGTGTGTCATGACCAGAGCTGTCTACTCAGCTCAGCAACGGGCCTGCTCGCACCTCGTGCAAGCCACTCAGCCAGCGCGCCTGCCACGTCTTTGAAGTGAATGTCTGGTGCCCCGGGCATCGCATCAAACCATGCGCGCGCCGTCTGTGTTTCTAGGGATTGCATGGTGGTTGCATACCCGAGCTCCTCCAGCGCTGCTGCGTTAGACAGCTGCTCCATTTGCTTTGCCAGCGGACGGGTAAGCACGGGCTTCTGCCACTGCAGACACTCAGATATGAGTTCGAATCCCGTATTGCAGATAACACCCCTTGCGGACGCAAGATCGCGTTTAAATCCATGGATATTGGCTTTTCTGCGCACGACATTCCCTTGCACCTCGTCACCGACCTCAGACGAATACTGCACAAAGGTCTGATCGGAAAAACCTTGAAGCCATGCGGTGGTCACATTCTGATCCTCGAAAGGAAGATAAACGAGGATGTGATCTGCCACGGCATCAGGGTCAATTTTTGGCAGGTCCAGAATTGGCGGTAAGATGGTGTCATCAAAAGGTGCCCAGTGCAGGCCCACTGGCAAATCGACGGGCGCAAACTGTTGCATCACCAACCGGCTTAAAGCTGTATCGCCCGTCATAGGTGTGTTCTTACCAAAAGCGTATTGATGCCCAATACCGACTGTCTCTCTGCCGCGCGCTTTGCAGGCCCAGGAGGTCACAGGCTCATAATCGCAAACAACCAAATCATATGGATCGAGGTCCAGGCTCGTTGCATCTTTGATGAATGTGGCGGGTGAGACACCGAGCGCTGTTTTCCGATACTTCATTTTGCCGGCTTCGGTGACCATTGTGAGCCCTTCTCGGTGTTTGAAATTACCGAAAGGCTCCATATCAAAGAATTTTTCTTTAGGTCGGCCTGAGAAGAGCCAGGTTACATCGACATCGTAGTCTTTGAGTGCTTCGGCGACACCTCTTGCGCGACTGATATGCCCCTGCCCCGTGCCTTGAACACCGTAAAGAATCTTTCGTGTCATTACTACGTTTTACCAGATGTTGAGCATTGAGGCAGTGCCAATGGCGATCCCTGATCCCATAATGGCACCTGCAACGATATCTCCCGGGTAATGAACACCGATGATCACTCGTGATGCCCCCACTAATGATGCCCAGATGAACATGGCGGTGTAGGCGCCACCGAATGTGATGATGGTAATGGTTGAGAAGCAAAAGGCTGCTGAGGTGTGACCTGATGGAAAGCTAAATTTATCGGATGCGGCGATCAGAGATTTAAGGTTTTTCTTGAAGTCGCAAGGCCTAAGGCGCTTAAGCGTATTCTTCATGATGAAGTAGATGACTCGCTCGGCCAGCATCGCGGCGGCTAGCAAGAAAACATAGGTTGGCGCCAACGTCGATCCGGATAGCCATACCAATGCGGGTGTTAGGACTTGTAGATAGCCATCGCCACTGCGCGACAGGGTTATAGCGGCCTTGGTCATGGCCTTGTATTCTCGACCAAGATGAAACACTTTATCGAAAAGTGCGACGTCGATTTGTTGGAGTGCTGCCATGATCGCCATAGTAAGAATGCTCCTCCCCCAGACCGCCTTTTACCGGCGCTTCTGGTGACAATACCACGTAGTGTGTTCCTGAAATATCACAAAAATATGACTGCAAAACAAATATTAGATGACAGCAAATATGCACATTGGAATTCTCAAAACAGACACCGTAAGACCTGAGTGGGTGCCAGACTTTGGTGAATACCCCGATATGTTCAAGCGCCTTCTTTTGGACGCGGATTCATCGGTGAGTTTTACGGTCTGGGATGTTGAGGGCAGTATTCACCCCAACGAAAGCGAGATCGATGAGGTGGACGGCTTTATCATTACCGGCAGCAAAAGCTCGGCTTATGACGACAAGCAGTGGATACGAGATCTCGAGGGCTTAATCCAAAAGCTCCATGCAAAACGCAAGAAAATGGTCGGGATTTGCTTTGGCCATCAGATAATCGCCAAAGCCTTAGGCGGCGAGGTCTCAAAGTCAGACAAGGGTTGGGGTGTCGGCATTCACACTTACGAGCTCGATAATGCACCCTTTACTGGAGCAGAGTCAGGGCACTTGAAGCTTGTTGTCTCGCATCAGGATCAGGTGCATCAGCTTCCTCCGGGTGCGCGGAATGTCGTTTCCAATCCGCACTGCGAGAATGCGGGATTTGTAATGGGCGATCACGTATTTACCCTGCAGGGACACCCCGAGTTCATCGACGAGTATTCCGAGGCGATCATGTCATTTCGTTACGACATGATTGGCGCCGATCGTGTCGCGGAAGGGCGCGCATCGCTACAGCAACATGATCATGAGGGGAGCCGCGTCGCCGAATGGATGCTGAGTTTCCTCGCGAATTAGCCTTTTAGTTAAAGGCTGACTGGAGGAAGGTTTCGAGGCGGCTGGTGAGTCACCAAGTTCCCGTGTTTTCCATTGATGCCCAAGGCTCCTGCGCTGGCAATGCATTGCCTTCTTGCAAGAGTTCAATTGAGATGCCGTCGGGTGATTTCACAAAGGCCATTCTCCCATCACGAGGTGGACGGTTAATCACAACGCCTGCGTCGTAAAGCTTCTGGCACGTTTCGTAAATGTCGTCCACACGGTAGGCAAGGTGGCCGAAATTTCTTCCGCTGTCGTAGTCCTCGGGGTCCCAGTTATAAGTGATTTCCACCAGCGGACTTTGCGACGCTTCTGCGCGGTCAACATCATCCGGTGCCGCGAGAAAAATCAGAGTAAATCGCCCTTGTTCGCTGTCGTATCGTTGCACTTCAACAAGGCCCAGGTGACGGACAAAAAATTCGAGTGTCTTATCAAGATCGCTTGCTCTGATCATCGTGTGCAAGTAGCGCATTGTTGGCTCCTCTCATCTGCTCCTAAGTGTATCGCGCGATACTGATTTTGGTGGTTGGGCGTGGCGCCGTGTAGTCAAAGAATTGACACAGAAGGTGACAAAAACGACCCCAAAACGCGAAGCTTCATTGTATTTGTCACACGTTAGCCCCCACCTCTCCATGACCTCTTCAGTTGAGAAACATTGCCATAGTAGTCTTTTCGATACGTGATTTTTTTAGGCGCGTTTCAATTGAAGATAATGACTGATGCTGGGGTATGCCCCCACTGTAGTAGCGGGAAAATTGATCGTGTTCGGCGCGAGGGGCGTGAAGATTGGGTCTTCGATCGGGTCTTTCTATGTGGTGACTGCGGTAAGCGAAGCGGTCGCGTGCCCGCAGGCAATACGACTTTGATTGCTCGAATTTTCATCGCGCTACGGCTCATTTAAGCCTTTACCAACCAGTAACTTCGCCCTCTGTCTTGGCCTCTCGAAGTCAGATCAATTAACCCCTACACTACCGCTCCTTAAAATCGAGAGCGAAGAGTATGTGGTTTCGAAACGCCCGCCCCTACAAGCTGCCTGGACGTCTTGGCATTGATGCCAGCGAGCTGTCGCAGCGATTGTCTAGACGCCCTTTCCAACCTTGCAGGCCCAGCCAAGCCGTGTCGAGCGGTTGGGTCGCCGCTCTCTCAGATGATGCGACCGATTTTGTGCACAAATCCGGCGATTACTGGCTAATTCGGCTGCAGCGCGAGGAGCGCCTATTGCCCGCATCGGTCATTCGAAGCGAAGTGAACTCTCGCATTCAGGAAATCCAGACAGGGCAGGGGAGGCGTGTGCAGCGCAAGGAGCGCTTGGATATTGCCGATGAGGTCACTCAGGACTTGATGCCACGCGCATTTACCAAATCGCAGTACCTCGAGGCGTTGATCAACGATCGCGAGGGCTGGATGTGGGTGAATACCGCCAGTGCGGGGCGGGCGGAGGATCTCCTATCACTCCTGCGCGAGGGTCTCGGCAATCTACCAGTGGCGATTCCAGACACACAAAAGTCACCTGTGATTGTGATGAGTCAGTGGCTTCTCAATGGCGGGCTGCCAGAAGGTATGAGTCTGGGGGGCGACGTCGATTTGGAGGATCCTCAGGAGGAGGGTGGTGTCGTCAGGGTACGTGGCATGTACCTCGAATCTGACGAGATTCGACGACACATTGAGTCAGGCAAACAGGTGGTGCGACTGGCTTTGTCTTGGCAGGACCAAATCGACTTTGTTGTTGATAGGGACCTTAGCCTTCGGCGCATTCGATTTAGCGATGAACTGAAAGGCGTCAATGAGGAGCTCCACGAAGATGTGCTGGCGCGTCGTGACGCCGATTGCCTTCTTATGGGAGAGACCTTGAGTACGCTTCAATCAGCCATTGCGAAAACATTTGGTGGAATTTCGGAATGACTGACCGACCAGAGCCCGGCACCTATGTGCATTACAAGAACGGTAAGCACTACACGGTTATTGATGTGGCCAGGCACTCGGAATCCGAAGAGTGGATGGTGTTGTACCGGGCCGAGTACGGCGACTACGGTCTGTGGGTGAGGCCTTTGGCGATGTTTATGGGAACGGTTGAAAAAGACGGACAGCCGGTGAGGCGGTTCGCGCCCCTATAGCTTATGGAGCTTAGGCGCTACCCAATAAACGGGAACCCATAGTGTCCTCGGGGGATCCTTGCTGACCATACAGTGTCACGTTTGCTGCGTCTGGCCGAAGGATGCCAAGTGCCGAACGAGTGCGCTCGCGCAGGCTGGCGATTAGCATACCGTTTCGATGGTTGGAATTTTTGCTCTGTGCGCCTATCTCCCGAAGCGCATCAATGTGCTCAAGTGCTTGTTGCTTAAGGCCGTTAAAAAATCCCGGATGGGACTCAATCTGCTCTTGTAATGCGTCTCTAAGGCCCAGCGCTTCGCGCGCACTACGTGCATGCAGATGAGCTGTAATAGCGCGCTGTTTGGCCGCTACAGCGTGCTCGAGTCGACCCGCGTCGGAACCCAGCAGTGCCTCGTGCTCAATATCCAGCGTCTCAACGACTTGCCTAAGTGTTTCAAGCTCATGGGAAAGTGCGCGTGCGATCATTTCTGCACTGGATGCGTGACTGTCAGCATTAAACATCGTTATAGCAACTCTTTTTCCATTGTCATAAGCGCATCGGCAATTCGGTCAGCATCGACCTCGTAACTACCGTCGGCAATTTGCTCTTTAATGGCCTCGACTCGTTTCATATCGACACCTTCAGCCGCGTTCACCTCCGCCTCGAGCTCCGACAGCCGGGCTGCTGTGTCTGTTAGCTTGACCGAGTCTACTGGTTTCGATTGTGGCGATGTGGCAGCCGATTCATTTTCACCACCGCGCACACGTGTTTCCTGGCGTTCAGGATCAATGCGCAAACTCGCTTTTACTCCTGATGTATCAATGGGGCTCATTGTTCTCTCCACGGCACGGAGCCGTTAAATTCATTTTCTGCGATGAGTGTAGCGGCAGTTTTGACACAAACTTTAGATTTTTTTTCATCTTTTTAGTTTACCAAAATACTGCCAGACGCCAGCACGAGGCCTTCCACGCGCTTACCTGAACTTAAATTCTTCACTAAAACGCGATCACCGACGCCTCCTCTGCCGAGCGATTTGCCCTGCATGTTCACGCTTAGGCCCGCTGCTTGGGCGATTAAGTCGACGGTCTGACCCCGCTCTATGATTTTGGGTGATACTAAATCGGAGCTGCGCAGTAACTGACCAGCGGCCATATCTCTCCGAATTTCGCGCCCTACGATGTCAACGCTGCGAGTCGCAAATCCGACCAAGTCCTGAGTCACACTGCGCTCGGTCACGGTTATATCTCCCTCGCCAATCAAAGTCCCTCGGCTAAGTGACGTGTTGAGCGTAGGAACTGTGATGATTGCGGATACGGTCGCCCGGGCGTAAATGGTCCAAGGCTCAGGTCCTGAGCAGCGAATGCCTACGCTGGTCTGGCCCAGTGCGCGCTTGGCCACCGTGGGAAGCACCGTGAGGGGAGAACCGCACTGGGTGAGACGTAGTCGCGCATCAATAGGGCGAACCGCAACGCTAACGCGCTCATACCCCTGCCCTTCCGCACGCGCTTGCGCCACCCGAGCTGCGGTTGCCGCAATACTGGAAATGGACTGCGTCTCGGCGAGCGTCGGGGCGACAACGCCCAAACCAGTAAGTAAGACAACTGATACGACTACTTTTTTCAGGCTGCTCGTCATGAGCGACTCCAACGGTTTATTTATCTCGCTTGAATCAATGCAAGGACAATGCCAATTCTTCAAAGGGCCCGTCCCATAAGCGCTTTCCGTTACGCGTGAAGGGATTGGGAGTCACGTCTGTACATTCGATGACCTTGCGGCGTCAAAACCTTGGCGCCGCCATAAAATGAATCTAAGTTATTGATTTTTAGACATAAAAAAAATTGGCACGGGTTTTGTATGTAACGAGTACGAGAAAGCGCGTCAAAAAGAGCAAGAGATGGCAGGAACAGGTATAGACAAGGCATTAGGTATTTCACCGCAGGTGTTGCAGCTGCGCATGCAGCGCATGAACTTGCTGGCCGCAAACATTGCGAATGCAAACACGCCCGACTACAAGGCGCGTGACATCGATTTCCGCGCTTCATTACAAGCGGCACAGGATGCTCAGGGAGCGATGCGTGCGACAAACGACCGACATATTCCACTTGCCGGTGCAGGCACACAACCGGAGGTGCTTTTTAGAACACCTTCTCAAACGTCGCCGGACGGCAACACGGTAGATGCGCACCAGGAGCATTCAGCCTTTATGGACAACGCGCTGCGCTATCAAGCCAGCCTTCAATTACTCGATAGCCGCATTAAGGGCATCAAAAACGCTATTAAAGGAGAGTCATCATGAGTTTATTTGATGCCATGGGTATTGCCAGTACTGGGCTGACAGCTCAGTCAATTCGACTCAACACCATTGCCTCGAACATGGCCAACGCTAATACGGTTGCTTCGAGCGATGCCGAAACCTACAAGGCCAAGGCGCCCGTATTCAATGCGGTGTTAGACACCGAGCTTGAATTCGCTGAGGACGCGATGCTGGGTGTGAAGGTTGAGGACATCGTTGAGGTTGGCGGTCCTGCGCGGCAGGAGTTCAATCCATCGCACCCCCTAGCTGACGAAAACGGCTACATCTACCGCCCCGATATCGACGCAACTACCGAGATGGCCAACATGATGCAGGCTTCGCGCTCTTATCAAAACTCGGTTGAGGCCATTAACACCGCCAAGCAGCTGGCGCTTCGAACGCTGACATTAGGTAAGTGAGGATTTTGACATGTTAGGTACATCACCAATGGATTTATTCGCACCGGTCAACGCACGAGGCGCCGACGCCTCTGGCGCAACCCGAGTGGAGGACATGGGCTCTGAAGACTTTTTGGCACTGATGATTGCCCAGATGAAGCACCAGGATCCTACAGAGCCTATGGATCAAATGGCCTTTATGAGCCAGATGGCTCAGTTTGGAACCGTATCAGGGATTCAAGAGTTGAACGGCTCGTTTGCCGGGTTGAGTGATTCGCTTTCCAGTGGTCAGGCCATGCAGGCCTCCAGCTTGGTAGGCCGTAATGTTGCGATGCCGTCGAATACGGGGGCACTCGCACCCATCGGTCTCAATTCTGAGGGACTGCCTGTCTACGCACTTAAGGCATCGGTTGATATGGGAATGGGCGCTGATGGCGGTCAGTTCTTTGTTCACAACGTGCAAGGCGACGTAGTATTTGCAGGCAATCTCCCCGCAGGCACAGGCTCGGTACCGGTTATGTGGGACGGCGTGGACTCTGACGGTCACCAGCTGCCGCCCGGCGATTATTACCTGTCCGCTGAGTTGAGCAATGGAACAAGTATTCGAGAAGGTCGCGTTTACGGCCATGAGCTGGTCTCGAGCGTCTCTATCAGCGGCAACAATCAAGTCACTTTAAATCTTGCGAGCGGTCGGACTATTAACGCGTCCGAAGTTCGAGAATTTTTCTAAATAGCACATAGAGGAACGACACATGGCTTTTAGCACTTCATTATCAGGCGTTAACGCCGCGCAGCAAACGATGGATGTTGTGAGTAACAACATCGTGAACGCGGGAACCATCGGCTTCAAAAAGGGCGAAACTGAGTTTGCAGAAATTTACGCATCTTCATTGCAGGACTCTGGAGAAGCTGCCGGGCAGGGCGTCGCTTTAACGACCATACGGTCGGATTTTAGTCAGGGTGAATTCTCCTTTACCACCAGCGCGCTTGATCTTGCCATCGATGGAAGTGGCATGTTCGTGCTGAGTGACGGTGACGAGACGCTCTATACGCGTGCTGGATCTTTCCGTATCGACGGTGAAGGTTATGTGGTGAGCACAAACGGTGCCCGCGTGCAGGGCTATCAGCCCGATAACGACGGAGTAATTACACCGGCCATTGGTGATCTTCAAATTAGCTTGGCGCTCATGCAGCCCAGAGCGACCACTGAAGTTGTGTTCTCAGGCAACCTAGATACAAGAACTGAAGCCGCTTTAACCCCGTTTTCGGCCGGTGACACCGACACCTATAATTTCTCAACGTCGACAACTATGTATGACTCTACCGGCACGCCACATCAGTTGGACATTTACTTCGCCAAGGCGGCCGAGCCAGATGGCACTTACAATGTCTATGCCACCATTGACGGCGAGTTACAGCCTGAGTCTGCATCAATGACCTTTGACGGCACGGGCACACTTACTGCTGATTCTGACCAACAGTTTGATCTCCTGACCTTTACGGCGTTAGGCGCAGACCCGCAGACAATCAGTATAGACCTCTCTGCAACTAGCGGTCTTGGCGCTGAGTCAAGCACACAAACGCTATCGCAAAACGGATTTAAGCCCGGCGAGGTTGTGTCGTTTGAATTCGATGACACCGGCACCGTCTACGCGCAGTACACGAACGGTGAAATTCGGGCGATGGGGCAGTTGCTATTAGCAAACTTCATCAACCCGTCAGCGCTGTCACCCGCCGGCAATACCAACTACCGCGAGAGTGAAGGTTCAGGTATTGCTGTGGTAGGTCGACCGTCGACTGGCTCGCGGGGCTACATCCGTCCTTCTGCACTGGAGGTCTCGAATGTTGATATTACTCAGGAGCTCCTCGCTCTGATTGAGGCGCAGCGTAACTTCCAGTCGAGCGCTCAGGCTATTCAGAACGAAGATGAAATGTCTCAGTCCATTTTAAATATTCTCTAAGAGTGAATGAATCGCGATGAACAGTGTTCTTCAAATAGCGGCTGAAGCCGCGCGTAAGGTCAACCAAGCCCAAGCTCTCGTTACCAATAATTTGGCAAACGCGGGGACAACGGCATTTAAGGCTGACTTGTATGCGGCACAGACCAATTACCTCGGAGGTTCAAGCAGAGATGCGAGCGCTATTCCGAGTACGCCTCTGGCGGCCGTGGACTTCGGCGGCGGTAGCTTGGTAGCAACCGGAAGACAGCTCGATATCGCGATTAATGGCGAGGGCTGGCTGCAAGTAGTGACGCCACAAGGCGAACAAGTATTGAGCCGACGCGGCGACCTTCGCATAGAGAATAATGGCAATTTAATCGACGCTGCGGGCAACCAAATCATGGGAGAAGGTGGGCCTATTAATTTGCCGCCGGCGAGTTCGATAAACATCGGCGTAGATGGAACTATATCGCTCATCCCGCTCGGTGAGGCGCCTGTGGCGAGCGCCATTGTCGATCGTATAGCCCTGGTTAACCCCAACCCGGCTGACCTTGTGAAAGGCGTGGACGGGAATATCCGAGCGAATGCTAATGCAAATTTAGAGCCCGATGCGGCGGTGAATATCGTCGTCGGGTCTCTTGAATCTTCTAACGTTAATTCAGTGGCTGCCATGGTGCAGATGATTGAGTTATCGAGAAGTTTTGAAAGTCACGTGAAAACCATGCAGTCAGCCGATGAGCTAGACGATTCCAGCGCCTCACTAATGAGACTTGAGTAGCCACTACATCGGCATAGGAGAGAACAATGACCCAATCACTTTGGATTGCTAAAACTGGCCTCGACGCCCAACAGACCAAAATGGCGACGATTTCAAATAACTTAGCCAACGTTAGTACAAATGGTTTTAAGCGTGGTCGCGCTATTTTTGAGGACCTGCTCTATCAAAACGTTAGGCAGGTAGGTGCTCAGTCCTCACAGGACACGCAGCTGCCGTCGGGCCTGCAGGTCGGTACAGGTACCCGCGTGGTCGCCACCGAGCGTATTTTCACGCAAGGTAATTTGGTGACGACGGACAACGCGTTTGATGTCGCCATCCAGGGCCGTGGTTTTTTTGAGGTCTTGTTACCGGATGGTAGCCAGGCTTACACCCGTGATGGCTCGATGCACCTGAATAACCAGGGGTTGCTCGTGACCTCGGCGGGTTACCAGCTCCAGCCACCCATTACGGTACCGCAGGACGCGCTAAGTGTGACCATCGCGCCGGACGGGACGGTATCCGTTCAGCAGCCCGGTGCACCGCAGGCGACTCAGGTAGGGCTCATTCAGCTTACTGATTTTATAAACCCGGCGGGACTTCAGGCCCGCGGGGAGAACTTGTTCTTGGAAACGGGTGCCAGTGGCGCCCCGCTCCCATCGAATCCAGGTCTCAATGGACTCGGCACGCTCCAGCAGGGGTTTGTCGAGGGTTCAAACGTGAACGTCGTGGAAGAGATGGTCAACATGATCGAGACGCAGCGAGCTTACGAAATGAATTCAAAAGCCATTTCGACCGCCGACCAGATGCTGCAGTACGTCTCGCAGAACTTATAACGGTCGGGTTGAGGATTATCTTATGAAACAGTTGCTCACACTTGCGCTTGTCACTGCAACGGCCCTAGCTAGCGGTTGTGCGGGTATTGAAGATCGGACCCATCCTGCGTATGCGCCTATGGAGCCAATTACTTACTCGCGGCCCGAGGAAGGCGTTACCGCAGGTAGCTTATACAGCGAGCAGCGTGGCATTTCCCTGTTCTCGGATACGCGAGCGCGGGCGGTGGGGGACATCATCAGCATCGTCCTAATGGAGTCCACTCAAGCTTCCAAAAACGCGGGAACCTCGGTGGCTCGAGAGTCCGGCATTGATGTCGCGCCGCCGACTATCTTTGGGCGTAATGACCCGGATTTTAGTGTTGATCGATTCCGTGGCTTAACTCTGGAACAGAGCATCGCCAGTGACTCCGAGTTTTCGGGTAACGGCTCGACCAATCAGTCTAATTCGCTATCCGGCGCCATCGCTGTTCAGGTGGCACGCGTACTGCCCAACGGTAACCTTATTATTCAGGGCGAGAAGTGGTTGGCGCTCAACAAGGGTGAGGAGTTCATCCAGTTGCGCGGCATCGTTCGCCCACAAGACATTAGTGCTACTAACACTATTCCATCCACCTTGGTGGCCGACGCGCGTATCTCTTACGGCGGCACCGGCGTGATTGATCGCGCTAACTCACCTGGTTGGTTTTCAAAATTCTTCAACAGCCCGCTAAACCCTTTTTAAGGAGACTCTTATGTTGAAGCGATCAAAATTTCAAATGACGAAAACGCGCGTAGTTGCAGCTTTTACCTACGCGGTGCTTTTAAGTGCCATCACTGTTCTGTTGCCCCATACGGCACACGCGGAGCGAATTAAAGACATTGCTATGGTCGAGGGCGCACGAAGTAACCAATTGGTGGGCTTCGGTTTGGTTGTTGGCCTAGACGGCACTGGTGACCAGGTGACACAGACACCCTTCACAATCCAGGCTGCACGCAGCATGTTGCAGCAGTTCGGTATAAACCTGCCGCCTGGGGTAAACCCTCAAACCAAGAATATGGCCTCGGTCATGGTCACTGCAGAGTTGCCGCCCTTTGCGAAGTCAGGCCAAAAAGTGGACGTGACTGTATCGTCCGTGGGTAACGCGGGTAGTCTGCGCGGTGGCGAATTATTGCTGACCCAGTTGAAGGCAGGTAATGGGCAGGTCTATGCCGTAGCGCAAGGTGGTTTAGTCGTTTCCGGTTTTGGTGCCGACGGCACCGATGGGTCGCGTATCAGCGTGAACACCAAGGCCGCGGGGCGCATTCCTAACGGTGCAATGGTAGAGCGAGAGGTCGTTAACCCGTTTAGCGATGGCAGCAATAAGCTGACCTTCCACCTTCACGAATCTGATTTTACGACTGCGCGCAACATGGCGTCTGCTGTTAACAGCATCATGGGTCCTGGTACTGCCACGGCTGTTGACGGCGTATCTGTCGAGGTGTTGGCGCCTACCGATGTAAGTGAAAAGGTCGCATATTTGGCGGAGTTAGAAAATATTGAAGTACTAAAAGCGGCGGCGGCAGCAAAAGTCATTGTTAATGCGCGCAGTGGCACCATCGTCATTGGCTCAGAGGTCATGGTGAAAACGGCTGCGGTGGCGCACGGTAATTTGACCGTCACCATCGATGAGAGTTTTGTGGTCTCTCAACCAGGCCCCTTTGCCACTTCCGCGCAGACCGTTGTACTCCCTCAAACTGAAATTAATGTTGAGAATGAAGAGGTGCGTATGTTCGTCATGGAAGAAGGCGTGAGCCTTCAGGAAATTGTGACGGCAGTGAACCGCGTCGGCGCAGCCCCTGGTGATCTCATCGCCATCCTTGAAGCCTTGCAACAGGCAGGTGCGCTAAGCGCGCAGCTGATCGTTATTTAGGAGGCGGCATGACGGGCGCAATTTATTCCGATTTCACACAGTTTAGCTCGCTTCGAGCTGAGGCGACGAAAAACCCGAATGCAGCCGTTGAAGAAGTCGCAGCGCAGTTCGAATCGCTCTTCCTACAGCAAATGCTGAAGACGATGCGCGATGCGACGGTGAAGAGTGATCTTATGAACTCGGACAGTACGGATACCTATCAATCCATGGCAGATCAACAGCTTGCGCTGCAGCTATCTGAGCAGGGCGGCATAGGTTTGGCGCGCATGATGGTGGAGCAAATGCAAACCAAAGGCATGGTTTCTGCGGGGCGTTCCGAGGAGTCTAGCCTCGGGCTAGCGACCGGCGGAGCGACTACCGCAATGAATGCGGATGCAGCGAAACCTTATTACGAAGGAGGCGAGGGATAAGCCATGGCAGGAATCTTTGATGTCGGTGCTTCCGCGCTGTCCTCGCTTCAGCGAGCCATTGCGACCACCGGCCACAACATTGCTAACGCCAATACCGAAGGTTATAGCCGACAGAACATTACGTTTGTCACGCAAGAGTCTGAGTTCGTAGGTGGTCAGGCGTTTGGTACCGGTGTAAAGGTAGGCGACGTTTCTCGTTCTTACGATCAGTTCTTAACCGATGAGCTTCGTGATCGGACTACAGCTCGAAACTACCACGACTTCTACTACGGCACTTCACAGCGGGTCGACAGCCTTTTTGCTGACGCGTCAACGGGGTTAAGTGTCGCTATGGATAACTTTTTTGTTGCAGTCGATGCTGTAGCAACGAGCCCTTCGTCTTTGCCTGAACGCCAGGTATTAATTTCTGAAGCAGAAATGCTTGCTAGTCGCTTCAACTACATGGACGAGCGATTGGGCAGTATTTACACCGAAACCACCGCGCGTATGTCGAGCAAAGCGAATGACATTAACCAGTACGCGCAAGAGCTTGCGACGCTTAACGAGCTCATTCAGCGTTTTGCCAGTGAGTCATCGGCTATGCCCAATGACCTACTCGATAAGCGCGACCTCACTTTGCTCGAGCTGAGTAAGGTCATCAACGTCGACTCCCAAGAGCAGGCGGATGGATCAGTGAACGTCTATGTGGGCGATGGAATCCGTCTAGTCGTTGGCTCGTTTGCTGAAAGCGTTCGAGTGACCGGAGAGCGAACCGGTGACGGACGCCCCAGTGTCTTCATTACGACACCTGGTGGTACCGAAGACAATGTTACAAATGACATGACGGGAGGCGAATTAGGTGCTGCTCTGGATGTGGCAAGTAACGTCGTATTCCGTGCCCGGCGAGAGTTGGGATTGCTAGCCATCGGTCTTGCATCGATCGTGAACACCCAGCACGCGCAGGGCGACGACCTCTCGGGAGAGCCCGGTGGTGCCTTTTTTGGCGATTTTGGTACGCCAATGATTGGCACGGGGCAGAACTCGGGTTTGTCCGAAGTCTCCTACGTGATAGACGACCCGATGGCGCTAACCGGTGATGCGTATCAGATTAAGTACGGTATTGCGGGGCCTGTACTGACAAACCTTACAACGGGTGAAAGTCAGGCAGTAACCGGCGACTCAGTGTCGGTTGATGGTTTCACCATCACCCTCAGTGAGTTTGCTGAAGGCATGGAGGGCGATGAGTTCCGTATTGCGCCCACGGCCGATGCAGCAGGACTTATGAGCGTTGTGATTCGCGCACCTGAAGATGTAGCGGCCGCTGCACGAGGTGGCTCGGTGGGTGACAACCGCAATATGCTCTCACTGTTTGATATGCGCCAAACCGGCTCATTTATTAACAGCAATCGCAGTGTCGACGATATTTACCGAGACACGCTTTCTCACGTGGCGGTGGAGACACGAACCTCTAAGTCCAGCGCCTCCTTGGAAGAGACCCTGCTTAGGGCGGCAACCGACCGGCGCGACAGCATTCAAGGCGTCAATCTCGAAGAGGAAGCGGCAGACCTTGTCCGCTATCAACAGGCCTACCAAGCTGCAGCGCAGGTTATTGCTGCCGCTAATCAGGTATTCGATACATTACTAAGGGCGACTGAACGATGATTACGCGCATGTCTTCCGCGCAGCTGCAAAACGCAGGCTTGCGTGCCATCACCGACGCACAGACTAGATTGGCGACGCTTCAACAACAGGTGGCGACGGGTAAAAAGCTACAAAGCGCGGCGGATGACCCAAATGCCGCGGTTCAGTTACTCGAGCTGCGCTCTGAACTCACGTTAATGCAAACACACCAAGAGAACATGACCTTGGTGAATGCTGCACTGTCGCAAGAAGAGTCGGTGATTAGCAGTGTTAATGATGCGCTCAACCGGGTGCGCGAGCTATCGATTCAAGGTCGAAACGAAATTTTGGCACAGTCTGACCGCGAGGCCATTGCCACGGAAATGGATGGCCTGCGAGCGCAGCTCTTGTCGCTTGCCAACAGTACCAACTTTAACGGCGAGGCTATTTTCTCAGGCTCAAGGACCGACACGCCTGCTTACTCTGAGGAAGGCGTATTCCAGGGCGACGACCTTGTTCGAGAGATTAATATCGCGCGAGCGGTGACCATTAAGCTCGGTCACACCGGTACCGATGTCTTCGAGCGCGGTGAGGGCGAGGCCAACGTTTTTCAAGTTATCAAGAACCTCGCAGAGGCACTGCGCCTCCCAGCAGAAGAGGCCGCTGAAAGGCTTGATATCATGCAGGCCAATGCCATTGCGCTGGATGAATCCATAGACCAGATAGCGAGCTTGAGAACGTCCATTGGTACCCGTATGTCGCTGTTAGACGATCAGCTTGCTCTTAACGATGGTCTAACCTTTGAGCTCACCAAGACCATGTCGAACCTTGAAGATCTGGACATGCCCAGCGCCATTAGTGAGCTCAACCTCAAAATGGTGACCCTACAAGCCGCGCAGCAGACCTTCGTAAAAACGCAGTCAATGACTTTGTTTGACTATTTATAGGACATTGTGAGCTATAGGACATTGTGAGCTATAGGACATTGTGAGGTCGTAAGAAATCCTAAAAGAGACCGTGTTTTTCACGTTTACTGTTCATGGTCTCGTTGTCCGTTGCTACGGTTGCTAAGCAACAGCCAGCTCCTGCGAAGTCTGCGTGTGTTTGTTAGGAGCTTTCAAAGGCCAGGCTTTCCGTCAATTTGCTTAGCCGTCAAGTTTTCTAGCAACGTTGCACCATAGCGATTTAGATGGCGCTCTCCGCTCTCCGCTCTCCGCTCTCCGCTCTCCTTTCTTTGCTCATTACTTGGGACGAGAGCTCCTAAAATTTTTTTCTAAAGCTTCTCTTGTCTTCGTCGCTAATTGGGGTGTCCGGGGAATTACCCCCGGCAATTTATCCACAACGGCGCGCATAGCGGGCCACAAGGAGAGAAAAAATGGCATTGGGAATTAACACAAACCTCGCATCTCTGAGTGCGCAGCGCGCGTTGAACACCACTCAGTCTGATACGAATACGGCAATGCAGCGCCTGTCGACTGGTCTTCGCATTAACTCTGCGAAGGACGACGCAGCGGGTATGGCAGTTGCTTCACGCTTCACCTCGCAAATTAGCGGCATGCAGCAGGCGTCTCGAAATGCAAGCGATGCAGTATCGATGTTGCAAACGGCGGAAGGCGGTCTTCAGTCAATGACTGACAACCTCCAGCGTATCCGCGAGCTGGCCGTTCAGGCGGCGAGCGATACGATCACCGATACGGACAGGGCTTACCTCAACACAGAAGCAAGCCAGCTGGTTGCAGAAATCAACCGTGTCGCAGAGACCACTAAGTACAACGGTACAGCGCTGCTGTCCGGTAGCTACGAAACCACTGGTCTTAACATTCAGGTGGGCGCTGACAGCACGACTGAGGATAGCTTGGAAGTAAAAATCGCGGACTTTACCACTGACGCGATCGGCTCTACTGGTAAAGATCTGAAGGCTTCGTTTGCTGCCTACACGCATTCAACTGCTGCCACGAATGGTACTGACGATGGTAGTGTTGGTGCTACTCCTGGCGGCACCGCTACGGCTGGTACAGATGGATCGCTGACCATCGATGTTACGTTTGGTACATCAGGCACTATGCAGGTAAGCATTACCGCTGATAAGACGGCTGCTGAAATAGCTGCATTGATTAAGGCCGAGGCAGATACCACAACGGGCATCTCTGGCACTGTTAGCGGAAATGACGTTACATTGACAGCGGCTGACGGCTCTACAGTGACCATGAAGTCAACGCTTTCTGCAGGTACTTTGGGTACTGGTGGTAGTGCGGGAACTGGTGGAGCTGCAGGTAGCAACGGTACAGTGGCAACGGGCGGTGCAATGACGGTTGATGGTGCGGCCAGTTCGCTTGCCAGCGGAACAGCTTCGGTAGCGAGTGATAACACAGCGAACACCACAATTATCGCCGGCGTTGACGCCTTGAAAGTTGATTCGCGTGCTAATGCTCTTACGGCGATCGACACGGTTGATGCAGCTTTGAAGTCGATTAACGAAGGACGCGCCAAGATGGGTGCTTTCCAGTCTCGTTTTGAGTCGGTTGTTTCTAACTTGAACCAAGGCGCTGAGAATGCCCAATCGGGTCGTTCGCGAGTACAGGATGCGGACTTCGCGGTTGAGTCAGCCAACCTTGCTAAGAACCAGGTACTCCAGCAGGCTGGTATGTCTGTTTTGGCCCAGGCTAACGCCTTGCCACAGCAGGTACTTGCACTGCTTCAGTAAGTGGTTTGAGCAAGTAGTTAGGCTTGGGGCGGGTCGTGCAGGAGTGCGACCCGCTTTTTCGCCTCAGCATGAATTGTTGTAAGTTGTTAGCAAATTCAATAGCAATTTACGTAAAGGAGAAGAGGTATGGTAGCGTCAATTACAAGCGTCGCAAGTCCGCAGGTGGCGAACCCCGTACCTAAACCGGTACCGGCGGCGGAGACAAAAGCCACTCAGGCGGTGACCGAAGAGGCCGTTCCGCAGGTGCAGCCTATTGAAGTCGACACGGCGGACAGCCGAGAAGAAACGCAGGAAGATATTCGTGAGGCAGCTGAAGTGCTGCGCGAAGCGGTAAACCGTTACTCGCCTTCGCTCGCGATTGACGTTGATGAAGAGCTCAACAAGACTGTTGTGACGGTTATGGATGCTGATACCAACGAGATCATTCGGCAGATCCCATCCCAAGACTTATTAGATGTTGCTCGTGCTATTAAGCGCTACGGCGTTGATGCTCTCGGTAGCGACTACGTGAACGGAATTCTTCTCGACGAGTACAGCTAACAGTTGGCACGCAATGTGCTTTCTTTGTGGTAACTGCCTGCGGGCACCTTTATTCGTCAATAAACCGACACCCCTCTGAGTGTCGACTTTAGGGAGAGCGTCATGCTGACCAGCACAGGCATTGGTTCCGGCCTCGACATTGACAGCATAGTGACTGCAATCGTTGATTCCGAACGGCTTCCCCTGATGGCTCGTGTTAATGCGCGCCGCGCGCAAGTCGACACACTCGTTAGCGGATTTGGCATTTTGCAGACTCAGTTAGAGTCGATACGCACAAACGTTGCGTCACTGGCCGACGCGTCAAAACTAAAAGCCACGCAAGCAAGCACAACGGACGCAAGTGCCGTAACAGTAGAGGCTTCATCCACCGCACAGCCAGGCTCATACATTGTAAATGTGTCAGCGCTTGCCTCGGCACACTCGTTGGTTTCAGGCACCTTTGCCGCAACAACCGAGGTCGTCGGTTCGGGGACACTCTCTATTAAAGTTGGCACCGGCTCTGCGACACAAATTACTGTTGCGTCAAATTCCACGGTTGCGGAAGTCCGCGATGCTATTAATGCCTCAAACTCCGGGGTGACAGCCTCAATATTAAAAGATGGCGCCTCCTACCGTTTGATGATGAGCGCGGATACAACGGGTGCCGCTAATACGATATCGATTTCGGTGACTAACGATGGAGACAGCAGCAACAGCGACAATGCTGGGCTTAGTCAGCTGGCGTATAACGCTAATGAGACTCATCTCTCGCAGTCACTCAATGCAGCAGACGCGGCGTTTACCTTAAATGGCTTGTCGCTAACGTCTTCTACTAATCAAATTACAGACATTGTTGATGGTGTGGACGTTACCTTGAGTTCGATAACAACGAGTTCTGTCTCGTTATCCGTTACTCGAGACAGCAGTAAAATTACTGGCTTTGTAGAGAGTTTTGTAAGCGCCTATAACTCTTATGTAGGTAGTTCGAAATCACTCATCAAATACGACGCAACGACCGGCAAAGCGGGTTCACTTCAAGGCGACGCGATGTCTCGCGCCATGCTGTCGCAGGTGCGAGGGCTGATCACCGGTACGTATTCAGATGTCGGTGGTAATTATGACGCGCTGACTGACATAGGTGTCACGCTACAGGCCGACGGATCACTGAAAATCGACAGCGCAAAACTGGATACCGCGGTACGAACCGACCTTGATTCGCTCGAGAAGTTATTTGTAGGTCAGACCGTGTCAGGAACTACCTACAAGGGCTTGGCGACACAGCTCGATGAGTTGATGGACGGCTTCTTGGATGCTACCGGCTTGTTACCTGAGAAGCTTGAAGCGCTTGATGCGCGAATTGTCGATATAGAAAAAGACCGTGCCGTCTTCGATGCACGAATGCTAGCGCTCGAAGAGCGCACACTGAGAAAGTTCAATGCCATGGATTTGTTGCTGGGTGAAATTACCTCAACCGGCGACATGCTCAAGGCGCAATTAGACGCATTGCCAGGTTTTGCAAACCTGCGGCAAAGCGGCAGTCGTTAATTAGATGGATAAAGGGCAGGATGTAAAATGACACAGGCAGCTTTGGCAGCTTACGGAGAAGTAAAGGTTCACTCAGCCATTGAGGGCGCCTCACCCACCGAGTTGATTTCTATGTTGTTTGACGGCGTATCTTCACGCTTGAATCAATCTCTTACGGCCATTGAGGCCGGTGAGATTGCTAAAAAAGGCGAGCTAATTAGTCAAACAATCAGCATCCTGGAGTACTTGTCTGCAGTACTGGATGAGCACAAAGCCCCTGCTGTTGCTGATAACTTGGCCGGTCTTTACCGCTACATGGTGAGAACTCTGCTCCGCGCCAACATGGATAATGATCCCGCTGCGATTAAGGAAGTAAATCATCTGATGGGTGAGGTGCGTAATGCTTGGTCTGAAATGACGCGTAATCAGGCGGTAGGCGTATGATGTACGAGCGTGCTGACTTGTTCCGAGAGACCCATGAGCAGGTGTCAGGCCCTCCGGGATTGCTGGCCACGGTGATTGAAATCACCAACGACATGCTGGCGGCGGCGCAGGTTGACGACTGGGAGAGGGTCTCGACTGGTGAGGTTCGGCGTCGTCAGTTGCTAGATAACTGCTTTGCGGACCCCATTCGCCCAGAACACTCGGAAGTTTTTGCGGAGGCGCTGGCAGTTCTGCTACATATGAATGAAGAGCTGACGGCTTTATTACAGGTCGCACGAAAGGTAGCGGCCGACAAGGGAGCTAAGGCGCTAAACAACGGTGCTAAATTAGCCCACTACCTCGACGTTCAATCTTAGGCCTAGGGTGTTACCGGCACCGCGTCACAGCTTCTCTCCAAAACCGTGATTCACTGCACACTTGCGTCAAAAAGTCGGCGCACTCTTCCATCGCGTTTGATAGCTTGCTAATGTTACGCATCCGGGGACGCCGGATGTGGATTTATCTAGGACAAGCGACACGCGAACGTGACGGCCAAGAACACCACAGCTCAGCGCCATCTAAAACACCTCGATCAACGCTTGGTGGGTATCAGCGACGCCATTGCTGATGTACGAACCCTCGTTACTAAAGTCGCTCCTACGGAAGCAACGGTTCTGCTGCAAGGCGAGTCAGGGACCGGTAAAGAGGTCATTGCTCGTTTAGTGCACGACTGCTCCGAGCGCGCCGGTGGGCCCTTTATCCCCGTTAATTGTGGCGCCATACCGAGTGAGCTCCTTGAAAGTGAGTTGTTTGGTCATGAGAAAGGTGCGTTTACAGGTGCTGTGGCTGCGCGGAAAGGGCGGTTCGAGCTGGCAGAGGGCGGCACCTTGTTCCTCGATGAAATTGGGGATATGCCCTACGAGATGCAGGTCAAGCTATTGCGCGTCCTTCAGGAGCGCACGTTTGAGCGCGTGGGCGGTGGTAAGGCCATTAAGTGTAACGTCCGTGTTATTGCTGCGACTCACCAGCACTTGGAACAGCAGGTTGAGGACGGTAAGTTCCGCATGGATCTCTATTATCGACTGAACGTTTTTCCGCTCGAGATTCCTCCGTTGCGAGACCGCACTGCAGACATTGCAGGGTTAGCTCAGCGGTTCATTGATAGCTTCGCTGAGCAAGGGCGAGGATTTATTCGGTTGGAAGCCGACGCCATGGCCCACCTCCGATTGTATCCGTGGCCTGGAAATGTTCGGGAGCTGGGTAATCTCATTGAGCGGTTGATCATTCTCCATACGGACAAAGTAGTTTTTGCGGTGGACTTACCCGCGAAGTATCAAAGCACTGACCTGGCGGTTGCAGAACGTCCGCATAATGTTCAGCCATTAGTCGATCAACTCCCTCAAGATGAGACCGAAGATCTATCGCCACTGTTTGCTCCGGCACCGACTTCCCCTGTGGCGCCGCCCACGCCTTCGCACATCGATGAGCCTATCGATCTGAAGCAGCACATGGCCGACACCGAGCGCTCATTGATTATCTCAGCACTCGAACAGACAGGTTGGGTCAATGCGCATGCCGCGAAATTGCTGACGGTTCAGCGCACGACGCTGGTTGAAAAGATGCGTAAGTACAACATCAAGCAAGAAGCCGACTCGTCAGAATTCCGACGCTCAGCCACCAAGTAACATCCAACTCACTGTATTTGTTACAGAAATTTCTATTGGCACATCGTTAGCTAACTAATCTATTGAGATGATTACGCGTCAATTTTGGCGCTCATGGATAATAGGTTTTGGAATGAGTGATGTAGCAATCAATCAAGTGCTCTCTCAAATGCGCAGTATGCAAGCATTGGCCCAGGGGCAATCTGTTGGGGCAGGGTCCCTTGGTACTGAAGCAGTTCCAAGTTCCCAGTTTTCAAATCTCATGACGCAATCGATTTCAGATGTAAACGCCTCCATGCAGGAATCGAAAGCACTAACCTCTGCGTTTGAGCGTGGCGATCCTTCAGTCTCTTTGGCTGAAGTGATGATTACGGCTCAAAAGGCGAGCCTTCAATTCACTGGAATGACCGAGGTGCGCAACAAGCTATTAAATGCGTATCAGGAAGTCATGAACATGCCGGTATAAGGAATAGCGACGTATGGCCGACAATCCTGTTTTAGACCGTTTGAGCGGATTTGCCGCACAGCCTGCAACTCGACAGTTATCACTCTTGACTGGTTTTGCCGCCAGTGTTGCGCTGGCGATTGGGCTCGTCAATTGGGCAAGTACGCCTTCCTACGAGGCTCTCTACGGCGGTATGTCGCCCGCTGATAATGCAACTGCTATATCGGTATTGCAGACAAACGGCATTAAATATCGTATGGAGCCGGGTACCGGCTTGTTAGAAGTGCCCTATGACGATGTGCTCCAGGCTCGTATGGCCTTGGCCAGTGAGGGTTTCCCTCGAAACGGCGGTGGTGTCGGTTTTGAGTCGCTCTACGAAGAGCAGCAAATGGGTCTCTCAAGTTTCATGGAGCAGGCGCGTTACCATCGAGCGGTTGAGTCCGAGTTGGCGCGCACCATTGCAGCCATGGACTCAGTGTCTGCCGCACGAGTTCATTTAGCCATCGCCAAGCAATCGGCGTTTATGCGCCGTGGCAATGAGCCCTCCGCGTCAGTCATGGTGAACTTATTGCCCGGTGTACGTCTTAGCGAGCGTCAATTGTCTGGTGTTATCCATTTAGTGGCATCAAGCATCCCGAACCTTGATTCAGAGCGTGTGTCGGTGGTTGATCAAGCGGGTAAATTACTGTCCAGCCAGGGGGAGGATTCGGACTTTGGTTACACCGCTGAACAGTTCAGGTTGGCACAGCAGTTCGAAAACTCACTGAATGATCGCATCATGGCCATCCTCGAGCCCATATTGGGCGCTGGATCAGTTCGCGCTCAGGTCACTGCGGATATGGATTTCACGCGTGTTGAGAGTACGAACGAATTCTACGACCCGACAACGGTCTTGCGGTCGGAGCAGACCACTCAGGACATCACCAATCGCGGTGGTGCAGGTGGCGGTGTGCCCGGACAGCTTGTCGCTCAGGCACCAGAGCCTGGTGTGGATCCGGCTGTGGCGGATGCTAATCAGCAGATAGCAAATACGCCTGATAGAGAGAGCTTAAGAGAAACCCGAAACTACGAAGTGACGAAGACTATTTCGCACACGCGTCGTGTGCCAGGAACTATTCAGAAGCTGTCGGTCGCAGTCGTTGTGGATTACGCGCTCGATGAGAACGGTGAACGCATCCCGCTTGAGCAAGCCAGGCTCGATCAAGTTCTAGCATTGGTGAGAGAGGCAATTGGCTTCTCCGCCCAGCGCGGTGACACCGTGCAAGTAATCAATTCACCCTTTATCGCACCAAAGCCGTTAGAGCCGATTCCAGAGCCTGGCTTTATGGAGCAGGCGTGGGTTTGGGAACTAGGAAGAGGGCTTTTGGCAGCACTGGCCGTATTGGCACTGATTTTTGCGGTGCTCCGTCCAATGATTCGGTACTCCACAATGTATACGCCGCCTGCGACGCCGTCACAACAAGCTCGTTTGGCAGGTGTTGGTGCGGAAAGTACGGACGCCGGTGAGGCGCTTGCCCTTGCAGGGCCGGGAGCCCTTCCGGTGGAGCCGCCCAAGCCCAACTATCACCAAAGCGTAGCGATGGCGCGTAACACTGCGGTCGAGCAGCCTGTGCGTGCAGCCTACGTTGTCAAAAACTGGATAGCAGCTGATGGCTAATAAACTTAATCTCAGCGGTGCACAGCGCGCCGCCATATTCTTGCTTGGTGTTGGCGAGGAGGCTGCGACCGAAGTTATGCGCCACATGAGCGCTAAAGAGGTTCAGCAAGTTGGTGAGGCTATGGCGACCATCTCAAAGCTCACTAATGACCAGGTCGAGGGCGTTCTCTCTGAATTTCATGCGGAATCTGCAGAGATCAACCCGCTTGGTCTTGAGGCGCCCGCCTTCACGCGCCGGGTGATGACCTCAGCGCTGG
>JAACDF010000102.1 GCA_009937065.1 Gammaproteobacteria bacterium | reverse complement strand
TTTGAAGATCGGCTGTCAGTGCGTTATCGCATTGACGGTGTGCTTGCTGAAGTCCTGTCGCCAAAACGCATGCTTGCACCGCTCTTGGTATCGCGACTCAAGGTAATGGCTAAACTTGATATCGCCGAGAAGCGGATTCCGCAGGATGGTCGCATTTCAGTCCGTATTGCTGGACATGCCATTGATATCCGTATGTCGACTATACCTTCTGCGCACGGTGAGCGTGTGGTACTGCGTTTGCTCGATAAGCAGGCGGGACAATTGGATTTGGTTCAGTTGAAGATGAACGCACAAGTGGGTGATGGCTACCGCGCAGCGCTTACCAGACCACATGGGATCATTCTGGTAACGGGGCCTACCGGCTCGGGCAAGACAACGACACTCTATGCAGGACTCTCTAGCATTAATCAGACGTCGCGCAACATTCTGACCATCGAAGACCCTGTCGAGTACATGCTACCCGGCGTAGGGCAGACTCAGGTTAACCCCAAGGTCGATATGACCTTTGCGCGCGGTCTGCGAGCCGTACTGAGGCAAGATCCTGATGTGGTGATGGTGGGTGAGATCCGCGATTTAGAAACCGCTGAAATTGCCGTACAGGCTTCACTAACAGGACACCTAGTGCTTTCAACCCTGCACACAAATACCGCGATTGGCGCCGTGACTCGATTACAGGATATGGGGGTTGAGCCCTTCCTGCTGTCATCCAGTTTGGTGGCAGTGATGGCGCAGCGGTTGGTGCGCCTGTTATGTGTCGATTGTCGAGAGTCAATCGCTGCGACACCAGGTGAGCGCGAGATGCTAGGCGTCGAAGGTGGCGATGAGATTCATATTTATCATGCCAAGGGTTGTGCTAAGTGCAACATGACCGGATATCGCGGGCGGACAGGTATTTACGAATTAATCGAGGTTGATGAAGAGCTGCGTACAGCGATTCATGAAGGCGAAGGTGAACAAGCTATGTTGGCTATCGCCCGAAAACAGTATCCGGGCATTCAGGTAGACGGGCGTCGCAGAATATTGGCTGGTGAGACAACGCTTGAAGAGGTTTTACGCGTTACTTCGGTGACATAGCGTGGCAGCCTTTAAATACAAAGCGCTAGATGTCTCTGGGAAAGTGGTAAAAGGCGTTCTCGAGGGAGATTCGGAGCGTCAAATTCGAGCGCAGCTGCGGACCAAGAGTCTGCGTCCCATCGAGGTTGCCTCTGCTGGTCGCCGTGCGGCCAATAACGCTAGCTCGGAGGGTGGTATTCGCCGCGGCCTATTTGCACCGCGACTGAGCGCTAGCGAACTTGCTTTAATGACGCGCCAATTGGCAACCTTGGTAGCCTCGGCGCTTCCTCTCGACGAATGCTTGCAGGCCGCAGCAGAGCAGACACGAAAAAGCTCCACCAAGGCGCTGTTGCTCCAGGTACGTTCAAAAGTCGCAGAGGGTCATACTCTGGCGCACGCGATGGCACAGTTTCCGCAAGCGTTCGGTGATATGTATCGCGCCATGGTGAACGCGGGTGAGCAGGCAGGTCAATTGGGCCCGGTTCTGGAGCAACTTGCTGACCACACCGAAAATCGACAGCACACGGCGCAAAAGCTTCAGATGGCCTTGATCTATCCCTTCGTGTTGATCGGGGTTGCCATCGCTGTCGTGACTGCGCTGATGGTTTTCGTTGTCCCAGAGATGGTGGGTATCTTTGCGCAGACCAAAACGGACTTACCGCCTTTGACGGTTGCTCTAATCGCCACCAGCGACTTTTTGACCAATCATGGTTGGATTCTGGGTCTGGCGATTGTTGTGCTGGTAATGACTATTCGCCGTTTGTTGAAAAATCCGAACTACAAAAAGCTGTCTGATGCGGTACTGCTGAGGATTCCCGGCATTCGACGAGTGTTGATCGGGATGGACACCGCGCGATTCTCCTCTACCTTGAGCATCCTTATGGCATCGGGCGTACCCTTATTGGATGCGCTACGCATTGCTGGCGCCGTGATGAATAACCTTGTTTTGCGTGCCGCTAGCAAAGAAGTTGCTGGCAAAGTACAAGAAGGGTCGAGTCTGAACCGTGCACTGTCGCAGGAAGAGTTCTTTCCTCCCATGATGGTGCATATGGTGGCGTCGGGTGAGACGAGTGGTGAGCTGGAAACTATGCTAGAGCGCTCGGCATCGAATCAAGAGCGCGAGCTTGAAGCGACTTTGGGAACGGTTATGGGATTGTTTGAGCCCATCATGGTGGTTGTCATGGGCGGGCTTGTACTGACAATAGTGATGGCAATTTTGTTGCCAATTTTCGATTTGAACACGATGGTGAGGTAGAGCAGTGAGAAAGCAAAACGGATTTAGTTTGATTGAGATTCTTGTGGTACTGGTGATCATGGGTTTGTTGATCAGTGTCGTTGCGCCGACCGTCTTAAACAGTGCGGATGATGCTCGGATTCAAAAGGTCCAGGCCGATTTTAAGTCGATCGAAACGGCACTCAAGATTTACAGGCTCGATAATTACGTCTACCCAACGACAGAGCAGGGGTTGGTCGCTCTCGTCGAGGCGTCTACCTTGGAGCCAGAGCCCAGAAACTTTAAAAAAGGCGGGTATTTATCTGAAGTACCCATGGATCCTTGGGGTCGCGAGTATCTTTATCTCGCGCCCGGTGAGTACGGGGAGGTCGACATTTATTCCTTGGGTGCAGATGGGCTGCCTGGCGGTGAAGACCAGAGTGCCGATATTGGTAACTGGGGAGAGGACGACAACTCCTAAACCACAATGGGTCGAGAGTGCGCATCGATGCGTCAACATCAGACGGGCTTCAGTCTCATCGAGATGCTAGCTGTCGTTTTTGTCGTGGTACTTCTGACCTCGCTGGTCAGCTTGAACGTGGGTTCAGGAAGTTCAGAGATCAATCGAGAAAACAAAGTTCGAGAGGTGGCGGCACTGCTTGGCTACGCGCTGACAGAGGCAGAGCTTAGCGGCACGGACCACGGGCTGTTGATACATCAACTCGATGGATTTGATGAGGGCTCATACGGCGGTCTCTGGTTACGACGCTATGATCAAGGGTGGGCGGAACCACTTTCGCTCAACAGTGCATTCGAAGATCTGGTATTCGAGGCGGGCATTGAACTCGACCTGCGTCTGGAGGAGCAACCACCGGTTGATTTTGAAGTGCTTGAGGAGGACGCGAATCCACCTCCGCAGGTTATTTTATTTGCGGGTGGGGAGGTCACCCCCGGTGAACTTGATTGGATAGATGAGCGGTCTGGCGACCTGCTCTACACGCTACGATGGGATCTATTTGGTCGTATGACCTTTATGCCCAAAGGTATAGAGCCTGACGATGTGTTTGAAGATTAGACGCAATCAACACCGCGGATTCACACTGATCGAGGTAATGGTGGCCTTGACCGTAGTGGCCGTCACGTTGCCGGCATTACTGTTCTTGTTGTCTCAACAAATTGACGGAACTGCCTATCTGCGGGATCGCTCCGTTGCGCAATGGGTGGCGGCAGATCGGGTTGCCGAGGTCCGGCTTGCGGTCGCCAAGCAGCGCAGTGCACGGCCAGGGGTCATCGCCGGTGAGTCCGAGCGGGCAGGGCGGACCTGGTACTGGCGAAGTGAAATCAAGGAGACACCAGTACCCGGTTTCATGCGACTTACGGTGACCGTGTCCGGGGAGGATGCTGAAGAAGATTCTGTGTTATTCACACTGGATGCCTTTTTAAATGCGGAGGTGGTTGATGCGCCGAGCTGACCATGACTCTGTTGAGGCGGGCTTCACGCTTGTCGAGGTGCTGATTGCCATGGCCATCACGGCTTTCGTTTCAGTCCTGTCCTACCAGACCTTGTCAACCGCGCTGACAGGTATTGAATCGGTTCGCGCCGAGTCCGAGCGCCTTCACGAGATTAACCGTGCCTTCACGGTCCTTTCACGTGACATTAGGCAAATGACGAATCGCCCGGTGCGCGATGAATTTGGTCAAATGGCCTCAGCGGTATCTGGCGGCGAATTGGCTCGCGACCCCTTGCGCTTGACCCGCGCGGGTTGGCATAACAGCACTGGTGCACCGCGCAGTACATTGCAACGCGTGGCGTATCGGTTAGAGGAAGACAGGTTACTGAGACTGAGTTACCCCGTTCTTGATCGCACAACCGCTATCGAGCCGACAGAGACTGTCCTGATTGACGGTGTAGAGGTATTTGAATTGCGATTTTTACCCTCAGTCAATGCGCTGGAAGTCGACCGCAATCAAGTGATTGACCGCCGGTACTGGCAAGAGAGTTGGGTGGCTGACGTTGGTTTTACTGACAAACTCATTGATCCCCCTGCGGCAATTGAAGTGCGAGTGACTTTGAGCGACTGGGGCGAACTGGAGCGATTGTATGTCATGCCGTCATTCCAGTGAGCAGCAGCAAGGGGCTGCCCTTGTTATTGCACTTCTCGTATTTGCCCTTGCCGCGGCACTTATGGTGGGCGTGCAGCGGGACTTCAACCTTCAATTGCAGCGCAGTACTAACACCTTTTTTGCAGAGCAAGGTTGGTCGTTTCTGTTGGGTGCTGAGACGCTCGCAGAGCTTGTGCTGAGGTTTGATGTCGACGAGGACGCGAAAAGTGATACCCCCGTGGACTCATTACAGGAGTTGTGGGCTCAACCCCAGGCACCCTACCCGTTAGACGGCATCGGTTTTTTAAGTGGCGATCTTTATGATCTTCAAGCGCGCTTCAATATCAACAGCCTAGTAGATCAGTCCAATAACCAGGGCAGAGATCCCAATACGCCACTCGGTGATGCGCCGTCGCAGCCTGTCGGCGACGCGGGGGAAACGCGTCGCTTCAACGCAGAACAACGCGTGCTGTTACGATTACTGCTCGCTATTGAGGATGCCGAGCTCACTCGAAGTGAGGCGACTCGCTTGGTTGAGCGCATCACTGATTTTGTCGACGCAGATCGTAACCCCCGCATCGAGGGTGCCGAGGACGAGCGTTACCTCTCGTCGGCGTTTCCCTATCGCGCGCCCAATAGACCGCTGGCGAGTGTCAGCGAGTTGCGGGCTGTCGATGAAATCACACCAGAGCTTTATCGGCTCATAGCCCCGTTTTTGACGGTCTGGCCTGCAGAGGGGAGCAAGGTGAACCTCTTGACCGCGGCCCCTGAGGTATTGGCGGCGCTCAATGAGGATGACGCCTTGGAGCCTTTATCCGCCCAGCAGGTAGCGCGAATCATAGAACTCCGAGACGACGGCATGCTAACCGAGGTGGACGCGTTTATAGAGGACGTGATGTTTTCCGATGGCGCAACCGATGAGTTACGTGATCTCGTGGATATAAAGTCTTCATGGTTCCTACTTGACGCCCGAGTCGAGATTGCTGATAGAGAACGCCGCCTGTACAGTGTATTGCACCGGCAAGGCCGCGCCATTTCGGTTGTACATCGAACCGAGGGGGAGCTTTAGTGAGTGGTCACCGCGCTGAGCACATATTGGCTAACAAAAATGCTTCTGGTGAGAATATAAATGGCATCTACACCCTAGGTGTCGTAGTACATAGGGAGAGGTTTAGTTACTGACATGCGCGTCGAAAACCCGAGTCTTGTGGTTTGGAAGGAGGGGGTGCCTGTGCTTTGGCGCGCTGGCGCCGCTGCGTGTGAACCCGTGAGTGAGGATACGGTTTTTCCCGAGGGAGTCGTTGTCGGCTTGCCCAGCGATGACGTTCGTTCGACATTGCTTAAGGTGAGTCCAGTGGAGCTCAAGCACCTATCGAAATCGCTTCCTTATATGATGGAGGAGCAGGTCGCAGAGGACGTTGAAGAGCTCCACTTCGTAGCTAGCGCTCTCGGAGACGAACAGTTTCTTGTGGCTTTTACGCGGCAGGACAAAATGGCGGATTGGGTGGAGCAGCTGTCGTTTAATGACAGCCTAAAAGTCTTCGGCCCTGAAGCGCTCTGCCTACCACTTGAGGGCGACGAGTGTTGTGCCGTCGTCGATGGTGACGAGGTTGTTCTGCGGTGGAGCGATGCGCATGGCGCACGCATCGATCTGTCTTTGCTATCGACGGTTCTGGATTCTTTGGCGCAGATACCATCCAGCCTCGTCATTTACGGTACTGATCGTGAACAGGTGGTATCGCAGCTTACTGATGACCAAGCTGCGCTTGTCGACTGGCGTCAGGGTGGCTGGGGAGCATTGTTACTTCTGACAAAGTCAGCGCCTCAGGTGAATTTACGCCAGGGCAGCTTTGCACCTCCTTTACCCCTGGTGAAGTGGTGGGGGGTCTGGAAGGCGGTGGCGATTGCGGCCTCAGTTGCGCTGAGTTTGCAGTTTGTTTCTGATGTCAGTCAGTTTCAGACATTAAAGCAGCAAAACCTTGAACTGCGTTCCGCAATTCAGGATTCGTATCGAAAGGCTAATCCTCGGGGTGCGGTGGTAGACGCCGAGAAGCAGCTTGATCGACAAATTGCTGAGTTTGCCGGTGAGGAGAGTGTTACTGCCTTCACCCCCAAACTGGTCGATGTAGTTACCGCAACGATGGCGCAGAGCGGTCGCGTGACCTCAATTAATTACACGTCAGGTCAGCTGCGGCTTAACCTCACGGCGCAAGACTTTGCCTCGGTGGAGCAGATACGACAGGCTTTGGAGCGAGCGGGTCTCAAGGCCACACTGGAGACCTCGAGTGCGCGTGGCGATGAAGTCAGGGCGCGGCTACGGATCGAGGTGTCGTAATGAAAAAGTGGTTAAACAGCCAAAGTCCGAGAGACCAAGTTGCTTTACTGCTACTGACTGGCTTTTTGTTGTTGTTTTGTGTTTTTCAGCTTGCACTAGTCCCCGCGAGTGAGGCACGTGAACAGATGGCACTCAATAATCAGGCGACCCTCACCCAGTTGAGTCGTGTTGAGACGAAAGTCAGTCGCTTGTTGAGTCTCCGCGAAAGCGGGAGCGGTAATGAAAGTCAAAATCTCTCATCAACATTGAGTGCAGCAGCACAAAATGCCGGTCTGACAGTCAAGCGGCTGCAGCCTAACAGTCGTGGCGAGGTTCAAGTTCGCTTCGAGGCTGTTGATTTTGATGCCTTGCTCCAATGGCTGCAGACAGTTGAAGGTAACGAAGGTCTGCGGATCATCGATGCCTCGGTGAGCGATGCCGGACGATCGGGTGGAGTCAACGCAACACTCCGTGTGCGAGGTCAATAGTTGTGAGTTACCGTCGCGCATCTGCTGTCGCGGTGGCGCTGGTCATTGTATTACTCATCGCTCGTGCCCCTGCCTCGCTACTAGGTTATGCGCTTCCGCCCGGGGTTAAAGCCACTGGATTGACTGGGACGGTCTGGAACGGTGGGGTGGCCCATGTCGAAATACCACTGCAATCACAGCCCTTTGCCTTAGGACGAATAGCGTGGAGGCTCAATCCCACAGGGTTGCTGTTCGGTGACGTAATTCGCTTGCAAAGCGACTGGGGAAGTCAGCAGGTCAATGCCTCGGTGAGTCCCAGGTTTAACGGATCGTTTCGGCTTAACGATGCTCAGCTTCGGATTGATTTGGGTTGGCTACGTCAGTTACTCCCCCTTTACGTCGGCGGTCAGCTGGAGGCCGATATTGCCTCGCTGAGGATCAATGCTGATGGCATGCCCACCACAGCGGTTGGTCGCCTAGTGTGGAAAAACGCCACGTGGCGTGCGATCGGTGGCGACGTGTCACTAGGGTCCTATGCCATTGATGTTACGACGAGTGATACGGGTATCCGCGCCGGCATCATCACGCTGAAAGGTGCGCTTGAAGTCGATGGGTCAGTGACCATTGCGGGCGATAGCTACCGCGTTGCGGCGAACCTATCGGGGCCTGCCGCGCGTAATGAAGCATTTCAGCAGGCGATTGCCTTGCTGGCTGTCCCCAACGGCAGTGGCTACCGAATCGAGTTAAGCGGTACACTCTGATCAGATAGGCTCTGGGGCCTTTTGATACAACAATAACGAAGTGAGATGCCTATGAAGTTTTGGCAGATGCTTGTCGTCCTCGTCACACTGGGAGGCGTTATGCCGACAACAGCGCAAGATGGGCCTGCAGTCATGGACGGCTTTCCGCCTAGTACCGCGTCGCAAGTTACCAAGAAGAATCATCGCGATTGGCCTTACAGCCAGTGGGCTTTTCAAAATTTTGGTGCCCCCAATAATACGGTCATGGTTCCAAGGGGTGGTGACATCCATCATTTCCCTCGGGAGGAATCACGCCTTGATCAATTCACGATTGGTGATGCATCGCTGGCCGAGGTCTTCGCTGCCAATGCCGCTGATGCACTTGTGGTCATTCACGGTGACACCTTGGTGCATGAGTCTTACTGGAATGGGATGGACGCGCACCGACAGCACATTTGGTACTCAATGACCAAGTCACTGGTCAGCAGTATCGCTGGTATTCTGGTCGAGAGCGGACGGCTTGATCTGACAAAAAGCCCGTCTGAATACGTGCCAGAGCTGAAAGGTAGTGCTTTCGATCGAGTGACAGTGCAAAACGTGATGGATCATGCCAGTGGCCTCGCGTTTGAGGAAAACTATGTCGACCCCAAAAGCGACTTTTTCCTCTATTACGCCCCGGCCTTGAATCTCGGGTATTTACCCGGTGCAGCTGATCTTCAGCCAGGTCAAACAGAAATTTATGGTGTCTACGATTTTCTAACGCACTTTGTACAGCCTGATCCTGAGACACCCCCGGGAATGCGTTTCGACTATAACTCTGCGAATGCCGATGTCTTGGGTTGGATGGTATCCCGGCTGATGGGTAAATCCCTGAATGACATCATTCGAGATGAGGTATGGCAGAAGATTGGCGCGGAGCACGACGCCTTTATCGCGGTTGACCGGGCTTACATCCCCGTCGCCACGGGTGGATTTAATGCAACGGCCCGCGATGCCGCGCGCTACGGCATGATGATCCGTGACAAGGGAGTCTTCAGAGGTGAGCGAGTACTCCCTGCTGACTGGCTCGAGCACATGGTCGATGTGAAGGACAGCGACCGCAATGCGATGGACCTCAACCCCAATTATTCGCAGGCGGACTGGATTGCTTATCAGGACATGTGGTGGATTTTGGATGAGACAACCGAAGAGTTCTGTGCGGTTGGCATTCACGGTCAGGTTATCTACATCAATCGAAGCACCGATACCGTCATGGTGTGGTTTTCGAGTCAGCGAGACGCGGCATCGACACTCGCACCCGAATTCCCCGTCAAACTCAATGCGGCGCGTGCCGCAGCAAACTATTTAGCGGAGCAATAAGCAATGGCAGCAGGCACACCCGTATGGTCTAGTCGTTTCGCCTTCATCATGGCCTCGGTCGGTTTCGCCGTTGGCCTGGGCAATATCTGGCGGTTCCCGTATGTCACCGGTGAGAACGGAGGTGGCGCCTTTGTCATTGTCTACCTTCTGTGCGTTTTCGCTATTGGTGTCCCGTGCGTCATGGCGGAATTACTGGTGGGCAGACGCGGGCAATCGAGTCCGTCAAAGTCGATGGCAGCCGTTGCAGAGGAGAGTGGGCATAGCCGCGTCTGGGGCGGTGTTGGTGGTCTTGGCGTTTTCACGGCCTATACGATCTCCATCACCTATGCCGTTGTTGTGGGCTGGGTCCTTTGGTATCTGATTCAAGCCGCAATGACCGGCTTTGCGGGCGTAGATGCCGCTTCCTCGACCCAGGATTTCAATGCACTTCTGGCAGACGGATCGACCATGTTGATCATGACCGTGATTGGAAACTTGATTGTGGGCGGAATCATCTACGCCGGAGTCACGGGTGGTATCGAACGCGCGGTCACCGTCATGATGCCCTTGTTGTTTGCGCTTTTGGTGGGGCTCAGTATTTATAATATGTTTGCCGGTGGTTTTGGCGAGACATTGAGTTGGTTGTTCACACCCGACTTTAGCAAGATCGATGGTCCCGTATTACTAGCCGCGGTGGGCCAGGCCTTTTTCTCAATTGGTGTTGGAATGGGTGGCATGATGACCTACGGGTCTTACTTGCCTGCTAATTTCTCCATCACGCGGGGTGCGATGATGATCGTGTTGGCTGACACCATGGTGGCCTTGCTCGCGGGATTTGTCGTCTTCCCAATGGTCTTTAACTATGGTCTTGATATCGCCGGGGGCGCGGGTCTGATTTTCCAGACGCTTCCCGTGGCGTTTGCACAGATGCCGGGCGGGCATGTGTTCGCCGTTCTTTTCTTTGTCATGCTCGCGGTTGCGGGCGTTACATCGATGGTGGGACTGTTGGAGTCAGTGACAAGTTGGACTGATCAGCGAACGACACTGGGTCGCGAGATGAGCGCCGTTGTTGTCGTAGGTTCCGTCACCTTTTGCAGCATTGCATCGGTGCTCTCCTACAACGTTTGGCAGGACTTAACTTTGTTCGGTATGAACTTCAATGCCGCGTCTGAAGGTTTATACGACAAGATCACCTTGCCATTGGGCGGCTTGTTGATAGCACTGTTCGTGGGCTGGTTCATGAAACGTGAACTCAGCTTGTCGGAGCTTGCTACTAGTGAGCAGGTCTTCTCAATCTGGCACCTTTTAGTTCGCTTTGTAGTGGTGCCCGCAATTGCCATTATTCTGATCACAGGACTGATTTAAGAGATGCTAGCAACAGTTACCGATTGGCTTTGGTCGTACGTATTAATAGCAGCGTTGCTATTGGTGGGTCTTCGGCTCACATGGGATGCGCGCTTTGTGCAACTGCGTTTGTTCAAAGAGATGTTCCGGGGGTTGGCAGGTGGTTTCTCGGGGACTGAGAAGGGGCTATCGAGTTTTCAGGCACTGGTTGTCAGTGTTGCTGGGCGTGTTGGCGGCGGCAACATTGCTGGTGTCGCAGTAGCGATTACGCTGGGCGGGCCCGGCGCACTCTTTTGGATGTGGCTTATTGCACTTATTGGCATGGCGACCAGTCTCTTTGAGTGTGCGCTTGCCCAGCTCTACAAGCAAAGCGACGGATCTGAAACCTACCGTGGTGGCCCTGCCTATTTCATGCGCTTTGGCCTGGGATGGAAAGTCATGCCGGTGATTTACTCTGCGCTGCTACTGGTGACTATCGGTTTTGGATTCAATGCGGTTCAAACCTACTCGGTCACCAACTCCATTGAGTCAGCCTTCGGCATTCCGACTTGGCAGAGCGGTCTTGTGCTCACGGCGCTCATGGCGGCTATCTTATTCGGCGGTATCCGTCGGCTTGCGGCCGTATCTCAGGTGATCGTTCCGATCATGGTTGTCGGCTATTTCGCGCTCGCCATCGGCATCCTTATAGCCAATATTACGGAGGTTCCAGCGGCTCTAGGCGTTATCTTCAAGTCAGCCTTTGGTCTTGAGCAGGTTGTCGGCGGCGGCGTTGCTGCAGCCATAATGCAAGGGGCGCGGCGAGGTCTTTTCTCTAATGAGGCAGGCTTAGGTACAGTACCTAATATCGCCGCCACCGCAGATGTAGAGCATCCGATCCAGCAAGGGCTCGTGCAGAGTCTGAGCGTTTTCATCGACACCATTATCCTCTGCACCTGCACTGCATTGATTATTCTGCTGTCATCGGCTTATCAGCCTGACGCGGTGAATCCACAAGGCGTCGTACTGACACAGCTTGCGGTTGCTGAGCAACTAGGCGGCTGGGGTGAATCACTGGTCAGTATTTTTCTTGTGCTTTTTGCTACTACGACGATTGCCTACAACTGTTATCTGGGTGAAAACAGCATTGCCTATTTTGCAAACCGGCCTGCATGGGCTATCCCTGCATTTCGCATTTCAGTACTGATGATGATCGCATGGGCGTCGGTTCAGGATTTGGGCACTGTATTCAGCTTCTCGGATCTCACGATGGCACTGCTGGCGATAACCAACTTACTGGCATTATGGTACCTCGCACCGATCGGTATGAAGTTGCTCAGAGATTTTGAGACACAGCTTAAAGGGGGTGCTTCTCCCGTATTTAAGCGCGAGATTTTACCAGAGGAGAAGATTGACGAGGCGAGCTGGTCTTAACTTCACAAAAAGATGGGATGTTGGATACGTCCCGTCCGTGAGACAGCTTCGTCGCTTTGGAGGCAAAACCTGATATGAGCATCGATAACCGGCCAAAGCACATCGTCATTACAGGGCCAACGGCCGGTATTGGACGGGCAAGTGCGTTGAGTTTGGCGCGGGACGGCGCTGACCTGACCTTTCTCTGCAGAAATCTCGAAAAAGGCGAAGCCCTAGCCAGCGAGATCGTTGCGGCGGGCGGAACGGAACCGACCGTCATCGAGATGGATATGGCCAGCCTCGACAGCGTTCGTGCTGCGGCAGAGTCAGTGCGGCAGTTGGCGAAGCCCATCGATATTCTTTTGAATAATGCAGGGGTGATCAACTCTCACCGACGAGTCACAGTCGATGGATTTGAAGAGACACTGGCAGTCAATCATTTCGCACCATTTCTACTGACGGGCTTACTACTGCCCGCTTTGCTTGAGGCAGCCCCGGGGGCTCGTATCGTCAACGTGGCCTCGGGTGCGCATCACTTTGTTAGAGGTATGCACTTTGATGACATTCAGTCCGAGCAGAATTACAAAACCTTTGATGTGTATGGTCGCTCCAAGCTTGCGAATATTTTGTTCACACGATCATTAGCAAAACGCCTGGAAGGAGCTGGTGTGACGGTTAACTGTTTGCACCCCGGTGCCGTTGCAACGGACATTGGAAAGCAGCATGGGGAGTGGGTGGCCAAGGTGTTGCACTTACTACTCAAGCCGTTTTTCAGGAGCCCATTAAAGGGCGCAGAAACATCGCTATACCTTTGCTCAAGCGATGACGTCGCTGAGATATCAGGGGCCTACTTCAACAACTGTAAGGTCGAGCGACCCAAGCCCTGGGCAGAGGACGATGCCGCGGCCGAGAAACTCTGGAATTGCAGTGAGCAGTGTGTAGGCTTCGCTTATCCGGTGAGCTCTTCCTGAGGACTGAGCGAGCGTACAAGCCCTCTCTAACGCTGGCTGAACCGATGAAATTCAAAATCCAATGAGCAATCAAGCAGTTGCGGGTCCTCAGACCCGCAACTGATCAACGATTTAAAGCGCTGAGTACACCACTTCACAGTTCATGGTGAAGCCGTGCTTTAGGTTCCTCATGCCTGAGAACTCGGCCATGATCGGTGCGCCCCAAGCGCTATTGGTTTGATCAATAAATGCGCCAACCCGCTCACCACTGGGTCCTTGAACGACAACCATCATATTTCCAGTTTCAGGCCCTGTTTGGTAGGAGTAGCCCGTAAAGCTGATATCAGCAAAGCCATTGGCTGCGGCCGCCGCTTGCATGCGCTGAAGCCCTGCCATGTAGGCGGCCGGCTGATCGGTCTCTACGACTACGTTCCAGTTGGCAAATGTATCTCCTCGCTTGTAGGCGCCCTCACTGGGCATGACCACCGAGTAGACATCGCTGCGATTAACCACGCGATCCACGGTTAACTTTTTAAGCTCACTCATCACGGTTTTATTGTAGCTATTGGCACCCATTGCCGAGGCATGACTGTCAAATAGGTGCCAGTAATACAGCTCACCCGGATTGTAATACCCGCCTGATGCCAGGCATATCCCACCAACACCAGCACCGACTGATTTGGCAATAGCTTCGCCGGAAGACTTTGTCCATTCGGCGTAGGCCATCGGATCGGCAGTGTTTACTGTGAGAACGGTCATTGCGGGCGTGGCTGCAGCAACGGCGGAAAACAACACACTTAATCCGGTAACTGGAATTACTCTTTTCTTCATGGTGCATCTCCTAATTATTTTGTGAGGCAAGATTGCGCTCATCTGATGTATAGGAGCTAGACAATAAAACACCAAAAAAAAATCAGAGGGAGTATTTTTCTGAACATACAGAAATGAAAGCGTGGACCGAGTCTCGTTTACTGACTCTCGGTTAATTCCACATCGAAGCTCAATTTTTTACCAGCACGCACCGTTTCGATCCTCACGGTATCCCCAACACGATGCTTCTCCATGGCGGATAGGAAGTCTTCGTTACTTCGAACATCCTGCCCATCGACACTGGTGATGATGTCACCCAGCAAAATATCATTGCGCCCGACCCGGCTAGCGCCAATCATGCCTGCACCATCCGCTGGGAAGCCACGATAGGTTCTGACAATGGGCACTCCTTCGATCTGATTACGCCGAATCCACTGGTCTGAGGCACGCTCAATACCCAATATCGGACGCAGTATTTTTCCGTAAGCGATGAGCTGCGGCACAACTTCCCTCACCGTATTCACAGGAATAGCGAAGCCAATGCCAGCGCTAGCGCCGCTGGGAGAGTAGATGGCGGTATTTACCCCAATGAGTTGGCCTAAGGAATTGAGCAGAGGGCCGCCCGAGTTTCCAGGGTTAATGGCAGCATCGGTCTGTATGACGCCTCGAATCTGACGCCCACTGGGCGACTGAATTTCTCTACCCAATGCGCTGACGACACCCACAGTCAGGGTCGTATCGAGGCCAAAGGGATTACCAATGGCGAGTACCTTGCGGCCTACCGAGAGCTCGGATGAGTCGCCTAGTGGCAATTCCACGAGGCCTTCGGGTGGATCAATAAGACGAAGCACGGCAAGATCGCGCTCAGGCGCTAGGCCGACTACCTGCGCTTCGAATTCGCGCTGATCACTCAAGGTCACCGTCAGTCGGTTAGCCCTTGCTACTACATGGTAGTTGGTGACAATTAAACCGCTGTCATCCCAGACGAATCCGGAGCCTGCACCCTGGGGAATTTCCATGACGTTCAAGCTGAACATCTGTCGTCTCAGAGCCGTTGACGTCACATAAACGACTGAAGGACTCGCATTGCTAAATACTTCAGTGGTGTTTGCCTCATCATCGGTGGCAAAACTCAAATAGTCGAGGCTGCTGTTAGCCTGAGACGGTAATACCAAGAACAACTGACTGAACAAAAGAGCGAGGCCAGTTACGGTCCTCGCAACGACCCGCTTAATCATCGGTTCTGAAGAGCCTCGATGCGCTTATCTAACGGTGGATGCGATGAAAACAGCTGCCTGAAGTTTGCACCACCGGGTCTTATTCCAAAGGCAGTCAGCTCTCCCGGTAGGTCAGAAGGCGTATTCATTTCGCTCTGAAGTCGGCGCAATGCGGCGGCCATATGGGCCTTACCCGCGAGATCCGCCCCAGCGGCATCGGCGCGGTATTCGCGGTAGCGCGAAAACCACATAACAATCATGCTCGCGAGAATGCTAAGTAGAATCTCAGCGATGATGGTGCCAACCCAATAGCCGATGCCCATTCCGCGCTCATTTTTGAATACCACGCGGTCGATTGTGTGTCCGATGATCCGAGCAAAGAACATCACAAATGTATTTACGACACCTTGAATCAGACTCAAGGTAACCATATCCCCATTGGCGACATGGCCAATTTCGTGTGCCATGACAGCTCGAATTTCTTCTGGTTTGAAGCGTCGGAGCATGCCACTGCTTATAGCTACGAGGGCATTATTTCGGTTCCATCCGGTAGCGAAGGCATTGGGCGCATCGGATGGGAAAATACCCACCTCGGGCATGCCAATACCCGCATTCTCTGCAAGCTGTCGAACCGTTTGAACCAGCCACTCCTCGTCGCGATTGCTTGGGGTCTCAATTATGCGCGTGCCTGTACCTCGTTTTGCCATCCACTTGGAGATAAACAAAGAAAACAGAGAACCACCCATACCGAACAGGGCACAAAATACAAGCAGAGCGTTGAAATCAAGCCCCACACCATTTGCCTGAAGAAAACTATCAAATCCTAAAAGGCGCCAAACAGTACCAACGACGATGACGACCGCCAGGTTGGTTAGCAGGAAAAGCAGAATACGCATTCAGTATCTCCGAAGAAAAATTACTTATGACTCATACGTGGTGACTTTAGACCGGGTTTTCAAGCTCGGGTTCCACAACTTCATCATCCGGCGTATCAAATCCGGGTAATGGTATTTGGCTCACTTCGAGCTTGGGCAACTTTCCGTTCTTGAGCTGCACTTCAAGTGTTTCTGCTCGTAGCCCAAAGTCTTTTGAGCTAAGTTCAAAGACCGTGTTACTGGCCTCATCGTGATGCTTGTATTGGGCCACTCGGGCTCGGTCTGATCCATCGACCCATTCTTTGCCACGTCCCCAATAGTGCCCGTCTTGATTTCTGAGGATATAGTTTCGCTCCACGGTCAGCGGTTCCTTAATCGTTGGTCTACCTTTAGTCTTTAAGTAAAACGTCTTTTGCCTGATTGATCTTTGCTGCAAGAAAATCATTTCCCCCGCGGTCGGGGTGAAGTTTCTGGATGAGACTTCGATGCGCGGCGACAATTTCGTCCTCTGTTGCACCCTCGCTCAGCCCCAGCGTCGCTAATGCTTCCGCTCTTGAGCTGTCGACGGCCGCCTCACGCTGAGTTTCGCTTCGCTTTTCCTCTGCTTCGTTCGCTTTTTCCGTACGCTGGTGAATGTAGGCTTGCAACAGCTCGGCCGATTCTTCATCAGCTGTTTGATAGTGCTCCAGTAAGATTTCAAGTTCGTTCATTGAAAGCTCGGACAGTAGCCAGCCTTTGTGGGGACCCTCAATGATCTCACCTTCAATGAGTCCACTTGTGTGATCCAACGTGGCTGACAGGTGATCGGTTTGAATCGCTGACTGTCCTTGGTGAGTGCTTTGTTGTTGGCGTAGCTTGTTTAAGAAGGGCAGGGCACGTAATACCCACGGAAGTACCTGCCTCAGGAATACGAAAGCACCAGTGATTGCGGCACCAAGCCAATGCATTCGACCTGTTGCTGTCAGGAAAATGACTGTCACCACAGCCAACCCGATATAGAATTTAACGTAGCCTGCGCGCTGCTTGTGCGGGGGTAGGCTTCGAACGCGCCACAAATAGGATATGGCGAAAGCGGCTAGAGCAATGACGATGACAACTTGTATCACATTGATGTCCTTTTAAGGCGACGCTACTCACGTTGTGCGCGTCGGCAAATCTGCCCGTTAATCGCGCCGTTATGAGGATAGCTTGTTGAGCAATAGTTTATCACTTTCGCGGTGCGAACTTTGCAGCGCCTTGTGACCTCCTAATACGAAGCGCACAGTAGATTTCAACAACTCTCTCAGTCGATTGCCGCTAGCATCATCGAGTTGCACATGCGCACCGTTTGACAGTGCGGCCATCGAGGCAAAGCAGCGGGATGCCGTTGCGTCTCTTCCCTCCTGAAACAAAAGCAGTGGTCGTTTTGCTAGCCGACATTGGAGGGCAAGTGCATTAAGTGTGTCGGGATTCTCCTCGCATGCATCCCCAACATAGACGATCGCTTTTATTGATGCACTGCCCTCGAATTCTGTAAGCGAATGGGACAGAACACGCTCGATCTGCGTTGCTCCACCTTGGCAGTAAACAGCGTTGAGCGCGTCGAGTAGTGGGCCAGGCTCGGTCATCCAAGGTGTGGCTTCGAATTCCATGAGTCCTCGGAAGTAACAAAGCTGCAGCGCGAAGGCTGCCTCCTCAGTTGCTACGTCAAACAGTGCTTGATGCATCGATCGTGCAACATGCCAGGTCGGCTCTCTGGAAGCGGTCGCGTCGAGCGCAAAAATGAGGCGACTCTGTGTATCGGCCACTCGCTTGAGGGCACGTGCCTTACTGACGAAGGCAGTGACGCTTCGGGGTCGGTTTGTGATTTCTTTGGCGATGCTGATGCCCTCTCCCTGTGAGGTATCAGCCAAATGTTAGCTTACTAGCGCTGGTTGAGAAGCCCCTGGGCCTCCAACTCCTTGAGGTAATGTTGGCGCGTTTGAAGTTCAACGATGGCGGATTGGACGTCTATCTCGCTTTTCAAGCGAGGCTCCGTGATGGCAATCGCCAGCAGTTTTCTACTAGAGAGGTTGCTGGCGGGCGTTTTCGTTGATCTATTCGGTATAGAAACCGCAATTGGCATGCTAAATCTCCCTCGGCCTACCATCTGTCTCGGCCGATGCATCTTTTTGTCTACATTAAAGATGTTAGACCCGTAATATGACAAAAGTTCAGCGCTATACTGTCCTTTGATGAATTTTATGTTGCTAAGGTTTCATCGTGGACATCATGGATATACGACGTAAACACGCTTTACCGCAGCCCGAGGAAGCTCTCCCGGGCAGGGACTATGCGATGCCGGTCAGCCACAATCACACCGTGCTGGGGACACCCTTGATGGGTCCCTTTGCGGAATATCTCGAGACCGCCCAATTTGGTCTTGGGTGTTTTTGGGGTGCTGAACGTGTTTTCTGGAAGATCCCCGGTGTTTACACAACGGCAGTTGGGTACGCTGCCGGGCACACACCTAATCCTACCTACCAAGAGGTGTGCAGTGGGCAGACGGGACATAACGAAGTCGTATTAGTGGTCTTTAATCCCACGCTAGTTAGCTACGCAGACTTACTAACCGCATTTTGGGAGAGCCATGATCCCACCCAGGGTATGCGCCAGGGAAATGATTGGGGTACACAATACCGCTCAGGAATTTATACGTACTCAGATGCTCAGGTCGAGGCAGCTAAAGTCAGTCGAGACGAGTACGACCATCGACTCAAAGCGGCTGGCTATCGCGGCATCACGACTGAAATTCAACCGGCTTCTGCCTTCTATTACGCTGAGGAGTATCACCAGCAGTACTTGGATAAGAACCCCGCGGGCTACTGCGGTATCGGCGGTACGGGCGTGGCCTGTGGTATTGGCACGGGCGTGACGCCCTAAGCCGGTAACTGAGTATTCAAAAGCTTGATGGGTTGGCTAAACGGACCCCGACTTAGTAAAGATCTCGAGCAAGTACGGCACAGACGGCCGTATCGACGCTCATGATGCGGTTGCCAAGATGTGCGACCGTCGCACCGAGCGACTGCGCCAATTCGATTTCGTAGTCGATGAAACCCCCCTCTGGCCCAACGAGGAGGCAGCGTTTTTGTCCATCTTCGGTTTGCAGACGATGCTCACCACTGGGGTGTGCTATGACCAAGTCTCGCTCCGCTGCGATGCTCGATAACGAGTCTTCCATAAACGGTTTGAAGCGTCGGTGTTCCGTAACGACGGGAAGTATCGTGTCACCCGCTCGCTCTAAACCTTGGATGAGCGCGGCCTCTACCTTGCCCTTGTGTAGGTAGGGTGACTGCCAAAAGCTTTTCTCGACGCGGTAAGAGTGGATAAGGTGAAGCTCATCAACGCCAAACTCGGCCACTGTCCGCAGTATTCGGCGAAGCATCTTTGGGCGCGGTAGGGCCAGCACCAGTCGTGTTGGATGGCGTGTTAGCGGCGCCTCGGTCAACGCTACATCGAGTTGCACCGTCGTTTGATCAATGGTGGTGACGGTACCAATACCCTTATGGCCGTTAATCAAACCGACGCGAAGTGATTGTCCCAACGCGGGTTGAATGATGCTAATGATGTGTTGCGCCCGATAGTCGCTTAGGCGGACCGATTGACCGTCAGTCCAATCGCTTTGTCGCAACAAAATAATGTTCATAGTCGCTGGTTTATGCTGTCCAGAGGTCGTAATCGTCCGCATCCATAACACGGCGATTGACGATATCTCCTGACTTCAGATTTGTAGCATCCGCAACATAGACCACACCATCGATCTCTGGTGCGTCGCCTTTGGAACGCCCTACGGTACCGTCCGGTCCGATCTCATCGATCATTATATCGATCGATTGTCCGACTTTCTGCTGAAGACGTTCAGCGCTTATTTTCTGCTGCAATGCCATGAAGCGGTGCCAGCGCTCTTCTTTGACCTCTTCGGGTACCGGGTTTTCCAGCGCATTTGCGGTGGCGCCCTCAACCGCGGAATATTTGAAGCAGCCCACTCGGTCGAGCTTGGCCTCTCTGATGAAGTCTAGAAGCTCATTAAACTCGCTTTCAGTTTCACCGGGAAAGCCGACAATGAAGGTTGAACGCAGCGTGATGTCAGGACAAACCGCTCGCCACGACTCAATCCGATCAAGTGTTTTCTCCGAGGCGGCGGGTCGCTTCATTCGCTTCAATACGGAGGGACTGCCGTGCTGAAGAGGTATATCCAGGTAGGGAAGAACCTTACCCTCAGCCATTAGCGGAATGACATGATCGACATGCGGATACGGGTAGACGTAATGCATTCGCACCCACGCGCCTAAATCGCCCAGTGCGGTGGCAAGGCTTTGCATATTGGTTTTAAGAGGGCGGCCTTCCCAAAAGTCGGTTTTGTACTTTAAATCGACCCCATAAGCGCTGGTGTCCTGCGATATCACAAGTAGCTCTTTCACACCTGAGCGAACCAACTGCTCGGCTTCGCGCATGACGTCGCCGATGGGACGACTCACCAGATCACCTCGCAGACTCGGGATAATGCAGAAGCGACAGCGATGATTGCAGCCCTCGGAGATTTTCAGGTAAGCGTAGTGACGTGGGGTTAGTTTGACGCCCTGAGCAGGGATAAGATCGATTTTTGGGTCGGGTGTGTGCTGGTTCGGTAACACCCGCCGGACTTCCGATAACACCTCTTCATAGGCCGCAGGACCGGTGATGCCCAGTACTTTGGGGTGACGTTCGAGGACTAAATTTGCTTGTTCACCGCCGCCCATACAGCCCGTCACCAGAACTCGGCCATTTTCCTCAAGTGCCTCGCCAATGGCAGCCAGGGACTCTTCTTTTGCGCTATCGATGAAGCCGCAGGTATTAACGATGACAACCCCCGCGTCCTCATAGGAGGGGGACACTTCGTAACCATCGAATCGCAGTTGCGTCAGGATGCGCTCTGAGTCAACGAGTGCTTTAGGGCAACCTAAAGAGACGAAGCCAACTTTTTGCGGGTGGGGCATGAGAATCTGTCCGAGAAAAACGCGGGGGTTATTGTCTCACAGCGTAAGGTTTCGTTCGCTACCGAAGGTGCGAACCGGTATTTGTCCACGCAATCGCTTGAGTAAATCCTCGGCCTCATCCTTGCTCAGGAACTCCCCCAAACTGGTTCTACTCTCGCGGTTGTGAAGCCAGAGCGCCGGTCCTTCCCATTGGTTTTTCGCGGTAATGACATTCAATGCCGTCTCGTCGCGCTCCCAAAGCCAGGTTTTTTTTGGCACAAAATAGCCTTTCTCAATTTTGACGTTGCTGGCAGAAACCGTGACAACCTGTCGGTACTCGAGGTTCCAGTTCACGTAATACAGCGCTGCTGATAGCGCGATGAGTTCGGCACCCGCAAATGGAAGTATCGGCCATGCTCCGAGTAGCGTGAAACCAATAGCTGCGCCAAGTGATGGAATGGATATGGCAATCAGCACGTAAAGGTTGGCGCGCCAAGTCGAGCTCTTATTGGGTTTGACCACAATGACTCTGGCGTTGCTCTCGGTGAATTCGTCAATCAATTTGCTTGCCTACATTACGGTGCGGTGCCACTCGGCGTTATAACGCAAACGGTATCGGGGAAAAGGCCGAAAGCCAATTGCCTGTTGAGGGCGCGCACAACTTTAATCGCGTAGCATGAAGTAGCAGACGGTCGGAAGCTTCTAATGCTTCCGGATGGGCGTACATGTCACAGCCGATAATTGGATGACCCAGAGACTGCATGTGGATACGTAGCTGATGCGAGCGGCCTGTCACGGGCATCAGTTTTACCAAGCTACGGTTGTCACCCCGGTTAAGTACCTCAAAGCGGGTCAACGCATGCTTGCCTCGCTCCTCACAGACCATTTGTTTAGGACGGTTTGGCCAGTCGGTTGCAATGGGTAATTCAATTGCTCCCCCATCGTCTTCCATCTCTCCCCACACAATCGCGGTGTACTCCTTCTCAATCTGGCGCCTCTGAAATTGACGTCCCAGTTCGGATAGGCTTTCGCGGCGTTTTGGGACCACCATCAGCCCGGATGTATCCAGATCGAGTCGATGCACGGCTTGAACATCTGGATAACGAGGCTGCAAACGTCGGATCAAACTATCGTGATTTAGCGGGTGCCGACCAGGGACACTCAGTAGATGATGAGGTTTATCGACCAGCAGTAAGTCCCTGTCTTCGTAAACGATGCGGATGGGAGCTTGGCTATGCGGAACGAGATAGGGAGGGAGCTCATCGACTGGCTCTTGGGATTCTGATGATGGGGTCACCCGACGGCCCTGGATTCCAGTGCATCAACGTAGCGCTTCACACTTTCTGTAAATCCAAACCGCAGCGCATCAACTGTTAGGGCATGCCCGATAGATACCTCAAGTAAATGCGGGATATTAAATTGCGGTAGGTTAAATAGGTTCAGATCGTGTCCGGCATTCACACCTAAACCCGCCTCATACGCAGCCACCGCGGACTCCGAGAAGCGATCAAGTACCTGAGAGTAATTGCCTGTAGCAAAGGCAACGGCGTAGGATTCTGTGTACAACTCTACGCGGTCAGCACCGATCGCTGCCGCTAGGGCCATATCCTTAGGCTCCGGATCCATAAACAGGCTAACCCGACAGCCCCAGTCTTGGAGTTGAGCGATAATGGGTGCCAGTCGATCACCATCCTTGCGTAAATCAAAGCCATGGTCTGAGGTCAGTTGGGCGTTGCCATCGGGTACCAGGGTCGCCTGTGCTGGCCGCGTGGCATCAACCAAAGCCATAAATCCGGGATAGTCGGCTACGCCCGCCTGCTCACTGGCCATGGGCTCGGCAAACGGATTTCCCTCAATATTAAATTCGACGTTGACCGATTGCGCTAGATCCAGACAGTCACTGACGCGAATATGTCGTTGATCCGGCCGTGGATGCACCGTAATACCACCCGCACCTGCTGACACAGCCAGAGCTGCGAACTCGATAGGCGAAGGAGAGGTGGTGTCACGCGAGTTTCGAACCAGTGCGACTTTATTCAAATTAACGCTGAGAACCGTCATGGTGATACGCGCGTCACCCTCAGTAATACAATTGGATCCAGTGGTACGTTCTGCAGCGGCATCTGGCCTTTATCAGTCTTGCCCACAGCGTTGCCCGTGGGCGTGGACGCCATGAAATCTACGATGCGGATACCCGTAAGGACCTCACCAAAAACCGTGTATCCCGGTTTAAAGGGTGTCCAGTCGAGTCGAGGGTTATTGCGCTGATTGATGAAAAACTGGCTGCCAGCCGAATCCGGATCACTGGTGCGCGCCATGGCCAACGTGCCCCGATCGTTGTGCACCCGGTTCTTCGACTCATTGATGACTTTGCGCTCAGTTTTCTTCTGCTTGAGGTCAACATCAAAGCCACCGCCCTGAACCATGAAGTTATTAATGACTCGATGAAAGACCGTGCCTTCGTAGAAGCCTTCGTCGACATGAGCAAGAAAGTTTTCGACGGTTTTGGGGGACTTATCAGCAAAGAGCACAACGGTGATATCGCCCTCAGTGGTTTCAAGCTTAACGATAGGGTTCTCTGCCATCGCCGATGAGCTCAGAACGATCAGGGTGAGGCTCAGCAGATGCTTTGCGAGCGTATTGAGAGTGGTCACGTCAGTATCCTTTAGCAGTTAACGCCAGCCATCATTGCGTCGGCGTTTCATAGTGAGTCGAGGGATTAGCAGTGCGATGAGAATGCCTGCTATTACAGACAGTGCGCCTTGAAGGTGTTGATTGCTTGCCACGCGATCTTCCAGCCGAGCATTTTCCAGTGTGAGCAGGTCGTTGCGGGCGCTCGCGTCTTCCAGCTTACCCGTCAACTCCTTGGTCAACTGGTCGAGCTGAATCGCGTTGGCCGAGATGCGTTTGATCTCATCGAGTTCAGCACGTGTTTCGGCGAGCGCTGTTGCGGTTGAGCTCATGTCAGAGTCGCTAGACGTTAATTGTTCCATTGCCTCATTCAGGTTTTGCTGCAGCGTCGCTGCCCGATCCTTACTCGCCGCGAGCTCTGCCTCAAGTATGTTGAGCTGATTGGCACGGGGCACCTCTGTTTGTAGGTATTGCGCTCTTACAAAGCCACGCGTGCCACCTTTGGTCTCCACTTCGGCCCACACACCGTCGTCAGTGATACCGTGAAAGGTGACTGCTGTACCCGACCGGAGGCCTTTATTAATGATTCGGTAATCTCCCCCCGGACCTGTGCGAATCGGGGTAAAAATCACATCGGTGACGTAGCGAATATCAGTCTCCGATGATGTATCCGTAATTTCTTGCGCCATTGCGCCCAAAGAGGCCAGTGCAGCTAAGCCGCTTAGTAGGGTTCTTCCAAAAATTCGCATAGGTTGTTTTCCCCCAAAAAGGCCCTAGAAGGTTTTTGTCGTCTCGTTATCGTCGGAGCTATCGGTTTCTTTCAAATATGGACCCATGATAACGCCAATCACTACCGCCCAAATTAGGGTGAACAGGACCGCGGACCAAAGCTTAAATGAAACCCACGCATCCATGGAGAAGTTGTAGGCCACGTACAGGTTCACGGCGCCTACTATAAAAAAATGGAGGGTTGATGCGACGGTTACCCTTTTCCATATATGTTTTGGCATCTCTATTTCATCAGGTAGTAAGTCCTCGAATAAGCATTTGCCTCGCATCACGTGCCAGACAACGGAAACGCCCGCTAGTGCCCAGTTAAACACGGTAGGCTTCCAGAAAATAAACACCGGGTCCTTTAGTAGGACCGTTGCGCCCCCAAAGATGATGACAGCTCCGGCGACGCCCAAAAGTCGTTTCTCCACCGAGCCCCACACCAACTTTACAATGATAACTTGCAAGATTGTCGTGAGGATCAGGGCAATGGTTGCTGTGTAGATGCCATCAAAGGTGTACTCCGAGTCGCCGACACTTAACGTCGTGCCCGACATTTGATACACGATGAAAAAAATGATGAGTGGCAAGAATTCTAGGAGTTGCTTCATGTTGGCTCTGGTACCATAGGACTCTGTATTCATTACGAGCCATTCAGGCTCCAAGTTTAGTAATTGTGATCGTAGACTTCCACACTCATTCTCTCGCATCAGACGGCGCGCTGGCGCCCATGGAGCTATTGCGGCGGGCGAAGGCGGCGGGTGTGGTGCAATTTGCTCTAACTGACCACGACACCACCTCAGGGTATCTCTCTGTGAGGCACAGTAGCGAAGCACACGATGTGGGCCTCATCTCGGGGGTGGAATTGTCCTGTCGTTGGGCAACGAGCACGATACATGTTGTTGGACTCAATTTCGACGCGGATGCGCCGGAAATGGTCGCGATGGTGGAGCAATTGACAAATGCGCGTAGGGAAAGAGCGAAAAAGATCGCTGCACGGCTTGCGGGTGTCGGTATCAATGGTGCGCTCGAAGGTGCCAAAGCGATGGCGCGTGATAGTCAAATAGGTCGACCGCATTTTGCGGCCTGGATGACTGAGTCCGGTGCCGTCGAATCGTTAACCGAAGCCTTTGATAAGTATCTTGGCGCTGGAAAAATAGGTGACGTCAAAATGTTCTGGCCCAGTCTGAGCGACGTTGTGCATGCAATCACCGGGTCGGGTGGTGTGGCCATTCTCGCTCATCCACTGAAGTATCGACTGACCGGCATGAAGCTTCGCGCATTGATTAATGACTTTAAATCGGCTGGGGGCGGCGCGCTGGAGATACTCAATGGTCGTCAGCCTGAGGCTGACCTTAAGCGCTTAGCGCAACTAGCCGACGGCTGTGGCCTACTGCGTTCTGTCGGATCCGATTTTCATCGCGATTTCGAATACGGCCCCAAGCTAGGCGTTGATGTCGAGCGCTTGCCCGGGGAAGGCTATGTTTGGGACGTACTGGAGAGCTCTGTATGAGTCAGTTTTTCTCGATACACCCTGAGACGCCGCAGGGGAGATTAATCGCTCAGGCAGTTGATATTCTTCGGTCTGGTGGCGTCATCGCTTATCCAACTGACTCGGCCTATGCCTTGGGCTGTCTGCTGGATAATAAGTCGGGTGCCGAACGTATAAAGCAAATTCGAAGACTGGAAGATGATCATAATTTCACCTTGGTTTGCCAAGACCTATCGGAGCTATCGCGATACGCTCGGGTCGATAACGCGGCTTATCGCCAAATAAAGCATTCAACACCGGGTCCTTACACTTTTATATTTGAAGCTAGTAAAGAAGTGCCGCGGCGCCTGATGAACCCCAAGCGTAAAACTATTGGCTTGCGGGTCCCCGACAATGCCATTACGCAGGCGCTCTTGCGGGAACTGGGCGAGCCTCTTATGTCGGCGACACTTTTGTTACCGGGAGATGACTATCCGCTCAGTGACCCGTACGATATACGGACGACGCTCGAGCGCAACGTTGATTTAGTGATTGATGGGGGTTACTGCGGTTTGGACCCTACATCCGTGATTGATATGAGTGGTGGTGAAACGCAAGTTCTGAGACAGGGCTTGGGTGACACGACCGAATTTGCTTAGGTCCTAAGATTGACGTGACAAACACCAACGACAACATGACGCAGGACCCCATTGCCTCCCAGCAAGGATCTGACGGCAGCTCAACTGAAGTTTCCCCTGAGGCGTTGTTGCGGGCGTCCTCGGCGGTTGAAAAACGAATGGGTCAGCCACAACAGGGCGAAATGCCGTTTGCGGTAGTGTTGGGCGAGGCGCTGACCGAGCTACCCAAAGACTTATACATTCCGCCACGGGCTCTGGAGGTCTTCCTCGAGGCCTTTGAAGGCCCTCTCGATCTCCTGCTTTACCTCATCCGGCGCCAGAATCTCGATATTTTGGATATCGATGTCGCGGTCATAACCGAGCAGTACATGCAGTATGTCGAGCTCATGGATGCTATGCAGTTTGAACTGGCAGCAGAATATTTGCTGATGGCGGCGATGCTGGCGGAAATCAAATCCCGGATGCTCTTGCCGCGATCCAGTGAGGTGGATGATGAGGAGGAAGATCCTCGCGCCACGCTCGTGCGTCGATTGCAGGAATACGAGCGATTTAAAAAGGCGGCGGAAGATATGGCAACGCTGCCTCGCGTCGAGCGCGATACCTGGGTTGGTTCTGCTGAGCCGCCTGTAATGGAACGCACTAAGCCATTACCGGAAGTGAACCTTCAGGATCTGGTCATCGCCTTTTCAGAGGTGTTAAAGCGAGCCGACCTCTATGAAAGTCATCAGATTAAACGTGAGTCATTATCGACGCGTGAGCGCATGGCTGACGTATTACAAGCTCTACAAGAGCAGGAGTTCTGCTCCTTTGACTCCTTGTTTAAGGTGGAGGAGGGTAGGCTTGGCGTGGTGGTGACCTTCCTCGCGATTTTGGAACTAATTAAAGAATCTTTAGTGGATATTGTGCAATCAGATGAGTTTGCGCCCATCCACATCAAAGCGAGAAGCGAGTAAAGCGGACTATGGGTGATCACGATTTGATTGAAATTATCGAAGGCGCGTTGCTAGCGGCCGGAGAGCCTATGACGAAGAAGCAACTAGCGCAGCTCTTTGATGAGCTTGATCGACCATCGGCTGCAGATATTACGACTGCGCTAGCGACAGTGGCAGAGCGGTGTGAGGGACGCGGCTTTGAACTCGCTGAGGTGGCCAGCGGTTTTCGTTTCCAGGTTCGACAGCACCTGTCGCCATGGGTCAGCAAGTTATGGGTGGAGCGA
>JAACDF010000101.1 GCA_009937065.1 Gammaproteobacteria bacterium | reverse complement strand
GGGTACCTGACCATTGATCTTTGCGATCTGCCATCAACTTTGCCGTGCCAACCAGACTGGTAATGTGCACATCATGCCCACAGGCATGCATCACATAGACCTCATTTCCATCCCAATCCAGTTGTTTCGCTTTAGACGCATAGGGCAGGCCTGATTTCTCTTGCACCGGTAAGCCATCCATATCAGCTCGGAACATCACAGTTCGACCGGGTCCATTCTCCATTAGTGCAATCAAACCAGTGCCACCGATACCACGGTGAACGGTGTACCCCAAAGCCTCCAACTCGTCACCCAGTCGCTTCGCTGTTTTATCTTCCTTAAATGACAGCTCCGGATTCTCATGGAAATGAACAAACAAATCTTTCAATTGATCATCGTAAAGTGTCTGCACGTCATCAGAGAGTGATCCGGCTGAGGCATTGGACCCAACAATCAAGTAACTCATGAATGCGATAAGCCTGGTAAAAGTCTTGAGGTTTTTCATCTGCGATTTATCCTGCGTATATCGTTTGGCAGGGAATATCCTGCCTTAAATTTTGCATCCAATCATCCTTTGAGACGCGTATGCATTTGCACATCAAGCTATTGGGCTTCATTCTTGCTGTCTTGGTAAATTCGGGCTGGGCGGAGGTCACACCCACATTGAACAGCGATGTCATCAAAGCCACCTTTGGCAGCTATGGTGTAGAGGTTATCACGCAGAGCGAATCCACTCGGGTTGCCAATCTTTATAGCCTTAGTGGCGACGCCAAAATTTGCCGAACCCTCGCTGTGACCGAGTTTGTCTTACCCATGGATCCTGCTCTCAAAGAAGCGCATCGATTGATCAGGGCGGGTGGTAGCATTGGCGCCACGCTTCGTGCGGCTGGTTTTACAATAAATAAAAAGCTCCTAATCAAGACGGAGACAGCTGCAGGTGCGGAATTCTTGAGCCTTGCTCACGGCTCTGTGGTCGTCGGCACGCCGCTCTACACCAAGGTCTATGCGTTGTTTGCGCAGCAAGAGAACCTGCTAATACCCTATGCGGTTATCGCAGAGGCTTATCACCCAGAGCACTTCCCGCCGGCGTATGAAGAGTTTTCCGAGGAGCCAACGCTCCAGCGAGCTGCCGATCGCGCGTTAGCGACCTTGCGCGCAATGATTGACCAAGGACAGGTTAAGAGAAGCCCAGCTGCATAACAAAGGTCAGCGGAAAACCAAATTGCTGCGCTCGTTCGGCGGCAGCCAGTCTTTCATCACCCGCAAGTGTTGCAACCCACAGGTTGGTTGATCTTGCGCCCGACCGGCAATAAGCCAACACCTTTTCATCCCCGTTCATCGCTGCATCCATTGCGTCGAGGTCATCGCCCGGGAATGACATGGCATCGACTGGGTAGCGGACAAACCGAACACCTGCAAGATCACAGGCAGCCGCTACCGCATCCATGGATGGTTGGTTCGGCTCTTCGTTATCCGGTCGATTACAAATAATGACTTTGTAGCCGTGCTCCGCTAGTGCCTGCACATCCTCGGGTTGAATCTGTCCTGCGACAGACACGGTATTGGTAAGTTCTGCGACGGGTGTCATGTGCGAGTCCTCCGATCAGCGATCAGGTAAGTGTCAGGTCATTGCCTAGTTAATAAGGTCAAATGTCGTGTTCAAGGCCGAAATAATATCCTCTCTGGGATTATCAGATCTGGCCAGCGGCAGGCCGGTAATCGTCTCGGCCAAATCAATATAGGTTTTGGATACGTCGAGCATCATCTGTGCAGGTAACACGGTATCACTGGCATAGCGGTACCGTTCATCCATACGATTCTTATTAATCAGCACATCGGCATCAGGGGCAAAGTTTAATAATGCCTGGCGGAACCCTTCCTTACTATTTTCGATGACCCGCCCACTCTCATTATATGCGGACGCATCCCAAATCCGAGAGGAATCCGGCGTTCCGACCTCATCCATGTAGATCAACTCGTTTTTTCCTTCACGATTTTCGGCGTAACCGAACTCAAATTTCGTATCAACAAAAATTTGATCATGCATCATTAATGCATCAGAAATCTGCCTAAAACCCGCTCTTAATAGCGAAGCGTAGTGGTCGACATCCGATGGATGATTGAATTTGAATGCTTCCCAATGCGCACGCAGAGTTTCCTGACTCACGTTCACATCATCAACGGCTGGAACGCCCGGAATACCCTCGATAACACCCTTGGTAGAGGGCGTAATCAGTAACTGGTCGAGACGCTGATCTCGCAGTAAACCATCGGGTAACTCGATACCACAAAAATGCCGCTCGCCCTGTTCATAAGCGCGCCACATTGAACCGGTCACGTATTGCCGCGCAATCGCTTCAATGAAAATAGGCTTGGCGCGCTGAACGATCCAAACCAGCGGATGCGGCGTCTCCAGAATATGACTACGCGCAAGACCGTTTTGTTTGAACAACTCAAACCAGTGGCCCGAAATGGCATTTAACGCGGCGCCCTTGCCGGGCACCCCATCCAAACCATCTTCGGCGCGCCACATGCATTCGAACGCAGACAGACGATCACTAATAATCATCACCGCCAGTGCCGCGGTCTCGGGAACGTCATAGTCGCGGGCACGAATTAGCCGCTGACTATCCTCAGCAGTGAGCCAATACACAGAGCGCACTTTACCCGAGTGCACCGGCTGATCGGTACGAATGGGGAGGTCATCATTTTTTGCGAGAACGCGCACGAGCCCACCAACAGTTTGGACAAGAAACCAATCCCAATTGTCCGACAGACGGCTCACTTTGACCAGACTGACAAGGACGGTATCCTTCGCGCTCTTTAAATTGAATCAAGGCAAACGCGACATGGATTTTGTCGGTTACAAAGCACTACCGCTCATCTTAGTAACTTCTTTTTTTGTCAATGCCGCTCCCGCGCATGCGGACGCATCAGAAGCAACCGAAGACACGGCCATAGAAACCGTCATCGTCACTGCCACACGACAAGAGGTTGATGGCTTCGATCTGGGGCAAGCCTGGGCAAACCTTGACGCATCGGATGTTGAGCGGATCGATCTTCAGCACAGTAATCAGCTATTTAATCGAGTATCGGGCGCGTGGGTGAGCCGAGGCAATGGCCAAGAATCGCTTATTTCGCTTCGATCACCCGTACTGACTGGAAACGGAGCATGCGGCGCCTTTTTTACAGGTGAAGACGGCATCAACCTCCGCGCACCTGGGTTTTGTAATGTGAATCAACTCTTTGATGCCAACCTGCTTCAGGCCGGTGGCGTCGAGGTTCTGAAGGGTCCGGCTAACGCCGTGTTTGGGTCAAACGCTATGCACGGCGTTATCAACGTATTAACCAAAAGTGCGGAGCAAACGACGCCTTCAGTAGGCATACAAGCAGGAAGTCGCGATTTCATCCGGACACGAGTGTCACTGACTAATGGCGGGGTGGCGCTGAATGCTAATGCAACCAGTTATGGCGGCTATCAGGACGCGTCGGGCTACGATCAACAAAAGGCGACAATGCGCTTTGACGGAACTAGCGGTGAATGGGACCTGACGACGGTACTATCCACCTCGAATTTGAATCAAGAAACCGCTGGGTATATCCAAGACGGTAAAGGCGCCTACAAGCGCGATGCAGCACGGCGAGTTAACCGTAACCCCGAGGCCTACCGCGATGCGCGCTCCACCCGTGTATACATGAGGGCACAGCGTGAAGTGAACGGACGGCTGCTCACGGTAACGCCCTATCTCCGCTCGAACCAAATGGCATTTTTACAGCACTACCTGCCCTGGAAGGCGCGAGCAATGACCGAACATGACAGCCTCGGTCTCCAGGGAAGCCTCAGTGCAGACACCGACTGGGGTAGCTACATCATTGGTGTAGATATCGATCGTACAGGCGGCGCGCTCAAGGAAGACCAGGCCGAGGCGTTTAGCCCTAATCAACCCGCAGGCATCCACTACGACTACACGGTCAACGCACGAAATCTGGCGCTATTTGGCCAGTTGGAGATGGCTGTTTCGGATACGTTCACCGTACAAGGCGGTCTGCGCGCTGAAAGCACCGAGTACGACTACACAACCCGCGCTGCCGCAGGTTCAGTTTGCGCAGCGACCGCGAGTAACTGCCGCTTTTATAGACCGGCAAGTCGCTCAGACGACTTTTCCAATCTATCGGGGAACATTTCCCTGGTGTGGGCGCGTGATCAGCACCGGTACTATGTCAGGACTGCGTTAGGCTTCCGTGCACCGCAGGCCACTGAGTTGTACCGCCTTCAAGCGGGTCAAACCGTTGCTGACATCGATGCCGAGGAAGCCACATCGATCGATATTGGCTGGCGTTATCAGAGTGCGTCATTCTCAAGCGATGTCTCACTCTATGTGATTGCCAAGGATGATGTCATTTTCCTAGACCGTGACCGCCAAAGTGTCAGCGGTGCCAGTACCGAACATCGCGGTATCGATATCGATTTGTCATGGGCCCTTACTGATAGTCTGACGGCTACGATGAATGCCTCTTTGGGCGATCACACCTATGACAGCGAGATAACCCTATTGGGCTCGAGAGACTCCATTAGAGGAAACGACATTGACACCTCACCAGCCTACTTTGGCAGCGTTCAACTGCGCAAAGAACTGACGATTAACGAGCGTCCAGCTTCACTAGAGCTCGAGGCAGCTTGGGTCGATAAGTACTTTATCGATCCCAACAACCAGCACGAGTACCCCGGGCATGAATTGTTTAACCTGCGAGGCAGCTGGTTCGTCTCCGAGCAAGTGAAAGCCACATTGACGTTCACAAACCTTCTGGATGAGGGGTATGCTGAGCGCGCTGATTATGGCTTCGGTAACTACCGCTATTTTGTCGGCGAGCCGCGGAGTGCCATGATCGGTCTCTACTACGCACTATAAGAACGAAAGATTTAATGGAACTCAGCATGAATCAATACGGTCCAGCCCTGGTTGTAGGGCTTTTGATTGGTGGCGCTATTTTATTGGACGATGTGATTACGCCACGCCATCCGCACCCAGCCATGATGATTGAGACGCATGACATGGGTCCCATGCCCATGATTCGCAAAGAGATGCGAATTGACGGCCCAGGTAAGCAAAACGTGGGGCCCCATAAAAAAGTTTGGATCCAAAAAAGTGGCGATGGTGTCATTGACATGAGCGAGGAGATGGAAATCATCGTGCTTGCGGACGACAGTGACATGACTGAAGACGTCACCATTGTCGAGGTTCACGTTGATGGTGAATCGAAGAGTGATCTTGGTGATACCGTGAAGGCCATCGTGGAAAAAGCCCGAGCTGAAGGTAGAAAACCATCGCCCGAGGAATTACGAGCAGCCATTAGACACGCTATGGGTAGGACTGATGAGCCGAAGTCCGTGGATATTGAAATTCAGATTGAAGCAGCGCCCTGACGAACTGCTTGTCTTAAGCAAAACGGCCTAGACCCGCGTTCTTAGGCAAACGGCCTCAAGCCAACGGCTCTTCTCACTTTATCGAGCAGAGCCACACTCTCAGGACGAACGCGCTCTGCACCCTCGCGAAGGATGGTTTCCACTTCACCCGGGTTCGCCATAAGCCGATCGTATTCATCGCGCGCGGGTGCAATCTCGTCATTGACCCGCTCGAATAGACGTTTTTTCGCCTCACCCCAGGCGAGACCCGCCTCGAAAGCAGCTCGCATGTCCTGACGCTCGGTTTCATCCGCAAATGCGCACCAGATCTGAAATACCGCAGACGTATCAGGGTCTTTGGGTTCACCCGGCTCCAGTAAGTTCGTCTTAATTTTGTTGATCGCCTTCTGCAACTGCTTCGGCGTGCCGAACAAGGGAATGGTATTACCGTAGCTCTTGCTCATTTTGCGTCCATCAAGCCCTTGCAGCACCGCCACATCTTCATCAACAACGGCTTTCGGTAGCACAAATGTCTCACCGTAATGATGATTGAAGCGCGCAGCGATGTCTCGGGCCATCTCCACATGCTGAATTTGATCACGCCCAACAGGCACGTCGTGCGCATTAAAAATTAGAATGTCGGCAGCCATTAGGATGGGATACGAAAACAGCCCCATCGTTATGGCATAGTCCGGGTCTTCTCCCGCCTCTTCATTCCCCTGTACCGCCGCTTTGTAAGCGTGAGCGCGGTTCATCAAGCCTTTGGCTGCATTACAAGTGAGAATCCAGGACAGCTCTGTTATTTCCGGAATGTCCGACTGGCGATAAAAGTGCGTCTGATTGGGGTCTAGACCCAGGGCAAGCCAGGTAGCCGCAATTTCGCGGCTCGACTGTGCCACGAGATTAGGATCTTGAGATTTGATTAAGGCGTGATAGTCAGCGAGAAACAGGTACGCATCGACGTCATCCTGCTTAGACGATTCGATGGCGGGTCGAATCGCACCCACGTAATTACCCAGATGTGGTGTTCCCGTTGTGGTTATACCTGTGAGGACACGATGACGTGCCATAACGCTTTCCCCCGAAATCAAGCCACACGATTGTAAAAGGCGGACAGCAGATCCACCAGCTTTGCTGGGTCGTCAGCGGCCGCAAGCTCACGAATGGAGTGCATGCCGAGCGTAGGAACGCCTATATCGGTTGTGGGAATGCCCGTTTCAGTCGCCGTAATGGGACCAATCGTGCTTCCGCAACCCATATCCGCTCGCACGACGAAAGACTGAATCGATACACCCGCTCGCTCGGCCAGTAAACGCACTCGAGCCGCGCCCTCGCCCGACGTCGCATAGCGCTGATTGCGGTTGATCTTGATAACCGGGCCACTGCCGAGTAACGGTGCATGAAGCTCATCGTGTTTCGTGGGGTAATTGGGGTGAATTGCATGTGCGTTGTCGACCGACAGCATCCAACTTGTCTGTCGTAGAGCGCGATCATCAACGGGATCTGGGGCGATGGCTCGCAACACATCATTTAACATGGGACCCTGAGCACCAACCGCTGAAGCACTGCCAACTTCTTCATGATCATTGGCGACGAACAGGTTCCACTCGCCACTATCGGCATTGTTAATGATGGCCTGCAAACCACCAAAGCAGCTCAGTAAATTATCGAGGCGCGCGGATGCAATGAAATCATTGTTTAAGCCAACGAATCCAGGTGCCTGCGTGTCGTAAAGCGACAGCTCCCAGTCGAGAATCTTTTTGATGTTCAGGCCAGGGTATTCTGCGGCAATCTGCGCTGTCAGCATGGCATGAATATCGAAGTCACCATCACCTGAGCTCAGCGATACCAGCGGCAGCATATCGGTCTGCGGATTGACTGTGCGGCCTTTGTTCGCATCTCGGTCAAGATGGATGGCCAGCGATGGAATAACAGCGATGGGTGCTTTGAAATCGATCAATCGAGAGACCAGCTCTCCAGTATCTGTCTCAAAAGACACTTTTCCCGCCATCGAGAGATCACGGTCGAACCAGGGGTTCAGCAATGCACCTCCGTAAACGTCGACGGCCAGGAGATTACAGCCAAAGCGATTCACGGACGGATTCGGGCGAACCGAGAGATTGGGACTGTCGGTATGGGCACCTACGAGCCGCAGTCCCTGGGATACATCCTTGCCCGCTGTGAACGCAATCAAACTGGAGTCATTACGTACTGTGAAGTACTTACCGCCCGCTACTATCGGTTCTCGACTTGAATCACTCCAAGGCGCGAAACCGGCAGCGAGCAGTCGCTCTGCCATCACACCCACCGTATGGAAAGGCGTGGTCGCATTCGTCAAGAAATTCAGTAAATCAGTATTTACACTGTCTTTTGTCATACAAACACCAGGATAGAAAACAGGATCAAAGCCAGGAGCACACGGTATATCACAAACGGCATCATCCCAACGCGAGTAACCAGCCCAACGAAGAACGCGATGGTTGCATACGCACTGACAGCAGCTACCAGCATGGCAATCAACGTGAGGATCAAATTGGCCGAGCTGAAGAAAAGCTCAAACTCTTTGACCAACATCAGCAAGAGCGCACCCGCGATAACGGGAATCGACATCAGAAACGAGAACCTTGCTGCCGTCGCGAGGTTGTAGCCTAAAAACAAGGACGCCGTAATCGTCACGCCAGAGCGTGACGTTCCAGGTATAAGCGCAAGCGCCTGCGCCAGACCAATGAGCAGCGCATGATCGAGTCGGCTGATCGGCTGCTCATCGACGCCGGTGGCGCGATACGAATAGGAAACGCCCAGTAGCACACCGAAGAGTAAGGTGGTGGTCGCTATGACGCCAACCCCCCTCAAGTACTGGTCGATGACATCTGAAAAAGCGATGCCAATCATTACCGCAGGTAATGTGGCAATCAGCAGCGCTGCAACTTCTCGACGCCGCAAGCTGACGTTATCACCCGAGCCTACAACGCCCATCAACAGTGAGGTTAACGAATCGCGGTAATACACCATGACAGCCACTAAGGTGCCGGCGTGTACCGCCACATCAAATGCCAACCCTTGATCAGGCCAGCCCAAGAGCTGTGACGGCAGAATAAGGTGCGCTGAGCTTGAGACCGGCAGAAACTCTGTCAGTCCCTGAATCAATGCAAGAAAGAGCGCCTGCAGGCTATCCATCAGTGGCGTTTCCCCTGCTCCGACAGCTTCTTCCAGCCAATGTCTTGCTGCACATAACGTGGCTCTAGCAGATGCGCTTGGGTTAACCCTTGGTCATTGGGCGCGTCCAGGAGATGAAGTGCGGCTAACGACGGTCTGGGGCGTGCCTCAGGGTCGATACGAGCAAACGTCCTATCGCTGTACTCTGCCGTAATGAGTTCGGCGGCGTCGCCAGCAATAACCACGCTGGCGGCTTCCATTGCATCAAAAGCCTCACCCGATGGCCCAGTCAGGTCAACCACCTTCGAAACCTCGGGCTCAGTGAGCGCGCGAAGCGTCGTCCCATCCGATGTAAACCATGCCCAATAAACCTGCCCAATCTGTGCATCAATGGCACTGAGGACGAGATCACCTGCGCTGTGTGCAGCCGCCCTCGCCTGTGCTTCTAGCGAGCAGAAAGGGTAGATAGGAAGATCGAGTGACCAGCCCAGCCCTTGAGCAACGCCAACGGCAACCCGTATCCCAGTAAATGAACCAGGACCGACACCGCAGGCAATGACGGACACCGCGTCTGACAGCGATTTCCCTTCTAACAATTCATCGATCATCGTAAGAATATGTTGGTTGTGGGCCCGGGGAAGATCGCGTTGGATCTCCTTGATGTCGGAGTCGTTAACCAACGCGACAGAACATAGATTCGTTGCCGTATCGATAGCTAACACTGAAGCGTGACGAGATGTAGTGCCCATGGCGCGTAATCATCGCACAATGTGCGTCAGTGCGCAGTGCATAGAGGCTGGCAAATGCGATAAAGAACGCTTAAGCGCCGGTGACGTGAAGTAAGATAAATAAGAGATGCGCAATGACCACGCCTGCGGTCAATCGAACACGCATACGACGGTACCAGACCTCCAACTGAGAGATCCTTACCTCATACCAAAGCAGTGCAATGTAGCCGAGCATCAGAAACACGGACGCCATCATGGCTTGTGCAGTGAGAATCGATGCGACACCAAACAGCACCAACCCATTGCTAATCACAAGTGTACTCACCGAGGACGCGCTCTCTACGCGCTGTTCCTGCCCCCACAGGGCGCCCGCTAGAAAGGCAAAAATAGCCAATGAGTAGATAACGAAGCCCTGAATCGAGAGCGATCTTGGCCAATCCTCCATGACGCTAAAGCCAATACAAAAGCCAAAGAAAGGCAGTAACCCGGAATAGCCAAGCAGTTGCGTCGTTATTCGACTGGACATACAACCGATTCCTGAGGATGGCGAATGATAGTAAGCAGGATCCCGCCAACAGGCAGTCCGAATTTCTTCAACGTTGATTCGTTGATCAAGACATTCTCACTCACGAGATACATTCGGTCATCTACGGCCACGTCAATGCTCCCATCCGACAACTGAATGGTTAAAACGTAATCGAGG
>JAACDF010000100.1 GCA_009937065.1 Gammaproteobacteria bacterium | reverse complement strand
GAGGCATATCCGGGCTAATGTCAGAGCAGCAGAGCCCCAATTACGAGGATTTGTTCTACCAAACTGAGGATGGCCTCACGTTGTATGCGCGTGACTATCCTGCACCTTCGCCTGACGCTCAGTGCGTGTTGTTGATGCATGGATTAAGCCGCAACTCGCGAGATTTTGAAGTCCTCGCTGGTCGTCTCTCCAAGCGTTATCGCGTATTGGTTGCCGAACAGCGGGGTAGGGGCAAGTCGGAGTGGGATACTGACCCAGCACGCTACGCGATTCCCCATTATGTTCGAGATATGTTTGCGCTTTTACAGGCGACAAATGTTAACCGCGTCGCCACGGTGGGGACCTCCATGGGCGGACTTATGGCGATGGTCATGAACGCAGCGATGCCAGGTGTTTTTTCCCACGTTGTACTCAACGATATTGGCCCCGAGCTCTGTGACGAGGGCCTCAACCGAATCAAAGGTTATGTAGGGCAGGGCGAGCCAGTCACCACGTGGACCGCGGCCGTGGCCTACAACAGACGAATTAACGAGGTGGCGTTTCCGACCTTATCAGATGAAGGCTGGGAGCAGTTCGCGCGACAGATCTTCAGGGAAATTGACGGTGTGCCCGTCTTGGACTACGACCCGAGGATTTCTGAAGCGGTAAATGCGGAGGATTCAGATGCCGTGCCCCCAGATCTTTGGCCGGTATTCGATTTACTAGCGCAACAACCCCTGATGCTGATAAGAGGGGCCTTATCAGACCTTCTCGACACCCGAATCACAGCCGAAATGCAGCGTCGCGTGCCTGAAATCACTTATCTTGAGGTCGCTGATGTTGGTCACGCGCCGATGCTAAAGGATGAGGCTGTTATTTCTGCTATCGAGGCGTTCTTCAACCATTAGACTTACGGCAATACCGAGTCGATAGCACCCGCCAACTGGAGGTCCTTTTCGGTCAGGCCATCGGCGTCGTGTGTTGATAGTCGTATGCTTACCTGATTATAGACATTGTCCCAGTTAGGATGATGGTCCATAGACTCCGCGAGCAGGGCAACCCTGTTCATAAAGCCCCAGGCTTCGATAAAGTTCTTAAACACGAAGTCCCGACGGATGAACTTACCCTCACGCCGCCATCGACTGTGCGTTGTTTTGAGTGCGTATTCCACTTGTACGTCAGTCAATGCTTTCATGTGATCCTCGTCGAATCAGACTTACGCCACACTCCAAGTGATGGGTGTAAGGGAACTGATCAAAAAAAGCGAGTGCCTCGAGTCGGTGAGTCTGGCTCATGTCGTTAAGATTATCAATCAAAGTCAAAGGGTTACAGCTGATATAAAGAATTTGATTGAATTTTTGACAGAGCCTTGTCGTGTCTTGGTCGAGACCGGCGCGAGGCGGATCAACAAAGACAGTAGCCAAATCATAGTCATTTAGTGGCGGCTCTAGCGACTTCAGTCGACGAAATTCGCGCTCACCATTCAGCGCTTGGGTCACTTCCTCCGCAGCCAGGCGGGCAAAGGCGACGTTATCGATTCCATTTAGCACCAAGTTGTCTTGAGCTGCTCGGGTGGCCACTTTGGATACTTCCGTCGCTAAGACACGTCGGAAGTGTTTTGACAGGGGGATCGTGAAGTTGCCAATGCCGCAGTAGAGCTCAAGAAGGTCTTTATCCGTATATCGAGCCTGTTGGCAGGCCCAGCTTAGCATTTCCTGGTTAACTGTAGCATTGGGCTGGATAAACGCCTGCTCGGGTTGCTTGTAGGTATACGGGAGACCTTCAACCTGCAGTTTTTCCGTCACCCAGTCCTCACTTACTACCAGCTTTTGTCCTCGCGATCGCCCGATTACCTTGATATCTAGCGCCTGCTCGACTTCCGAAGCTTCTCGAAGCCATTCTTCATCGAGCTTTCGGTGGTAGATCAAGGTTACTAGGCATTGATCCGACAGTGTGGACAGAAATTCAATTTGAAACAGCTTGGTACGAAGTATTTCATTACCCTGAAGGAGCACCCTCAAGGGACTTAGCGCCGCTTGGATTCTCGGACTGCCAAACGGGAATACACTGATATTGATAGGATCTCGCGGTCTATCACGCTCGAACATGACGAAATTGAGGTCCTCACCATCATGCCAGACCCTGAATTCGGCTCGCATCCGAAAACTATGGGGGGGCGACGCGAATATCTGAGGATCAGGCGCGTCCAGTGCCTTAAAGCTGGAGAGGACAGCCGCTACTTTTTCATTGAGTAGCTCCTGATAACGCTCGGGTTGATAGTCGTTGGGTAGCACGAGAGCTCAGAGACAGTTTTTGGGCTTAGGTAAGCCAGCTATTCGGCTACCGACGCGCGCTGGGGAGCCTGGGAATAATGACATCAGATAAATACTCGATCCCTTTGAGTGGCCAAGTTTTAATTTGACGTATTTTACCAACGCCCGATTGGCCGGTGATGCATCGAATTCTTCGAAGTATTCGCGAAGTAGATGAATGACTTCCCAGTGTTCATTCTCCAATGTAATACCTTCGTCAGCTGCAAATATGGCCGCCAACTCGCTCGTCCAAGCCTGCCGGTCTTTCAAAAAGCCGTGCTTATCGAGCGTTATGGATGACGGAAGCGTATTCACACTATCCCCAAGAGCAAAGCGTGGTTGAGTCGAGTACGTATTGTACCCAGGCTTGGTCGCTAATGACGGGGAAATCTTTATTCTCGCCACTCGTTCCATCGTCTGGAGCAAGACAGACAATCTTCAATCCAGCCGACTTCAGTTCTTCAGATAGGTTTCTGATACCCGCTGTATCTGTCCAAATTACAAGGTCATCAGCTGAAATGAACGGCTGGGCGGTCGGCCATGTTTCTGAACGATTGATAAGGTGAACATTCATGTGAAGGTCACTACGTGAGTTGAGTCGTTTAGAAGCGATGCGACGGCCGTTGTCTCTAAGTGGGTCACAGGCAGATTGCCGAAGTCGATGTTAGCGGCGGGCGAGTTTGAGGTTACGTAGATATGATCTATGTCGTAGAGCGGTAGTGATTTCAGGAGTTTTCTTAGGTCTGTGTGCTCAGCTGGGGGTGATATTCCCTGGTCGAGGTACTGACGGCCGTCATCGACGAAAAGCACTGATGCCGTCTGCCCAAACGCCCCTGCAGCCAGTGTCGCGTCGATAGCAGGGTCGCTGGCTAATCCGTGCGTATAGGGTCCATTGCCGACTATGAAGAGCCATGTGTTGATCCTATCCAAAACTCACCACCTTGTGGCTAGTTAGCCCGACCTCCATAAGTTCGCCTAACCCTTCGACAGAAAAATCCTCGTCGGCCGGTAGTCCAAAGACTTCAGCTGAGGCACTGCAGAGCACGAGGCGGGCGCCTACCGACCACGCCCAATCTGACCAAAACTGCCTTTCTAGGCCTGTCGCGTGTAGCACACCTTTCCCGTAGAAAAAGACACAATCTACGGGCACATCTGCCTCATCACAGGCCTTGGCGAAACGCAGAGCCGCCGAGGTGACAGGGGGTTCATTTTTAACGAGTAAGGACAGTGTGGTCATTGAAATCGGATGAGCAATAAAAAACCCCGGCAAGCCGGGGTTTTAAATATGAAAAGATGTTTTAGTCGTCACCACCAAATACACCGAGTAGGTGAAGCAGGTGCACGAATAAATTAAAAATATTGAGGTACAGCCCGACAGTCGCGCGAATGTAATTGGTTTCACCACCATGAACGATACGGCTTGTATCCATCAGGATAAGACCTGACATGATCATGACGACTGCTGCTGAGATGGTGAGTGAGAGGGCCGGAATGGCTAAAAAGAAGTTCGCAAACATCGCCACAATGGCGACCAACAACCCAGCCATCAAGAATCCACCCATGAACGAGAAGTCACGTTTGGACTGCAGAGCATAGGCCGACAAACCGAAGAAAATGAGCGCTGTTCCACCCAATGACTGCAATACTAAATTCGGACCGTTGGGCATTGCGAGGTAGATGTTTAGCAAAGGGCCTAGCGCTGCACCCATCACACCCGTGAAGGCGAAAATAGCGGGTAGACCTTTGGCACTGTCAGCCATCCGGTTGACGACAAAAAGCAGGCCAAAGCCTACTAGAACGAAGACCAGATACATAATGGCCGGCAACTGAAGCGCCATCGAAATGGTTGCAGTCACTGCACTGAAGGCCAGTGTCATCCCAAGCAGCATGTAGGTGTTTCGCAGAACTCTATTTGTTTCACGGGCTGCAACGTCCATTGGTGCAGTTGACATATCGACTCGTCTTTCGGACATGCTTGGATCCTCTCGTTAGTTAACTAAACAGTTAATCGCATTCTTACACCTTATAATATAGGGGCAGCTCACCTCATATCCAAGCAAAAAACCTTATTCCGCTAGCGCCTGGGCTCTTACTTCCGATACGAAGGTCAAATTGCCCGGCACGAAGGTGTTGGAAGCGGCTGAATCAAGCGCCATTTCCGCGCGCATCATGGTGGGTTGTGGTCTTGGGGAATAGGGCGCTATTTCAGAGATTTGCGTGATGCTGGAAAGCGACATGTCTGCGGCCTCGGCAAGCAATGTTAGTTTTTTACGTGCGTCCTCCACGGCCTTGACCAGTGCTTCATCCTTTGCGTCTTGTGCATGGGAAGACCCCATTACGGGAGAGCTAATCAGGGTGGCTCCAGCATTGGCTAGAGCACTTAACACTGCCCCCAAGCGGTCTATTTCAGTGATGGTGAATGAGATGGTTCTAGTGACTCTAAATCCCATAAATTGCTGCTGATCGGTTGCTCGATCCCATCGGTATTCAGGGAGTAACGACAGTTCGCTCGCGTTCAAACTGTCTGGCTTTAATGAAAATGATTTTATGGCGGAGAGCATTGCATCGACTTCTTGTGAAGCTCGTGCCTGCGCTTTGCCAGCGTCTCGTTCAACCAGTGACACCTGTGCGGTGATGGTTGCCTCGTCAGGACCAACTGAGACCATCCCCCTTCCGATGACATCAAGTTGTGTCGCGGCCATTGAAGGTATAGAGATAAGCAGCCCTAAAACGAGCTGAATCGGTAAGAAAAATCGCAGTTTTTTCATGACGCTATCCAAAGGGTGCATCCATTTTTTGATTGTTAAGCCAGCAAAAAAGTTCCACTCAGCATAATTATCATCATACTGCGCCTGTTACAGTTAAACCTGTCAGCACGGATAATTAGCACAGAGAGAAATTGTCATGCCGAACCTTCGCTTATACGCAGCCATTCTGGCTTTTATGTATGTACCCACGGGGTGGGCTACTACCGACACTTCGTATTCACAAGCTGATGTCGAAACGGCGATATTACTTCGTGACGATGCGATGTCGGGAACGCGCGCGTGGAATATCGTGGAGAGCTTAACCACCGAAGTCGGACCGCGACTTGCCGGCAGCGAGGCGGAAGCTCGAGCGAGGGACTGGGCGGTCGAAAACCTTACGCGCTACGGGTTCGAGAATGTTCGTGTGGAACCCTTTATGATCGAGGGTTGGCGTAGAGGTGCCGAGACGGCAGAGGTCGTATCACCATTCCCACAAAAGCTGGCTATCACCTCGCTAGGCAACAGTGTGGCCACCCCGGCAAACGGTGTGGAGGCAGAGGTTGTGCTGTTTGAGTCGCTCGCGGCGCTAAGAGCTGCCCCCGATGATTCTTTGGGAGGGAAAATTGCCTACGTCGGTCACGCTATGAAGCGGACTCAGGACGGTTCCTCGTACGGCCATTTTGTTCGACTACGTTCAGCCGGTGCTGTTGAAGCAGGGCGTCGTGGTGCGATAGCGACCCTGATCCGCTCGATTGGTACCGACAGCCATCGTATGCCGCATACCGGCAATATGAGTTACTCGAGTGACGTGACGCCGATTCCCATTGCCGCTTTGTCGAACCCTGATGCCGATCAACTTGAGCGAATGGCTGCGCGGGGTCAAAGTATTCGCGTCAAATTGACCTTAACACCGAGTTACACGGGCGTGGTTGAGAGCGGCAACGTTGTGGCTGAACTCCCGGGCAGTGACCTGGCGGATGAGCTGGTCGTCATTGGTGGTCATCTCGATAGTTGGGATCTCGGAACGGGCGCTATTGATGACGGGGCGGGTGTAGCGATCACGATGGAAGTCTTGCGGCGCATCAAAGAGGCGGGCCTCAAGCCTCGACGGACTATCAGACTGGTTCTGTGGGGCTCGGAGGAGGTTGGGTTGCTTGGTGGTTACGCTTACGCAGATATGCACAAAGATTCCCTGCGAAAGCATGTCATCGGGACAGAGAGCGACTTTGGCGCTGGCCGAATTTGGAAAATCACGCGCAATATTAATGACCAAGCTAAACCGGTCGCAGACAAAATAGCTGAGATCGTAGAGCCGCTAGGCATTGCGCCGGGTAGCGATAATGTACGGTCCAGTGGCCCTGACCTCAGT
>JAACDF010000013.1 GCA_009937065.1 Gammaproteobacteria bacterium | reverse complement strand
CCTCGCAAGCGCAACTAAAACCTTGTCCGGCACCACCCAGCTTCGAGGTCTGTCTAGTCGTCTTGCCTCTTCTTCTCGCCAGTCGATCAGCCGAAGCAGAATAATCTGCTCATGAGAGCTCATTTTCCAGGCTGACTTGAATTTTGCCGCAGGCCCCCGACCGCCTAATGTCAGGCGAGCCGTATCCTCCAGAACCCAGCTCAGTCGCTGGTTTTGCAAGCATGCTTCGTATAGTTGCTCTCCAATCTCACGAAGGTATGTCACATCCAAGGCCGCATAACTGAGTTGACGGTCTGTCAACGGTCGCTTGAGCCAATCCGAGGTGGTTTCATCCTTGGAAATCGAGTCGCCAGTGTACATTTCCACCATGGCCCGATAGCCAAGTCCAAAACCTCGCCCTAGCACTGCTAAGGCTCGCTGAGTGTCGAATAAGGGGGATGGCATTGTTTGAAGCCATCGATCAAACACTTCCAAATCCTCGCTCGGACTGTGAATGAGCTTGATGACCCGGGGGTCGATGAGCAGGGCTACTACCCCATCCAAGTCAGAAACCTTAGTTGGATCAATAAGATACGCATCTTTTCTCCAGCAAAGCTGCAAAAGTGCCACTTGCGGATAAAACGTATCGCGGCGCCGGAATTCGGTATCTACGGCAACGAAATGTGCGTCCGAATGCTGCTCAAGAAGTGCGCTCAGAGCTTCGTCTGTTTCTATAAGATGATGTGTCAACCTTGCCCTACTTCCTTTCGACCACCTAGCGCATGAGCAAGCGTGGTTGGATCGATAAACTCTAGCTCTCCTCCAAGGGGGACACCATGAGCAATACGTGTGACTTTAATAGTTCGCCGCTGAGCCAGTTCCGCGATGTAATGACCCGTAGCCTCTCCCTCGACAGTAGGATTAGTAGCCAAAATTACTTCCGTAATTGACTCCGTGTCGAACAATCCGCTTAGGCTGTCAAGACCGAGCTGCTTCGGACCAATACCATCTAATGGCGAAAGGTGTCCCATAAGTACAAAATACAAGCCCCGATAACTCCCGGTCTGCTCAATGGCCATCACGTCGGCCGGCGTCTCCACCACACATAGCGCCGTATCGTCCCGCTTAGGATCGCCACAGATCTCGCAGATGGTCAGCTCAGTAAAATTACGACAGCGATGGCAACGCCCAACCTTCTCAAGCGCGCTCAATAAGGCGTCGCCTAATAATTTCGCCGCTTCCCTATCACGCTCAAGAAGGTGCAGGGTCATCCGTTGAGCGGACTTAGGGCCAACGCCCGGAAGATGTCTCAAAGCCTCAATAAGTTCTTGGATCGCAGGACTCAGTTTCAAGAGACTACAACTCCACCAAAGGGGGCCGCACCGAATCGGGAACGACGATCCCATCAAAATCTGTCAGCAGGGCATTTAGACAATCGTCCGACTCCAGTGCTTGCCGAGCAGCAGAAAGCCTTTGCTGCTCCAGCAACTCACGCTGATACGCAGGTGTCTTTTCAGAGGTTTCACCCAACAGGACCTCAACCGTAACTGGCTCATCCAGAACCTGCTCAATCGCCGACGCGAGACTTCTCTGATGCCGCTCATTAAAAAGCGTGGTATTTGCTGGTGACAGCGTAAAGCACAGAGTCCTATCGTAGGCAGCGGTTAGTTCAAAATGAGATGCAACGGTATGAATAACGCCTTTCAGACCCAATGCCTCGAAAAAATCGGGCCATGATCCAGTTGTTGGCAAATCCTCATCCGGCGGTTTGGCTCCGTCGGGGATCTGAACCGTATGCAGTGAAGCAACGTCGCGACTGTGTGCACCAATGCTTCCGGTACCTGTAGAAGCACTGTCACTTACTGGTGAAGGGGCCTCGCTGACATCTGTGTGTCTCGGTGAATCCGAGTGGTCTGGTGCCGACAACGGTTTCGCTGCGACTGCAGACACTGACACATGATCAGATTTTGCCGTTGATACGATAGGCAGTTGCTCCGCCTGGCGATGGTCTGAACTCGAGGGACTTACCTTATTCCTCTGCGCTGGCACTTCGGGTTGCTGCTCTTGGTTGACTGCCGACGCCACCGGCATCACCGGTGGCTCAGGCTTTTTTGGCGGGGGCACCTCAGCAGTATCGATCAGCACAACAGCTGGCCTAAATGCGATCATTCGTAAAACGGCCATATCGAGACCACTGCGCGGATCAGACGCCAGATATAACTCACGCTTCGCTGCGATCGCCATTTGCCACCACAAATGGGCGTCATCAACCGTGATGGCCTGAGCCAAAGACGTCAGTCTCTCATGCTCCGGCAACGTGGAATCAATCGAGCCCGGCACAGCTTGCGCCAAACTAATTTGGTGAACTACTGAAGCAAGCTCATCGAGCGTTCCAGCGTAATCGGGCGAGTGGGCCGCAATATCCTCGACCACAGACAGCGCTTGCTTGGCATCGTTCGCAATCAACGCATCCAGCAAGTCTAATACTTTGGTTCTAGAGACCGTCCCCAACATTTGCCGGACTTCGTGAGCAGCAAGTTCGCCAGAACCATGCGCTATCGCCTGATCGGCTAACGACAAGGCATCACGCATCGATCCCTCAGCGCCCCGAGCCAGCAATGCTAGGGATTCGTCATCAAAGTTCACCGACTCCTCAGCTAACACATGACGGAGATGATCAATAATTTGAAGGGGAACCATGTTCTTCAGGTTGAACTGAAGGCAACGTGATAACACCGTCGCTGGTAATTTCTGAGGGTCTGTTGTGGCCAGCAAAAACTTCACGTGCTCTGGCGGCTCTTCAAGCGTTTTCAACAAAGCGTTAAAGCTATGATTCGACAACATGTGTACTTCGTCGATGAGATAAATCTTAAAGCGTGATCGAGTTGGCGCGTACTGAACATTATCGAGCAGGTCTCGGGTGTCCTCGACCTTTGTTCGAGATGCTGCATCGACCTCAAGCACATCGACACTCCGGCCCTCTGCTATTTCGACACAGCTCACGCATTGCCCGCAGGGCTCAGGCGTTACGCCCGTATCGCAGTTCAAGCTTTTGGCTATGAGCCTTGCTACCGTTGTTTTACCGACGCCGCGAGTTCCCGTGAACAAATAAGCGTGATGAAGACGCTCGGACTCCAATGCGGTCGTAAGTGCCTTGACCACGTGCTCCTGTCCAACCATCTCGGAGAACTTGGAAGGTCGCCATTTACGTGCGAGAACTTGATAAGCCATTTTGGAGCCCGACCGTTATTGGAGGCGACTCGGACAGCCACACCTCGGCACCCGAGTCGATAACTACCGTTGCTCCCTTCCGGGCCTGGCGGGGTTCACTATCTATCGCTGCGAGGGGACCGTCCGAGTCACCAGTGCACTTGCCCTAAGACAAGACCGCAAAGTGTGTCGAAATAAGGAAAATGAAGCAAGTAGAAAGCGTCACTTGAGTAAATCGTTACATAATACCTACAAGCTGGGTTTCGCATGTTAATAGTGATAACATTGTAAGTTAATGCAATTAACATATAAGCGAAGATCGCCACTATGACGACCCGGATGTTCTTTACCACCTTGTTCAGTGCAGTCGGTGCTGCAGGCATTGTTCTGTTCGGCTCAAACGCCATTGAAGCCAACGTCAGGCCTACCATTTCTAATGAGACGACGCCCTTACCTGTATCGGTTGTTCCCTTTACATTAGAAAAGACATACAAAACAATCACCCGCTTTTTGGGAGTTGTGGAAGCGTCCTCCGACAGCAATGTAGGCTTTGAGGTTGCAGGTGTGCTTAAGAGCCTAGACGTCAGCGAGGGAGACTTCGTCAGCACCGGGCAACTCATTGCGAGACTCGACACACGACAGCAAGAGGCAGCACTTGCATTGGTGCAAGCACAGGAGCGAGAGGTAGCAGCTCAACTGGAGCTAGCTAGACTCACACTGCAACGTGCCGAAACCCTCCATAAGCAAGACTTGATTTCGCAGCGGGAGTTGGACGAGGCGCTGCTCAGGGTTCAAACGACGGTTGCTCGCTTACAAACTAGCCAAGCGAGTGTACGAAACGCTGAAATCGTTATTGAAAAGAGCGCTTTGATAGCTCCCTTTGACGCTGTAGTGTCGCGCAAACTCGCCGAGCCAGGCAGCATTATTGGTCCGAGCACACCCATCGTCAGACTCGTTTCAGTTGGCGGACGAGAGGCTCACGTCGGCCTCTCACCTAAATTTGCAGAGCTAGCGCGCCCCGGAAAAGTCTATCCAGTGCTGGTAGATAACACCGTTATCAACGCACGATTGCGTTCAGTGGGCCAAGATGTGGACCCACAGACTTTGACCGTTCTAGCCGTGTTGAATCTCCCAGACGACCAACCTGTTCGAGTCGGACAAACCGTTGCATTG
>JAACDF010000099.1 GCA_009937065.1 Gammaproteobacteria bacterium | reverse complement strand
TGGGCCGACGGTTGCCTTTAGTTACATGAAAGAAAACCTAGCGCGGGCACTGACGTCCGCTGATGTCCACGATTGTCTCGACCTGGAGGCTTCGCATCACATCCACTGCGGTGGAACAGCCGATCACAAAAACGCCGTCGAGGCTTTCATTGCCAAGCGCGCACCCGTTTTTGAAGGAAAGTAATCGACGCTTTAGGTAATGGAGGTGCTAGCTGATGGCGTTTGCGTTGCGCCGACCAGCTTGTATTCGCTGGCGTCGGTAATGAAGTCAGCGTGCCCATAGGTCTGTAATAGGCGACCCAGTTTCCGGGTGAGACTCCTATCCACCACCTTGGCGATGCCGGGAATTTTCATACCCAGCGCACAAAGGTTGGAGCTACCAACGATGGTAGCCATGGCACAGGCCGTGGCAACTTTGTCGTTAAATCGGTAGTGAACACCCATGGCCTCCGCACGAGCGACCTTTCCTTCACAGAAATTCTGAATCAGGAAATATTTAGAAAATCCGCGCTCCATCCATCTGTGGAAACGACCAGTTATGCTCGATTCGGTAAACAGTTCGGCGTCCATCGTGCCTCTGACCAATTCGCCACAGGTTTCGTCGTCATAGGTTTCTCGCAGCGATAACGTTCGCGCAGTCATCAAATCGACAATCTCTTGAGGAGTCTCTCCGAGTAACTCCTCGGGCAGCCCTAGAAGAAAACAACGGTAGCGCGCCATCTCAACGCGCGCACGCTCAGCCGGCGTAAAGTCGTTGCGACCTTGCGCAAGGAGCTTGTAGGACAGAAGGAAAATACCAATCAGCCCGGCCGGCATCTGGTCAACCTGTGGAATCGGGATGCCGTAGGTAGACACATCCCACTTGCCGGTTCGCATGATGTTAAAACGCACCATGGAATGCATCAGACGAACCTTCGCTGCTGCCTTAAAGCCCGGGTTGAAGCGCTCCATGGCGCGAGGCATTGCCGTTGCGGTGAAGAAACTCGCCGTCTCGAAAACGCGGCGCACCGATTTATCGTCAGTCAAGGTGCCCGTCATGGTCATGGGCAGCGCGGTGTATTTATTCATGAAGGTGGCAATGAAGGCACCACGGATAGCGAATGGGGAAATAGTGCCGAGGGGGATGCGCTCGTGCTTGGCGCCTTCCTCGACCATAGCCATATCCACCCAGGCAGGCGTGGCTTCCATGGCGCGAATAAACGCAATCAGCTCTTCGGGCGCATCCTCAACGCTCTCCATACCGTGATCGCAGGCTTGCTCGAGCATGGTGACGAGTGATCTGAAGCCGTAGTCGGGAATCAGGGCGGCGTAAGCATCGGAAACCTTGTCTCCCATCATTGTGTAGTTGCGGATTCGTTCCACGAGCTCTGGGTTCTCTAGTACACGCTGGGAGTAGTCGCGGTGCCGGGATGGCTTCATCTTATTGATGTCGATATCAGTGTTGTAGCGCTCCGGAAGCTGACCGAAGTCAACCGCTCCGTAGATATCTGGAATAAGCGTCTTTTGCTCGAGGACGTCGCTACTGAACATGTTCGTTGCCTGTTGTTGGTTGGACGGTTGGCCAGAGCCACCACCTCTTAGTGTTAGCATACCTTAGCCAGTTGCCCATACGTTCAGCAACCTGTTGAGGCCTGATGTATAACACTATGCTGGTAATCATCAGATAGCTTTCCTTGGTCATTTCCTCTTCGCGTGATTTAGGTTTTAAACAGCTGAAGAGTGGAAGCACCGGTTAATGAGGGGTTCGTTATGGCTAATTTAGTCTTTCGCACGTTCGGAATTCTGTTTCTCTTCTTAGCGATCCAGGTCAACGCGACCGACCTCGCTCCTCCTGAAATGGTATTTGTGCCACTGGGCGACGAACAGAGCGGCTTCGAAAATCGCGAGCAGTGGACATTTAGTGGGACGGAATGGTGGTTACGCAATGTCAACGCGCCGGCGATCTCTGTATATCCCGCGGCGGATAATGCGCGAACAGGAGCAGCTGTTTTAGTCATCCCCGGCGGTGGATTTCAGTTTGTTTCAATGTCCAATGAAGGTTGGCCTATTGCCGAAAAGCTTGTGGCTCAGGGCATAACCGCTGTCGCACTGAAGTACCGGACGCAAGAAACGCCCCGTGAGGAAGCAAAGTTCTTTGAGTTCATAGGACGATTTTTTTCGCGAGAACTCGATGTCGACGTCAGTCAGGAGCAACGTCTGCGGGCAGTTCTCCGGGCCAAATTGGATGCGCAAGCTGCGCTGGCATGGATGCACGCGAATGCTGATCTTTACCACTTCGATCGCTCTAGAATTGGCGTGTTGGGTTTTTCGGCGGGTGCTATGACTGCCATGGCCGTTGCTCTGGATGAGGGGCGCAGCCATTCCCCGGCCTTCCTGGGAGCAATCTATGGTGATATGAGTTCAGTTGCCCCCCCCAAGGATCCCATGCCTTTGTTCGTGGCTCTAGCGGCCGATGACCCCTTGTTTGGAAATCAGGGGTTTGGACTCATTGAAGATTGGCATAGCGCTGGTGGGGCGACCGAGCTCCATTGGTATCAGGGAGGGGGTCATGGGTTCGGCAGTTTCACTAAGGGTACAACTAGCGATCGCTGGTTTGATCAGTTTGTCGGGTGGTTAAAGGCCGAGGGTTTCACCGCGCCACGTGAATGATATTTTCCACCCTTACAAGGTCGCGGCAATCTGTTATTTCCAGCGTGCTGCAGTATGGTTTTATCGGAAGTTGGCTTTACTGTGTCACACTCCAGTGGGACAGGGGCCGTGTATTCGGCATAGCTTGAGGCCTGTGAATGCCGGTCGGCAGCCTCTTACATTAAGCCCGATTAGCGACTTTACTCAGTGAGGGATACAACATGCGGATCTCAGGATACTTACTAACTGGCATGCTAACCGTTTTCAGTATGGCGGCCTTATCGAACAATGATCATCACGCCATCGTCGTCCCTGACTCCGGTAACTATTCTCGACCTATCTCGACAGAAAGTGCCACTGCTCAAGGCTTTTTTGATCAAGGCCTGCGCTTTGCCTGGGGGTTTTATTTCCCAGAGTCGATAGCGTCCTATCAAGAAGCCTCGCGCCTTGATCCATCACACCCCATGCCCTTCTGGGGCATTGCTCATGCGGCAGGCCCAAATCCGAATTCGCGCTACGCGCAAATGCCTGATGATCCAAAAGGTGCGGGCTTGGCTGCGATTGAGGCGGCGCTGGACCGTATCGATCGGGCGACATCAATGGAGGCATCGCTGATTAATGCGCTGCACGTTTTCTATGATGCGAAAAGCATTCCTGACCCTCGAGCGCGCGATCGCGCTTACTTGGCCGAGATGCGCAAGCTGAACAAGCAGTATCCCGATGATCCTGATATTGCAGCTCTCTACGCAGGCAGTTTTATGTCCATTCGGCGTTGGGACTACTGGGGTAAAAATGGTGATGCCAAAGGCGAGACGCTAGCCGTTGCCGAGGCGCTAGAGCATGTGATTAACACGGGTGATCCGCATCCCGGTGTCTATCATCTCCATATCCACCTTATAGAAGCGTCACTCGAGCCCGAGCGTGCCATGGTGTCTGCGGATGCGCTCGAGGCAACTCTTCCTATTGGCGGGCACGTGGTCCATATGCCTGCGCACATTTTTGTGCGGGTCGGCGACTATCAACGCGCGATTGATAACAATCTTCGCTCGCTCGCCGTCGACAAGCAGTTTGCCCAACACTGGGGCGATTTACCCCTACCCATGATCGGCACTTATCCGCTCTCGCACAAAATACATGCCGGGCATGCACTCGACTTTGTGCGCTATGCCGCCACCATGCAGGGCAGTTCTGAGCTGGCGATCCGATCAGCTAAGCAAATGGCTGAAGCCATCAGTCAGCACGGTACGCCCATGGGCCGCATGCAGAAACGTGTGGCAGCGCCCTGGGTGACACTGAAGATATTTGGACAGTGGGACGAGTTACTCGCGATTGAGGACCTTCAGCACTCCACACCCTACCTCAGTGGGATCCTGTCCTATGTAAAAGGCAGTGCCCATATCGCCAAGGGTTCTCTCGATCAGGCAAAGCGAAAGCTCAGTGAAATTCATCGCATTGCGCAGTCGTCGGATGTCTCGGTGAATCGCGCTGGCGCTACGGCTACGGCGGAGCTTTTGGCCCTGGCAGCGCACGCTCTGGATGGCGAGATAAAGCTTGCGGAAGGGGATCATGAGGGGGCCATCGTCGCCTTCCAGAAGGGTGTCGCCCTCGAGGACACAAACAACTACACAGAGCCCCCCGATTGGCCGCAGTCGATGCGGCTTTACCTGGGTCATGCGCTGTTGGTCGCGGGACGATTTGAGGAGGCCGAAGCGGTGTTCCGGAAAGATTTGCGTTGGCACCAGAACAACGGTTGGTCCTTGTACGGGCTGTTAAAGGCGCTGGAAGCGCAAGATAAGAAAAATGAAGCCAAAGTGATCCAAAAGCAGTGGGTATCCGTGTGGTCACACGCGGACGTTCAACTGACTTCGCCGGTGATCCTGTGATTGAAGTGGTTTTCGGTTGGAAAGAGCAGTGGAAAGAGCAGTGGAGAGGGTAGTGGAGAAAGCATTGATGAGACGTGTAATGCCATTACTCACCCTAGGTTTGGCGCTCTGCGTCGGCGGTACGACGCTGTTTGTATCAGCTGAAAGTCAATATGAATCAGTGACCAAAGATGCGTTATTCAGAGCCGATCTTGAGTTGCCTAGCGGTGCGGCCTTTGTCAGGTTGTCCGAGGGGTTCACCTACTATCGGCAGGCTAACGAAGAGCCTTGTACTACCGCAGATGTGCTTGTTCATGGCTTCTCAGTGCCGTCCTATATTTGGGATCCGACTTATGACTTCCTTGTCTCGAAAGGGCGATGTGTCGTGACTCTCGATCTCTACGGACGAGGCTTTTCGGACAATCCAGATGTGGCCTACACCGATCAATTATTCGCCACTCAAGTGCTCGAACTGCTCGATCATCTGAAGATTGAAAAAGCGACTTTGCTCGGGTTATCCAACGGCGGCCGTGTGGTTAGTCAGGTGGCAGGCCTTGCACCTGAGCGGGTAGACCAACTGATCTACGTGGCATCATCAGGCTTCAGAGATGTTAGCCGCGCCGCCGACCCAGAGGTCAGCCAAGAAGAAATTGACGAACTCATCGCCCGATATCCCGAGCTCCCAGCGGGTCAGTTATCTGACTTTAAAGACCCAACAAATTTTCAAGACTGGGACGATAAATACGCTGAGTTGCTTGTTCATAGAGGATTTGCTCGTGCACTGATTTCCACTCGAAAGAATCACGACTCGCGGGAACTGGATGGTATTCATGCTGCGCTTGCGGCATCGGATATTCGTGTCACCACCATCTGGGGTGACAGCGATACGGTCGTTGTTTACGCGGGCTTTGCCGAGAAACTGGGGCGTTTACTCCCCAAGCGAGTCGAGCATTTTGTGCCAGAGTCTGGTCACTTGCCGCACATGGAGAACCGCCCCTTCGTTGAGGCACTTCTGACCGAGATTCTCTCGCTTGAGTGACCTTATCGGCCTTAAATACTCAGGTCATCGCGGTTGTAGTCGTGAATATCCGCCCGCGCAGCGTCATCCCAAACAAACGACAGTGATCGGTCCCTAAAAGGCTTGTACTCGTAAGCAGCCTCGTTAGGGAAACGCTCTTTGCGTGCGGCGATGGCATAACCTAAGACGCGTGACCGTCGAGCGATAATCTCATCATCGAAGACCTGAGCGTCTGAATGGATACCGCCACCTTTTACGCCAAGGACTGAAGAACGCTTGTGAAAACCAAAGTTAACGGTGAGGCGTGGCTCGAAACCACTGTTGGGGAAAGAGCCGTGCAGCGCCTGGCGGTTGCAGATGACGACATCGCCACGATCACAGACCAGGGGAACCGCACCCTCGATTCGCTCACTCTTTGATGAGGACACCAAGTCTTTGATATCGATTTTGCCGAGTTTATGACTGCCTGGCAGCACCCATACGCCATTCACTGCTGTGCTTCCGTAAAGCTGTGCCATGAAATTGAAGCCATGAATGTTTTCATCGAAAGCTGGGCTATCCCAATGGGTCACGCCGTCCTGATGCCATGAGACTGCAGCGCCAATTCCCGGCTCTTTGATAAACAGCGCTTCGTTGAAGGGGGCAAAGTCCTCGCCGTTAATGGCTTCCGCAACGCGAAGTAACTCTGGATGGGCATAGGTCCTTAAGCAGGCATCTGAGAAACGAAGTGAGCCGAGCAAAATGAACGGCGACGCCAAGGGCGTATCCGCTGTGGCCTCGGGCTCAAACATTTTGACTTGGTGTCGTCCGTTCGCGAGCTGCGTACCACCGAGTGGGTCGCCCAGTGGTTTTGACCAGACCAGATGGGGTGTTAACGAGTCCGAACCCAGTGCGGGCCGGCCCTCGGCGTCGACCGTGCTGTCGGGTGCGACCGGGAACGAGGCCTTGAGCGCCACCATATCGGCTTCGATGTCTTCGCATTCTTCCTCAGTGAGCACCCCAGTAAAGACATAGAATCCGTACTTAGAGTAGGCATCCAGAATGTGTTGAGCGAGTTTGCCTGATGCATCGAATTCAATTGGGCCTCGATTATCTAACCCTAAGGCGGCCTCTTGTCCTGCCAATAGGTAGTCACGCATGGCAGCCGCTTGCTCACCATAGCGTGCGGCGCAGGCCTCTATCGATTTTGATATGTCTTGCATCCTGTTCTCTCCCCGGGTTATCCCTTTTTCTGATAAGTCATAGTGACGACAGGTTGAGCCACTCCAATAACGAGCCTGACCATTTAGGTCTCCCCCAACTCGGCTTGAAGTTGCTGATGGAAACTGACAATCGCTTTTTCGTAATAGCCAAAGGTCAAATGCGAATTAGCCGACGTTGTAACGGTTTCTTGTATGTCCCTTGCGGCAGCACGATCTTCTTCTTGACCGGATTGATTGACAAAATCAACGTCCCGTAACGCCTCTTCATGGCTGATTTCAGTCCCGTTTTTCGCTGCGTGCTTGATGTAATAGGAGAACATCTGGGTACGAGAGGGCGACAGCGGTTCAATGATGGTGACACTCGTATGCTTTGAGAGTACCGAAACACTAACGTTGGGGAAGAGGTGGTAAACCAGAGTCGCAAACCCTTCGATCTCTCGCTCATCACGAGGCAAAGAACGTAGTTTTTCAATGCGCTTAAAGGGGTAAACAACCCGTGAGTTTTGACCGAACGATTCCACGACATTCACGTTATCCAAACCGAAGGGGTAGAAGCTCTCGCGATGTAGCGACTTGATGTGATAACCCTCGAGGAGTGTCTCGGTGAGCAGCTTCCAATTCGCTTCGTCGAGTGTATCGCTCTGATTAATTAGCGGCTGAGATGGTTCAAAGAAATTGAGGGCGTTATCGAGTGTTTCGAGCCTGGGCGTACCCTCCTGCTGCACATAAACCAAGCCACCGCGCTCGACTGCGACGAGTTCCTTCAATCCAGCTGTTTCTTTATCTAAATCGGGAAAGGCAGCCTCGCCAGGAATGCCTCGAACGGATCCGTCGAGATTGTAGGTCCACCCGTGATAGGGGCAGGAAAAGGTTCGTGTACAGCCCTGACCTGACGCCACTTTCATACCTCTGTGACGACAGGCGTTGATGAATGCGCGGACCTTCAATTCGTTGTCTCTCACAACTAGTAGTGGCGTACCTGCCGCCGTTCGCGAGATAAAACTGCCCGCATCAGGAATAGCGGCCGACGGGCAAAAAACCACCGGTCGCTGTCGCAGTAGCGCGATCTCTTGCTCGTAGCGTTCTTCGCTTGTGTAGTGCTCTACCGGCTCATGCCACTGCGCCGTTCCAAGATCGGTTGTACCGTTATCGATATGCTCAAAAACGCGTTCAATGACTTCGTTGTTTTCTAATAAGCCGACGGTGTTGTTATCCATACTGTCTCGTTCTTTCCTGTTGTTTGCACAGAGGCCTTGTCTCGAATCTGCTCAACAAACGCCATGATGAACGTGCGCGGGCATTCATCTGCTGTAGTTAGGATCATGCTGCTGCATGATCTCCGCGGCAACGCTCTGTAAATTAGTATCAAAACCGGTATCGAGGTTATTGCTTGATAGGTCGACCCCATAAAGGGCGTTCAGCCACATTAATTTACCGGTCTCAACAATAATTTTTCCTTGGTGGCCTTTTTCATCCGTGAATAGAGACTCCTCATAGGGGCCTCTCGGCAAGACGTCATCCAGCAGCTGATTGTCCTGGTACATCTGTGCCAGCACCTTCGCCGACTTGCCGGTGGGAATAGAGAAGATGTGCGTTGATGGAAATTCCTCACGCAGCGCATCAATCAGGGTTTTGTGCATCATTTCATCCACGAAAAAGGCGTAGAGCTCGTGAATGTCTGCGACCCCAAATTCTTCTGCACGTTGTTGCCAGTCAGCGGGAAAATCTATGGCAGGTACGGAGATTAAAATATCTACGTCGGGGTTTTCTTGTAGCGCATAGGCGATCCACTCGCTGTAACCCTCTGTCGGCGTGGTGGACTCAGCAATGTTACTACCGGTCATGCCGAAGACATCGACACCACCCTCATCTAAAGCTGCTTGAATCAGTTGTTTGTTCTGTTGGTTTGCTTCGCTGGGATCACTCCAGAGATATTTGGGTACTCCTTTATCACCCCCCGCGAATACACCCGTGTCGGCGTGATCGGCAAAGCCGGCATCCCTCGCCATCATGCCGATAGGATCTGCATAGGGTCTGAAGAAGCTGTTACCCATTAAAACCATTTTGTCGCCCGCTAGATCAGCGACCGAAATAATAAGGCTAAGCGACGAGGAGGCGGTTCCGTCGGATGCAGACACGGTGACCTCATATGCATTATCGGCATCACTATCCCCGGGCATTTCAAAGTCGGGAGCCTCTACAAAGGCAAGTACGCCGGAGGCGGACCCCACCGAGAATACGTCTGCATCTGAGCCAGAGAGGCTGAAAGTAATAGCATCGCCGTCCGGGTCGGTGGCTTCGACGGTCGTGACGGCCGTCGTATTCTCATCAATCGAGTACTCCATGACGCCCACCATTTCTGGAGCGTTATTGAGTGAGGGGGCAGCCTCAAGGCTGTTTCCACCGCTACCTCCACCCCCGCAGGCAGAGAGGGAGGCGAGGCAAAGTATGCTGAGAAGATAATGAGATACAAGACCCTTCATGGATGTGCTCCGCTTAACCGTTTGGGGTCCTCTACGGATTCATACATAAATCCCGCTCCCTATTATTACGAGGGATCAGCAAGTTTCAGCAGTTGCTTACCTTGGTTCTCGCCCGTATAGAGGCGACGTAATGTATTCGGGATGTTCTCGAAACCCTCCTGCACATCGACCTGAAATTTCAGATCACCGGACACTACCCAGCCCATGAGATCTTGAATGGCTTCCATGGCCCGTGGCATGTAATCGAGGATGATGAAGCCTTCCATGCGTCCTCGGTTTGTCACGAGATTCATCAGGTTTGAGGGCCCCGGAATCGGTTCTTCTGCGTTGTAGCCAGAGATACCACCGCACATAACAACACGGGAATAGAGATTGAGGTGGTTGAGGGCCGCTTCTAGTGTGTCGCCGCCGACATTGTCGAAAAACACATCCCACTTGTCCGGGCAGGCTGCGGCGATTTGCTCATCTAAGTTGCCTTGCTTGTAGTCGATAGCTGCGTCCAGTCCCGCCACCTCGGTGAGCCACCGACATTTTTCTGGACCACCCGCGATGCCAACAACGCGACACCCTTTGATTTTGGCTATCTGACTAGCAACAGATCCTGTGGCACCAGCAGCGCCTGAGACCAGTACGGTTTCGCCAGCCTTTGGGAGGCCCAATTCGAGTAGACCGAAGTAGGCAGTAATGCCTGTCAAACCGATGACCGAAAGCATCATTTCCGGTGTAACGCCCTCGGGTACTTTGGTAACGCCCATGACGCCTTCACCTGGGGTCATGACGGCGTAGTCCTGCCAGCCACCCATGGTCTGGACAAGTTCTCCTTCAGAGAAATCATCGTGGTTGGACAACACCACCTGTCCGACGGTACCGGCTCGCATAACTTCGCCGATGCCAACCGGGGGCAGATAGCTCGGGCGATCGACTGCCCAGCCTCGCTGTGTGGGATCAAAAGAGAAATACAGATTTTTGATCAATATTTGTTGGTCGACCACTTTGGGGACCGTGGTCTCTACAAATTCAAAATTGGCCTCCCCGATCATTCCCTCAGGTCGTTTTGCGAGACGCCATTGGCGATTAACGGTCATTGATTCAGCCTCTCTCGGTAAGGTTTGAAATTCAGTGGCTTGCTACTTAATTTGTCCTGCATTCTTTTTTCCGGCTACAAGTGTTTCGATGCCGGCAATAATATAGTTGGTGGTCAGCTCAACGGTCTCATCCATGCTCAAACCTCGTTTGCCAGCCAGCTCGGCCGCTGACCAAGCAGCACCCGATGACAGCTGCACAATGAGACGCGCGGTATCTTCGTCAAGCCGGTAGTGTTCGGAGACTTTCTCAATAAGGTAGCTGGCAGCTTGTCGCGAGTTTTGTACCAACCTGTTCTGGACGACGCTCGCTATCTCCGGCTGAGTGATGAGAATAGGTAGCACCGTGCCCGGAGCGTAGTGCTCAAAATTACTTCTGACGGCGACACGAACAATGTCCTCGAAGCTCGTTGCTTGCTCTGTGTCGTTTGCGGTTCGTCTGTTAAATCGTGCGAACTCGCGCTTGAGTAATGTTTGAAGGAGCTCGATTCGATTCGGGAAGTAGTTATAGACCAGCGGTGCGGACACATTCGCTCGCTTTGCGAGCCCTTCCATTGTGAAGCCGGCAATGCCGTCCGTTGCGATCATTTCTGAGCTGCAATCCAGCAAATGATCCTGCCGCGCTTCGGGACTGAGCCTTGTTCGTTTAGGTTTAATATTGGACATGATTCTATTTTCGACAGCCTAAAGTAGCAAAGCGAGGGTACCTGAGGATCCTGATAAATCAAATGGCGATAGCAATATGTTTACGCCATGACAGGCACCGCGATCTCGTTTAACGTTGGTACTCACAATTTTCTGCAGAGGTGTGGGTATGACCGTTAAGCAATTAACGATACGTCGACTGTGGCCTCGTCCGCTGACATCGACTTCTCGGATGTCATTTTTTTATGTTCTCTTGTTTTCCCTATCGCTCCAAACAACTGCTGCCCAGGTAGAGCCGAAGGGCACCATTGCGCTGGTTGGGGCTCAGGTGCTTGATGGCTATGAAAGCACCCCAATTTCAGACGGTGTTGTTGTCTATCAAGCGGGTGTCATTACTGCGGTGGGGTCAGTCGCTGATGTCCAGATTCCCGCCAATGCCACTGTCATTGATGTAGGTGGGCACACGCTACTTCCGGGACTGATCGATAGTCATGTTCACGTCGATTTAATCGGACATGGTTCCTACGAGCGTTACTACGCGTTTCTTGGCGGCGATGAGCGCCTCGATGAGGTGATGCCAATTGCTGCCAAGCAAATGTTGAGAGCAGGTGTCACTACTGCACTGGATTTGGGTGCGCCCTTTGAGATTTTAAATGTTCGAAGAAAAATCGATTCCGGTCAGATTCCGGGTCCGCGTTTGCTGGTATCGGGGCCATGGATAACAAGAGTTCAATACGACACGATTCCTGACAGCTACGAGGTGGTTATCAGCTCGCCAGAGGAGGGTGCTCTTAAAGCGTTGGAGCTCATCGATCGCGGCGCCGACGTTATTAAAACTTGGGAGGGTCTTACTTTGCAGGACTACCGCGCCATTGTAGGCGCGGCTCACTCTTGCGGCATCAAAGTCCACGCGCACCTTTATGACCCAGAGGCAATCGAAATGGCGATTGAAGCGGGAGTCGATGTCTTTCAACACGTTGGTTCAGCCGGAAACCCGCCCTATGAAAATGCTCTGATTAATACCATTGCTCATAAAGAGATTCCTGTTGTTCAGACTATCTCCCATCGCGTTTGGGTTTATCCGTCAACCGTGGCCTTTCCTTCCCGCCTGCAACGGGCCGAGTACAGAACGGATATGCCGGATGATATCTATGAGGAGTTCATGGATTCATTTCAAAACTTTCACCAACTGCCCTATTTTCGTAACGCTGCGACTGAGATAAGGAACTCGAAGCAATCGGCCCGCCAGTTCATTGAAGCGGGTGCGCGCATGGGTGTGGGTACCGATGCGGCGAGTCCACTCAACATGCACCTAGAAGCGATTTGGCGCGAAATGTCTGCGCTTGTTGATAGCGGGATGACACCGATTCAGGTTATATCAGCAGCGACCAAAACCAATGCCGAGATACTCGGGGTCTTCGCCGAGCGCGGTAGTCTGGAGCGCGGGAAACAGGCTGATATTTTGGTTGTTGCCGGCAACCCGCTGGAGGATATTGAGGCTCTTGGTCGGGTAGCGTTAGTTGCAAAGGGTGGCGTGCTTTGGGTTACCGAGAACAGCACGCTTCAGATTGATGACAAGGTAAATCACTTCAACAGTCCCTAAGCGCTGTCGGACAGGCACTGTGTTGAGCTGAGGATGGCCGGATCTGCCTATAATCAAAAATATTATCCTTAAAAATGGACCCGAACAGAGATGACTCGATTACCACAGGTAGTAGTGGCGGCCACAATAACGGTGGCGCCGATCGCAACCCTAGCTGAAACAGAAACAGACAGCTTACCGTTAGAAGGTTCCACCGAGGTTCTCAGTTTTACCACTGACGAGGGTTCATGGCTTTCTATTGATGTAACACCTGAGGGCGACATCCTTGTCTTTGACCTTCTGGGCGATTTGTATCGCTTACCCATCGAGGGAGGGGAGGCAGTTCGCATTACCTCAGGCCTTGGGTACGACAGCCAACCCGTTATATCGCCTGATGGCGAGCGTATTTTTGGTGTTGACCAGGACTTGGGCTCCCTTGAAATTGGAAAACTGGCCGACATGGTCATATTGAATAGCAACCCGTTGGATAATATTCGCAATACTGTCGATATTGACAGAGTCTTGGTTAATGGCCGTCTGTATGACGGTAACACCATGGATCAAGAATGGCCTGATCGCCTGCCATTGCCCGATTTTTGGTGGTGGGATGAGGCAGATCGTCGATTTTTCCCTTGAACAGCACGCGATAAATAAAGCGTCCACAACGGGCCGCATTTCAGCCCCAGATTGAGTCTTTCATAACTTCTTGGAGGTGTTCCATTTTTGGGGCACTTCACTGCGATTTCGTTACAAGCGACTTTTTTAACCTCCGCGTATTCTTGCCATCGTCATACCGTAGTGACGTTAATCAAGGAGTAATGAAAGATGGATAAACTAAAGTTTGTTGTAATCGTCGGGCTTGTTGGTCTCGGCCTCGGGGTTGAAGCCAACGCGTCAACTTCGGTCAGTGATGCCTATGGGCAATGCAAGGCCGAAGTGCTGGAGAAGTTCGGTGGTGACACCCGAATCGCAATGAAGGGCAGCAAGAAATATTCGGGCACCCTTACCGTTAAATTATCAGTCGTACCCGAGGGTGCGTCGCGACAGCGTTTGCTATGTAAAGTGACTAACGACGCTTTAGTGCTGACTGACAAAGAGGGTAATCCACTCTCTTAAGCAGGGGAAACTATGGAGGAGCTTAGCTGGGATGATCTAAAGGTGTTGCTAGCCTGCAGTCGCCATGGATCGACCCGCACGGCGGCATCAGCTCTGGGCGTGAGTAATAGCACCGTAGCTAGGAGACTTGAAACGCTTGAGGCGGCCATCGAAGGCCGCCTGTTTGATAGAACACCCGACGGACTATTAGCGACAGCTCTTTGTGAAGAGCTCTTGCCGATTGCAAAAACGGTTGAAGACACCATATCTGATGGCCAGCTCAGATTAACCGGCAGAGACGCACTACTCGCCGGCAAGCTCAAAGTCTCAATCGCTGACTTCAAACCGGTAAACCAACTTCTATTTCAAAGTTTAAGTGAATTTTCGGCGGCATATCCCAGAATTCAATTGGATATCAGTTCCTCCAATGAAAAGGTGGATCTCTCGAGGCGCGAGGCAGATTTTGCGGTTCGAGGCCTGAAAGTCGATCAGCGTCCAGGCAAGGATATTGTTGGCGTAAAACTGGGTTTGCTAACAACGGGGCTCTATGTTCACAAGGCGCTTTTAAAAGATGCAAGATTGGGTAAGCGGGAACTGACTTTCATAGGTACATCGCAAGAAACTCCAGCAGAATTGCCAACGGCCTCTGATCTTGGTATCCACACAAGGCACTCCATTGACGGCCCTATTGCCCGCCTCGATGCGGTAGTTAGTCAGATGGGGGTTGCTCCGCTGCCTTGCTGCAGCGTCACGGACTTTAAGGATCTTGTGCGCTTGCCCCATACTGAAAGTGTGCCTCATCGATACGTCTGGTTGCTGTATCACAAGGATCTTCGCCAAAGCGCTCGGATCCGCGCTCTTTTCAAGCACTTGTTGATGTTAGAGGATCGCTGGCCCGATGAGTGGATGGGTCAAGTGGTGGAGAAATCAAGTGGTGGAGAAATAAAGATGCTCGTATAGGTCCAACAACGGATATCCACGAAGGGAAGTGCTAGGGAGCCGTTAGCATACCCAATCCACTACCCATCAGCGTCGAGTCGTCATCATCTAAGCGAACGAAGAAATCACGAAATTCGGTGAAGGTGATGCCCAGCGACCAGAGGCTGCTGTAAGCCATCGATACTCCACCGCTATTTGTGTCCCAAGCTTTCTGGGTTCTGACGCCCGTATTTTGCTACGCTTCGGTGAGTGAATTGAACTCAGCGGCTTGCGAAACCGACTATGAACCGACGTACATTTTTAAACGCAACAGGAACAGCTTTTGCGGCGTTAACTGCGAGCGGCTGCATAACTCGACCTTTACCTGATCAACCATTTTCACGCGCGATAGGCTATGGCCCCCTAGCGCCCGATCCTCAGGCTTTGCTCGACCTTCCAGCGGGCTTCTCGTATCAAGTGATATCCAGCTTGGGTGATGTCATGACCGATGGGGCGACCGTCCCTGATAAGGCCGATGGTATGGGTTGTTTTGATCTTGGTGACGGCCATTTGGCGCTCGTGCGCAATCACGAGTTGGTATCCACCGACGAGGGTGGCGGGGCCTTTAAGCTCGGGTTTGGCGCCAAAGACGGTGTCTTCGTTCCCGGAGGTACGACACACGTTGTACTCGATCAAAATAACCTCGAGGTGCGTGATCAATTCCGGTCACTTGGGGGCACTATTCGCAATTGCTCTGGTGGTGTCACGCCCTGGGGAAGTTGGCTAACCTGCGAGGAATCGCCAACGGGTCCCGGACAGAAATACGGCAAAGGGCTAAACAAGAATCACGGCTGGGTATTTGAGGTTCCTGCGGCGGCAACAGGTCTAGTCGACCCTGTTCCTTTGGTTGCCATGGGTCGTTTTAATCACGAAGCCGCCTGTGTCGATCCGGCGACAGGCTTTGTCTATCTGACAGAAGACCGTGATGACAGCGTCCTTTATCGTTTTATTCCCAAAGTCCCTAGCGAGCTCTCGCAAGGAGGTCGCCTGCAGGCGATGAAAGTGGAGGGTATTCCCGACCTGAGAAACTGGACGGGTAGATCGATGGCGGTGGGCGCTGCGGGCAAGATCACCTGGGTCGATTTAGATGCGGTCGAGGCACTAAAGGATGATCTGCGTTACCAAGCGGCCACCAAAGGTGCGAGTTTGGTGGCGCGTGGTGAAGGTATCCATATGGGCGAGGGCGAGGCTTTTGTCTGCGCAACCAGTGGTGGCGCCCGTAAGCTCGGTCAAATTTTTCGCGTTGCATTAAGTCCAGACGGGGAGAGTGATCGCGTAGAACTCTTTTTCGAAAGTGTCTCAAAGCATCAATTTGATTACGGCGACAATGTGGTCGTTGCTCCCAATGGGCACCTCATCGTCTGTGAGGATCAATACACGGCGGTCGTTGATAACCACTTGAGAGGGATTGCGCCCGACGGGAACGCCTATCCTCTCGCGCGTCTTCGACTGCAGACCGAGCTAGCCGGAGCCTGTTTCTCCCCCGATGGGCAAACATTGTTCGTCAACGTGTATGCGCCGACAAAAACGCTCGCTATTACTGGCCCCTGGGATGGCTTCAATGCCAAGACCATTACTGTCTCCTGAGCACATTGGCGGTGCCGAGACCTCGTTACACAACTAGGGGCAGAGTTATCTAACCGTCACGGTCTGCCCTTGAGCAATTATTCCGCCGCGGACGACTTTTGCATACACACCCAGGTTGCCCTCTGCTGTAGTCACCAGATGCCGCATGATGTCAGTGTCTCTGGGGAGTGTGTCGGTGGCGTGTGTGGTCATCGAACAGCGCGGGCAGGTATCGATTACTTTGAGAACAACCTCACCAATATGTAGCTCTTTACCAATCCAAGCTTGCTCTGGGAACCGATCGGTCGAGCCACCGACATCGAGAATGAAGTTGGCTCTAAATCGCTTTTCATCGAACGCCGAATTTGGAGCTGCGTGTGACATCGTATCCAACGATTGCTGTGTCATGAGCATGATTGGAAAGGCATCAAAATAGGTGCCCGGCGGGGACTCGAATTCGATCACTTCCGCAAAGGCGCTGAGATCAGGGAGTGGTTCGTCGGGGGTGCGGCCGAAGATCTCTCGCAGTTCCTGTTCGAAATCCTCTGAGTCGGGCGCGCCTCGCCGATAGTGCTCCAGATTATCGGGGGGAAGCAGCGGCCATAGAGTAACGCTGTGATCAAGTTTCTCTGACAGCCAATGGTTCATCTCGTCTGAACTCGTCAGGCAAGTCGAACCATCAGGAGCGGTAATTTCCGATGTATTGCCATCGATCGATCGCGCGCCAAATAGCATCAGTTGTGGGAGTTTTTTAGCGCCACGAATGCCACCTCGGACCTCATCGCGCGTCGCCCATGAGCGATCACCCTGAATACCGCGTTCGCTAACCGCCACTTCTGAAGGTGTCTCGCCCAACATGGACTTAACGGGGTAGCGGTGTATTTTTGTGATCCTTATTTTCGACATGATCGAACTCCTCTGCGCACCCTCATGAGACGCAATTTATTCAGGAACGTCCAGTGCTGGATTGCGGTTAAAGAAGTTACGAGGCTTCAGCGTGATCTCATCTACCTTTGAGGGCATTACGGGCCAGTCCTCGGCCATGGGCACATGGTGGAAGCCAATCATGGGCCATACGACAAGGTCGGTGTTCTCAATGGTCTCATCATCTGCCGCATACTGAGGCAGTCCAACACCAACATCCGACTGATTGACGGCGAGCCCGGTCGAGAAAATTTCGTTAGGCTTGTAGCGGGTGACCCACAAATTGTTCTTTAGAAAGCCAGCGCGCTGATAAATCGCATCTTCGAGCGTCACCAATGGACGGGTATTGGGGAAGATGAGCTGGTACGAAGTGGGGTAGCCCATCGCATTTTTCGCGGTGGTGCTGGCAAAGGTTAACAGCGCAGGCCTCTCCACTTTCATGACGGTTTGCGCCTGCTGCTCGGTTGCCACTTGCTCCTGCTTTACTGTCCAGATGCCCTGGCGAGGTGCGCCATCAGGTTGCTGTGTGGCCACCAGTCGCTGACGAACAAAATTGTTATCCACACCATCGACATCCATATCAATGCGGTAGTTAAAGAAGTGGTCGTGATTGACCCCGACGCGATAGGGGGCAATCAGCGTCCCTGTCTGCGTTTCTGATGCCGCTCTCGGGTCATCTAACGAGGCCGAGAAAACGCCCTTGGTGGCGTCAATTCCGGTTGAAATCAGTCGAATCCGGATGCGCCCATCTTGCTGGAAAATGTAATCCTGGAAGTAATCGTAGTTGCCGATCACGGCGACCATACGCACAACAAGATTGGTGGCTCTTCGTGAGTTGTGTTTCACGATACCAGGCACCTCGTCATACAGAGACTCGTGGTGGCGCCAGCTGGGGTAGCCTGGGTCGAACTCAAAAATACAGACGCGATTTTCGGCGGTAAACGCCTCGCCGCTCGCGGTGTGCAACACCACATCCCGGTAAACCGCGGTTGGCGGGCAGTCGTTACCCTTGAGCTCGGTCGCCATGTTGCCGAATCCGTACTCACCCATATCGAAGTAGGCGCGATAGAACCAGTGAGTATCGGGGTCCTGGTATGGGACGAACATCTCGGACATGGCAATCTCGTAGGCGACAGGCCTGAAGTTGCCCTCGGAGATAACACCAATATTATTGAGAATCGTGCCTTGCCGCGGGTCAAAGCGAAGATGGAACTGCCAGTCCTGCCAGTTGATTTGACTCCCGTTGATGGCGAAATTTCGCCCCTCCGATTGCTCGATGGTGATGGGCTTCAGTGCCGGTCGCGTGTCGAGGGCACTCTCGTGAAACTCGATGACCTCAAAGTCATTGGGTGGTGTGTCAGCGTCAGCAAACGAGTCTGTGATTTCGATGAGCTCCAAATCCTCAACATCAAACAAGACGCTGATACCTTCAACTGGTCGCGCATAGGCACTGGTCGTAGGAAGGAGACCCAAGCCACTTTGTCCGCGAATGTTGAAGCAATCGAAGCGGACAAGTCGGTCGTTGATTGGATTTGCAAGATTAGAGAAGAAACGCCCGACAGTGCGCGGCAGGCAGAGACCGTCTGAGCCAGTAATACCGCGTCCTTCAAGCGCAGCTACGACTTCAGGTAGTTGATTAACTGCATCGAGTGCGCCAAATAGCTCAGCACCCACCAGCATAGGCTGCCCGCTGGTTATTTCCCTCGGTTCAGAGAGCGATGAGGTATCAAAATCATAGCGAGCTATATAAGAGGCTTTGTTCAGTCTGTAGACAATGTCAGCGCCGCGGGTCGCTGTATCGCCTGCTTGCCATGTTCGCGCTTCGTTCTTGTCAGGCTCGGTGAGACTAATGCGATTGAATATGATGCCCGGACCTAGCGAGTCACTGACAGCGCGCGATGCCTCATTTATTTCCTGCTCGGTGAGTGACTGCCAGGGCGACTTCTCAACTGGGGGAACATCGCTTTCGGCCCCCCCACATGCGCTCATGAGTATGAGTGACGAAAGTGAAACAAGTTGGAATATTTTCATTTTGTATCCCCTTAAATGTTCTTCTATTTTGGACCAAGGCCCAGGGCGCTGAGGTAGCTGTGGTGCATAAGGCGGAGCTCGGAAAAAAGCGCCCGAGCCTCGTTGTCATCGATGTCCGAATCGGCCGTGCGATCAACGAGATCGAGTATCGATTCGATTAATGTGCTGGCGATTGCCAGCGATCTCTCCGCTGTTACGTCTATCCGAAGCTTCACAAGCTCACTTAGTTTCAAAGCAATTTGGCGTGTGTCTTCTCGATCGAGCGCTCTTAGCTCTGGAACCGCCAGCATGGCTCGCCGAGCGGCCATGGTTCGAGGCGACTTACGGAGTAAACCCAAAAAGATTTCTGAATATGTGGACCAGGTGTAGAGAAAATCATCGCTACTCCTGAATGCCTGCTCGAAATCTGCCAGTTCACTGTTCCATTCGGCAATGGCTGATTCAGCAACAATCCGAGCCAAGCGATGTTTGTCCGGGAAGTAACGGTAGATGGTAGCTACAGGGCAACCGACTCTCTTAGCTAGCGCATTAGTAGTGAATCCTGGCCAACCCTCCTCAGCTAGCAATGCCTCTGCAGCCGAAACGATACGCTCGACAGTAATCTTCGCTCGCTGCTGCTGAGGAGAACTTCTCATCTTGGTTGATGCAATGGTCATAGTTATTTAAGCGCGGCTTTTAAAAGTGAGCTTATGCTCACTTTTTGGAGCTGTCAAACTTATCTGCGGGTGACAGGTGTAACGGACCGATCAATGAGGCGTTGTTTTGCGAGAGTTAGGACAGATTTATGCTGGTATTTGGTTTCTTCGAACCCCGAGCGAGACGAGTCGACTAAGCTCCGACAAACTTCTACCGCTCTCCTCACGGAGGTCGTTGAAATAACTTTGTGCGGCTTTGAGTGCGCGCAGGCTGTGAATGCCCGAATCAACAATGTCGTTCTCACGCAGGAAGAACTCTACATCGGCGGTCATCAAAAACGTATCAACACCCACTGTTCTCAAGGCATAGGGCCCCGTATTGCCACCTAAACGACTTCCGTTTTTTTTCAAGAAAAGCCATAGGCCAATGACGTCGTCATCGGGCCAGCCTGCGATGAACTCGCCAAAGGTCTTGTCTTCACGCCGCTCGGTATCTGCGATCATCACGGCGTTTTCCAGTACCGTTTTGACTTTGCTGAAGTTACGGATGATGCCTGGATCGCTGGCCTTACGCTCCAGCATGTCGTCGGGCATCATCAATAAACGCTCAATATCGAAGCCCCAGAATACCTCTTCAAAATGAGGCCATTTGTTATTGACGATGCGCCATACAAAGCCGGACTGAAATACCTTGCGCGTAAACTCTGCGAGGTAGCGGTCGGACCCCAAAGCGCTGAGGTGCTTTTTGGTTGCTATGGTTGGTAACAACCCCTCAACGACGTCACTACCGCCTTTCCGCAGGCACGCAACATCGTACAAGTTTTCATAGGATGGTCGAGACATGAAGCGAGTGTAACCCTAAATGACTAGGCTTTTGCCTTCCGCGTGCTGATGATACACCCGGTGACGATAAGCGCTGTCCCCAAGAGCGTGCCATCACTGACGGGCTCGGAGAAAAACCACCAGCCAAACAATGCGGCCCAAATGAATGCCGTATATTCGACGGAAACGAGTGCTTGCGCCTCTGCTCGACTGTAAGCGATAGACAAAAGTATGAGCGAAATGACGGCAAGAATGCCGGACGCCGACGCAGCAGTCCACTGAGCGCTGTCAGCGGGAATGGTGAGGGCAAATGGTGCTCCAATCGCCAGAACACAGGTCATGATGACATTTTGGTAGCAGGCAATTTCAGTGGGCCGTGCAACGAGCGATTGTTTGCGCTGCAAAATGATATTGAACGCGTACATGATGGCGAACATTAGGACCGCCGCGATGCCGAGCAGACTGCTGTCGTCTCTCATCTGAAACATGTCCTCGCTAGCAATGACTAAAACACCACCAAAACCCAGCACAGCGGCGATTTTTGCACCGAGTGTAATTTCCTCACCCAGCATGGGGGCTGCAAGATACAAGGCAATGATGGGTGCGACAAAGCTAAGACCGATAGCCTGAGCGAGTGGCAGTTGTGTCAGGCTCCAAAACAGAAAGAGCATCATGAATGCGGTAAGGACACCCCGGGTTATGTGGAGTCTCAGTACTCGTCCTGTCGCCAACTGAGGCCGATTGGGCAAATAGAGCACAGATGCGAAGACGGCCCCCATGGCCGCTCGCCAAAATGTGGCGCTATAGGCACCGATGGCCAGCGCTTGGGCTTTCATGACCGCATCAAGCATGGAAAAGAACAGCACTCCCAGACTCGCCATTAAGACCGGAAAGACAAGGCTATTATTGTTTTCGGGCGCACCTATTTCTCGCATGAATAAGCCGCTATCGAATCGGAGGCATGCAATTGCCGCGCATAAGCCTCAGGCCGCTTTATCTGCTGCATGCCACTGTGCAACCAAGGAGCGAAGCACGCTGACAAACGCAATGGGCTCATCGAGCATGAGGTGATGCCGTGCGCCAGGGATGCTTATAAAGGGTATCGTTTCACCGCCTTTCTCACGCACATAATCGGCCGAGTCGTCATCAAATAAGGCGCTGTCCTGTCCATACACGTAAGCTTTTCTGCCAGGCGCTGCGACGACAGCATCTACTTGATTGAGTATGCGATCTCTCAGCGAGAAATCACTGTCGAAGACGCTAGTCGAGAACTTCCAGGTCCATCCGCCCTCAACCTGCTTTAGCGAGTGATACGCCATGTAATGGAATAGGTAAGGTTCGCCACAAGGTTGGTTTGGTGAGAGCACGAAACGCGATTTTGCCGCCTCATATTCTGGGTAGACTCGGTTAGGGCGACTCGTATCCGATCGCATTGGGCGTCCGCCCGAGAAGTGGGCTTTAAGTCGCTCGGGTCTCAGCACCATTAGATCGCAAACAACAAGCCCACCGAAGAGCTCGTGAAAATCATTCATTGCTGCGAGGCCAACATGTCCACCATAGCTGTGCGCGATCACGATGGGCTTGATGGTGTGATCAAATAGACCGGTTTCTCGCGCTACATCGACCACTTCCTGCGCACGGACAGCGTCGGGGTAGGATGATCTTGCCTCTGAGTCGCCCATACCGGAAAGGTCGTAGGCAACAACGTGGTATTGCTCAGCGAGAAACGGCGCAATGAAGGCCATGCAACGTGCATGTGCAAGAAACCCATGCATCAAAAGGAGAGGTGGATTCTCAGGATTGCCCCAGCGAAAGTAGTGAACATTGCATCCGTCTGAAGTCACCCAGCCCTCTTCGCGGGGCACCTGCAACGCATCGACAAGCCACTTTGGCGCATCGGGTGCATCGGGCGGCAGTTCGCGGTTGAGATCACAGATATCGGTTACCGGGTTCTTCATAGTTTCGTGTCAATCCTGGACGCTTACTGATACGAGCGAAACCGGCTTTTGGTCGCTTGTTACGTCTTTATTTTTAAGGGCTTTTGGGGTTTGGAACAGCAAGACAGTCAGCACTGTTCGCTGCAACGCATCCTAAACGCTCGGTGGATAAAAATCTTGGTAATCGGCTCAGTTTCTTTCCTGGTAAAACGCCACCAAAGTGCTGACTGCTTCTGAGCTCGCCTGATTATTTAGGTGCGCACAAACGGTGGGTAATTCTCGGCGACGTCGCGGTAGACGTACTCCCACCCTTTCTCTTGCATAATCGCGCGGTGTCGCGGGCCCGTAACACTCCCATCGCCCGTTTCGTAACCCGCATCCCCTTGGAATAGAACCGCCATTTTCCCCTCTGCCTTTGTGAAGATCGGGAACACATAGGGTGGAGGAATTTCATTTTCACTAGCAGTCATTTCTACGGTTGTTGCATAGCGCGACAGACTCAAGAGTGTAATGTAGGTGGGTGGCAGCATGCCGAACTCACCCGCTTCATGTTGCGCCACCGCATCTTTAACGCGAATCCACGTAAAGCCATGAATCTCGCTACCGTCAATGGCAACGTCTGCATCCTCGGCGAGGGGCGCCGCGTAAATCCAGGTCTCGAATCGCTTAGGCTCGACAACAGGTGTCGTCCAGTGGCTGAGATGCACCATGTTTTCGGTGTCGGGCCGAAGGCCACACTCTTCCTCGGCCTCTCGCGCCGCGGCAATTCGCGCCGCCAAAGCAATATCGCCACTAGCCGACTCAAGATCTGCTTCCTCCAATGCACCGCCGGGAAAGACCCACAAACCACCCGCGAACATTAGCGCCTTATTGCGTTTGAGCATGAGTGTTTCCATTCCACTGTCACTGTCACGTAACAGGACAACGGTGCTGGCGGGTCTGGCTTTAGGTACATCTGTCACTGGAATACTCCTCTTGGTGCCACGCTTTAAAATTGCTCGGGGTGACGATCTTTGTCAATTGCTCAGCAACTTCATCGATAACATGGAATAAAAAAAGCCCGCAAGAGGCGGGCTTTTGTCCAACGATGGTAGCGTACTAATTGACTCGAGTAAGTTTGGCGTAGTTTTCCACGACCTCACCTTCCATGTGTATTTTCCCTGTATTTACCAAGACGTTAGGGTCGTCGGCGTCAAAAACCCACTTCATTTCGGTCACATAACTGTCGTGACCGGCATGGAAACTGTTGGCCTTTTCGTCGAGTCGAACAGTGAGTGCACCATCCGACATTTCTGCCACTTTAAAAATGGGCTCAGTTCCTAAAGAGCAGTAATGGGTAACCACCAACTCGCCACCCTTGTCGGTGTAGGTAGACAGCATTTCAATGCCGTCTTCCACCAGAGTCTCGACAATCGTATTCCCCCCAGAGGTAAGCTTTAGCTCGTAGGATACCGGTATGTCTCGATCTGAGATTGATTGCCGCATCATGCCCTCCCAGCGACCAAGCCGCTTTTTAACCTCTTTGAATGCAGCACTATTATTGACTGCCGGCATTTCAACGACCCCGATACTGCCTTGCTCCTGAGCGACGGACACTGACGACAAATAAGTTATTGCAATGGCTACAAGAGAAATAAATGTTTTCGTATTTTTAATCATGAATTAAGAAAGACTAGGACATGAGTGCAGAACTTCCACTTTAAATGCAGTTAGCAGTCTTTTTGCGCGAGGCTGCAGATAGAAATGTTGTCCCGAGCGTTTGGCTCTATATGATCTTGTCTGGAAGTCGGTAAATAAGTAGCTAGACTTAGTCATGAATGTTGAGGGTTTAGATATGCAGCAACTGAAGTTTAGAAAAACACTTTTTATTTTAATGGCCTTTGTCTTAGGCTTTGTCGCACTCAACGCTTCTCAGGCACAGGAGCAGCCCTTACCAGCGTTGGGAGGACTTAAAACTGAGTTGTCCCTTGATGAATTTGATGAACTGCTGAAAAACACGAGACGCTGGGGTGAGTTCGGCGTCAATGATCAGACGGGTGCTATAAACTTAATTACACCAGAAAAGCGAATCGCTGCTGCAGCGGAGGTGCGAGTTGGCCGTGCTATTAGTCTTGCCAACCCCATTAGTAAAACTGCAACAGGAGAATTTGTGGTGCCGTTGGCTCATGAAACCTTTGTATTCCCACCCCTCGCTGGCCCTGATAGTCCTGAGGTGGCAGCAGGTGACATATTTACTATCAACTACCACGGTGCACTGCACAGTCATATGGATGGGGTGTCACACTTTGGCTGGGAAGGACAGCTTTACAATGGCTTTCCTTTCACGCCAAGTGATCAGGGATTTTCAAATGTTGGCCTTGAGCACATAGCTAAGAAAGGCATATTTACTCGAGGGATCCTCGTTGACTTACCGTCGCTCTATGGCATAGATGCATTGAAGCCGGGAACCGTTATTACGATTCAACACTTGGAAGCGTGGGAAAAAGCTACGGGCGTCAAGGTGTCATCAGGAGATGTACTTTTGGTTCGTACCGGGCGCTGGGTCTTAGCAGCGAGAGAGGATGAGTTTAATCCACTCGCGTCTACGGCAGGGCTCCATGCTACGGTGGGTCCTTGGTTAAAAGAGCGCGGTGTTGCGGCGATTGGTTGCGATGCGATTAGTGATGTCGTGCCCGGAGGGGTTGAATCGGTCTTCAATCCTTTACATGTCATGGCTAACTACGCTCTAGGCATGCCAATTTTTGATCATTTACAACTTGATGAGCTCGCTGAGGTAGCTAAGGAAGAGCGTCGATACTCGTTTTTATTTACAGCTTCCCCGTTACACATTCAGGGAGCTACTGGCTCGCCGCTTACCCCTTTTGCGCATTTTTGAGATGCACTTCAATGACATCACTCTTACTCAATTGAGCTGCGAACAAATTTGAGGTCTTTTGTAATGACTGAGCCGACGGCTGCGTGCGAGATGTTGGATCGGGGAAGCCTTAACGCACTCGCAATGGTTTCTGCCGCTGCGATACCGGTGCAATGGCCGCCCATCATCAACTCAAGACCGGCCTTTTCCAGCCAAGCAGCCGTCTTATCCAGTGTTACTTGATTGGCTCGCCATAAGTGAAAACCGCCAACAATCGAATAGACCGGCTCTCTTTTAATCGATTGAAGAACGTTGCCTGTGTTGATCAGTCCCGAGTGTCCACAGCCTGAGGTCATAAGCCAACCCCGATCAGTAAGGTAACCCAGAGACTGATCATCAATAATAATGTCTTCGCTTGGGCCATCCGGTCCGTCGATGAAAAGACCTGCGGGGCCGTTGTAGGCCTCCACTAAGCGCGGTACCGGACCGGTTAGCCATAAGTTAGGTGCAATCTCGGTTGGTGAATCTATTTCGACAAATGAGATGCCCAAAGCCTCTGAGGCACCTCGAAAGTCTTGAGCTGATTCAAATTCACCTGGCCCTACAAGTGAGCCATTGCCTGTTCTTCGCTGATCGAAAAAACCACGGGCGACATAGACGATGCTAAGTGCTTTGGGATTCTTGTCTCTAAAATGTTCCCGGAGTACTAACAAACCACCAGTGTGATCGCTGTGGAAATGACTCAGCACGACTTTCTCGGTGCGAGATAAATCGACGCCTAGGTGTAATACATTGTGAAGTACGGTGTCGCTTTTGAATCCGGTGTCGAATAGAACTGATTCCTCGTCGCCCTCAAAAACAGCAGAAAAGCTCCACTCACCTAGGCCACCATAGTCCGAAATATTTGTTGCTAGGACCGTTATTTTATAGGGGCTAGCCATTACCAAAGTCGGCCAAAGAAGGCATGCAGTGATAAGTAGTCGCAACATAATCGTGCCCGAAAATTCCGTAGACCCTAATCTACATCATCAAGGTCTGTTTCTACTCGCGTGACGTTCTCAGATTGTAGAAATTTCAATTTGAGAATTTCGCCTTCCTTTACGACCAGCGCGCTTTCAAGCCACATGTTTTGCTGTTTTGATAGCTTCTCAGGGTCACCGGCGCTGGGGAAAATAAACACACCGTCATTCTGGTAAAAAATATGCGAAGACTCTTGCGCGCTCGTGATGGTGTGATTTGAGAGTACCCAACGTGTCGAGACCCAATCTGTATAGTTGGCAGAGGCTAAAAACTCCTTGAACTCAGGCAGGGTGAAGCGTTGGCCCATCTCGAAAATAACGAAGTCGTCAGTAACAATTTTTTCGAGATCACCGTTCCCATAGTTTTCAACAGATAACGCAGAGAAAAAGCTTTCTAACGTTGTGATGGTGTCTCTTTCACTAATCTCAGCGTGCGCGACTACTGCCCAAAAATTGGTCAGTAGCAGGCACACGAAAAGTTGACTAAACGGGAGCCTCACTGGAAAAGCCCCCCTTACTTAACAACGGTTTGTGACGTACCAGCCCCACCCTGCAAAGGCGACCAATGAGCGGCTTTGATGCGCCACATCCCATCTTCTTTTACAAACGCCTGGGTGACACGTGTGCGGTAGTTAGGTACTGCCGGCAGGCCCTTGGGCTTCATGGTTGCTTCTTGGTAGTAGTGAGCAACTGCCGCTTGTCCTTCTACCAACACGACAACTTCGATGTGTTTCACAGACCCTGAAAAATATTCAAAGTCGGACGTATCGCTATTTCTCTGGAGTGTGTTTAGCAGGCCGCCACTCGAGAAAAATTCTTTGGACCCCTCTTTGGAAATTCGTGATGGGTCTTGAGTCATTGTCTGATTGGTGTGTGCGATATTGGCTTTTACCACATCGCGTATCTCTGCCTGTGTATCTGCTTGTGCCATACCAGCGAGCATTGTTAACGCAATTAAAACAGTCAGTTTTATAGTGTGCATAGTGTGTTACCCCGTATCGATTGATTACTGAGTTATTGCTCGAAGAGACGCCTATTTCAGAACATACGCCTTAATGATGAGCTCCCTATCGACGGGCCGAAAGGTAACGATATCGAGGTTAAACGTGCCGTCATTCAGTGCCACGACATGGCGCATCGTTACCGTCCCATCAATAACTTCCCAACGGCCGGAGAAATTCCCAACGGCAATATCGTTGCCCATCGCTCCCCGTCCCGAGCCGTAAACCGTGCCGCTCCGTCTACCCTCATCGTAGGCCAAACGGAATGTGACGTAGACACGCCCATAAACACCCATATCGCCCTCGGCATTGATGACGGATTCATCGTCGCCCAGTTCGAGCGAGGTGACATTCATCGCGGTATCTGGCTGACGTTTTTCAAGTGCAAGCGGGTCAGCAAGAGCGCCAACTGAAAGCAGGCTTGCGATCATGCCGATTATTAGTTGCTTCATGGTGTTTCCTCTTGGTTATGTTGTTGTGCTCTCTAGCCTAGTTGTTATTTCGGGAAGCGCCATTTTTTTAGGCGGGTGTTTTCGAACTTCAAACACGTTATTACAACAATAACGCCGCTCTTTTTTGAGGGAGGGAAACCTTGTTTGTGTAGGTTTTGGTCCCTTTATCGTCACATTGCTGTGTTAATTCCAAAGGGCGTATAGTGAAATCAGGTTTGCTGGAGTGATGAACCATGAGAAGTGAGGTAGAACATCGCGGCGGTGACAGACAAGAGTCGTCCATTGGCGGTTTGTCGGGCCTTTTGAGTTCAGTAATCAGTGCGGGTCGCGATATTTTGGCCCGCCGGCGACAAAATTCGCTCGAGGCTCCCTCCAGCGATCTTTTAGCAAAGAGTAAGCAGCTCATCCACCACCGAGGCGAAGCATCTGGCCTGGCCTTGGCCTATGAAGTTGTCGCGGACTATCAAGCATTGGATGACGCCAACCGGCTGCTTTTTTTTGAATCTTTGGCGGATGATTTTTCGGCCGACAGTGACGCGGTGTTAGCTGCTGCAGATGGCTATAAGCGCAATCCAACAGAGGCGAATCTATCGGCTCTGTCCCGTGCCGCTGAGGCGCCGCGAATCAAGCTATTTCGCCGCATGAACATGGCGCCTGACGCTACCCCTGTGCTAGTGAAAATGCGCGGGGCCATGATTCAGGCGTTGGACGATCTCCCCCAGCTCAAAGCGGTGGAGACCGATCTAAAGCATCAGTTCATTTCGTGGTTTAACCGTGGATTTCTCGAGTTACGAGTAATTGACTGGAATACGCCGGCATCGATTCTCGAGCGAATTATTCAGTATGAATCGGTGCATGCTATTGAGGGTTGGGACGATCTACGAGCCAGGCTGCGCGGTAACCGGATGTGTTTTGCATTCTTTCACCCTGCGATGCCCGATGACCCATTGGTTTTTGTAGAGGTGGCACTAACCGAAGGCGTTCCTGATGCCATTGGTCCGTTGATTGATAAGTCAAAAGAGAGCGATGTTGGCAATACCCCCGATACCGTTGTGTTCTATTCCATCAGCAACTGTCACCCTGGGTTAGCAGGTGTCTCATTTGGCAACTTTTTGATTAAGCAGGTGGTTGAGGAGGTTGGTAAGCGTTATTCCAACATGAAGCGCTATGTAACGCTCTCGCCAATCCCTGGTTTTTGTCGATGGCTTGCAGCACAAGAGTTGGGTATAGACCTCGACGAGATGCGATCGATGGCGAGGACCGATACGGCCAAGACCGCAGACGCGCGACGTAACGATCTATTAGCGGCTTGTGCACAGTATCTATTGAAGGAGCGTCGTAATCATCTCGCGCTAGATCCGGTTGCGCGCTTTCACTTGGGGAACGGAGCAAGCCTTCACGCGATTCATTGGGCTGCGGATCTCAGCGATAAGGGCCTAGAGCAATCGGCGGGTCTCATGGTCAATTACCTCTATGATCTTCGGAGCATTGAAGAGAATCACGACAGTTATTTTGATCAGGGTGAGATTGCGAGGTCGCGTGATGTTGCGCGATTACTAAACTGATTGGTATAGAGATTAATTGGAGTCGCTCGCTATGAGGATTGCACGCAACATTATGACCACACTGTTGCTGTTGGTTATGGGGCTAAACTCCGCGATGGCTGAAAGTCCTGCCGAAATAGCCCGGAAGCACCATCAAGCCTCGGCTGCCACAATCGTCTCTGATTTCCGTGATTTCCTGAGCTTTCCAAACGTTGCGAGCAACGTAAGCGACATGTCACTAAGATACCGCTCAGTCATTGTTTGATTCGTCGCTTCGATAGCGCTCGAACCAAGCGAGGATATGATCAACCTTGGTGATCAGCCTCGACGGCCTGCTGGCAATGCCGTGCGATGCACCAGGCAGGCGAACCATGGCCGAATCCACGCCCCGCAATCGTAAGGCCTGGTAGAACTGCTCGGTTTCCGACATCGGCGTGCGCCGGTCTTCTTCGCCTGTTAGTAGGAGGGTGGGCGTGACGACATTGCCTACCAACGATAGCGGCGAGCGCTTCCAGTAATGGTCTAGGTGCTCCCATGGAGGTCCGGGGAACTGATGATAGATCTGACCCACCATCGAATCGGCGGTCAGCGTTTTACTCACCCAGTTAATGACGGGCTTCGCCGCTACCGCTGCATTAAACCGGTCTGTCAGGCCAATAGCATAGGCGGTGGCAATACCGCCCGCGCTGCCGCCCGTGATAAATAAATTGTCGCTGTCCACAATACCTTTCTCTATCAGTGCATCGATGCCTGACATGTGGTCAGCAAAGTCTTCCTCGCTCGAATACTTGTACTGGAGTAGCAGTGCGAAATCCTCTCCATAAGACAGGCTTCCGCGGTGGTTATCGTAAAAAACGATGTAACCCGCAGCGGCCATCAACTGAAGTTCCACTGAAAAATGGGGCCCGTAGGCGAGGTGAGGACCTCCGTGAATCTCAAGAATCACAGGGTATTGCTTTGAGGGATCAAAGTCGGGCGGTGTGATGTACCAGCCTTGAATCTCCTGGCTGTCGAACGATGAGTTGTAGACAATCTCATGAACTTCACCCAAGGACCGGTAGTTGAGCAGATCATCGTTGAGAGCCGTGATGATGTTGGGCGATTTCCGCTGCATGACAGCGATGTCCGCGGGTCGATCGGCTCCTCCTTTCGTGTAGGCAATGACACCACCGGCCGTGTGGAACCCGCCGGAAAGATAGGGCCGACCCACGCTGGTGCCGCCCAATCCCGTTGTTACAGGAGAGATTGCCTTATTCAGGGTCACCTGTTTGATATGTCGCTCACCGCGTTCATCAAAGGCAAAGTAGAGCGCTTTACCATCGGCTCGCCACAGGATATTCGACGCATCTCCGTCGACGGCCTCCGTGAGTAAGCGGACGTCGTTGGTCGATAGATCAACTGTGGCAATGCGGTCGGGCGTAAAGGCTAGAGGTCTACTCTCTTCATGGCTGATGGCCAGAAGCTTTCCATTCGGGGAGACCATGGGCGAGCGTTCGGCACCCGGAAGGTCTGTGATTTGCGTCAGCGCACCACTGGCGAGCGATACCGAATAGATATCTGCTTCATCACTGCGAAGCTCCCAATCATCCGAGCGGTCAGCAGAGAAAAAGACGGATGCACTGTCGGCAGACCAGCTGAGTCGTCCGTAGTGATTGAAGTCCCCCGATGTTAGCTGTCGCGCTACGCCTCCGTCGGCGGGGATGACGAACACATGGCGGTAGGCCGGATCGACAATGCCTCGGCCATCGTATTGGTAGCGCGTGGTGGTGACAGTAACCGGCGGCTTGGCCCAGACCGCGCCCTCGGGCGCCTTTCGATGCTTGGCGATGGGTGGGGTCGATTTTTTAATCGACATGGTAAATGCCAACCATCGGCCGTCGGGAGACCAGATCAGATCTGATGGACTTTGCCGAAGGTGAGATACGACGGACATCTGACCTGTGTCCATCCACTGGACATAAATCTGACTGGAGCCGCTTTCGCTTGAGACATAAGCGATCTTGTCTCCTTCGGGAGACCAGCGTGGCGAGGAGCTTCGGTGTAAATTGCTGTTGAGCGGTCGATGATCACTGCCATCAATGGAAACTTGCCAAAGGGTGGCCTTGGCAGTATCGCTCATGACATCGAATGATCGGCGGACATAAACCACCGACTTGCCGTCAGGGGCTACTTGCGGATCAGAGGCCCATTCGAGTTCAAACACATCCATGGCGTCTAGTGCGGGTGCTCGCTCAGCTGAAACGGTGAGCATGCTCATCGACAGGATCATTGCGCCAAGGCAGGATTTCATGGTGAACATGGAGAAAAAAACACCTTTTGGTTCAGTCATAGCAGTTTTCTCGTATGCCTCCGGTTGGGGACAACCAGAGTGGTGATTAACGAGACGAGAGTAACCAAGGGATGATTTGAAACACAACTCAATGCGAAAGAAACGATAAGCGGCTATGGTGTGGATTTGCGCCATCTATAACTAAAAAGACAACGAAAAAGATAACGAAGACATGTCCCCGACGGTAGATAAAACACCGGCAACTGCTGATTCGAGCGAGATGGGCGCGCCGCGAGCCGAATACCCGCGTCCTATTCTCGTTCGGGATCAGTGGCAGAGCCTCAACGGGTGCTGGTCCTTCAGAGTCGACCCCGATAATCGGGGACTTACCGATCACTGGTTCAAAGCGCCGTGGGACGATGCCCGAACCATTGCTGTGCCGTTTTCCATGGAATCGGCTGCCAGCGGCATTGCCGAGCCGGATGGTGCTCGTGTGGTTTGGTACCAACGGGAAGTCATTAAACCCGAGGCCTGGGACGACCGCATTGTGCTGCGCGTTGGTGCGAGTGACTTCCTCACCCGCGTGTTCATTAATGGACAAGAGGTCGGTCAACACCGAGGTGGTTACGCATCGTTTGCCTTCGATGTTCAGCATGCGCTGATGCCGGGAATGAATCGCATCACTATTCGTGTCGAGGATTCGCTGTCATGGACCCAGCCTCGCGGCAAGCAAGCCGGCACGACGCGTTGGCCTATCGACTACGACGGGGTTACCGGCATTTGGCAGTCCATTTGGCTCGAGCCACTGCCGGCAGTATCGATTGAGTCCACCGCTTATTCCTATCACGTTGTGGATCGGGTTCTTAGCTACAAAGTATTCCTATCGGAGCAAATGGACGGAGCAGTCAACATCGAGATTCTCGATGGCGATCGTGTGATCGCGAGCGATACAGTCCAGACTGCAGGGCGTGCAGAAGTTCGGACAACGTTGTGCATCGAGAACCCCAAGTTGTGGTCACCAAAATCACCACATCTCTATACAGTTCGACTGACTCTGATGAATCATTCAACGGGTGAGCACGATGAGGTCTCGAGCTACACAGGGTTGCGCGAGGTATCGGTTATCGATGGTCAGCTCTGTCTAAACGGTGCTCCCCTATATCTGCGAGGTGTTTTAGACCAGGGGTACTTTCCGGAGGGTTGGTATACGGCCCCAGCGGATGAAGACTTACGTCGCGATGTCGAACTTACGCTCGCCATGGGTTTTAACTGCGCTAGAAAGCACCAGAAAGCAGAGGACCCCAGATACCTCTACTGGGCGGACAAATTAGGTTTGATGGTGTGGGCGGAGATGCCTTCAGGACGGGTCTTCTCATCCGAACTGATCGATTCACTAACTGGTGAGTGGATGGACCTGATCAAGCGCGATCGCGCTCACCCATCCATTATCGCCTGGGTTCCCTTCAACGAGTCCTGGGGCATCTGGCACCAGAGTGACCGTCCTGAACAACGTGCCTTTGTCGATGCCGTAACGTCATTAACAAAGTCCCTCGATAGCAGTCGCGTAGTCATTGGCAATGACGGTTGGGAATACTCTTCCGGCGATCTATGGACGCTTCATCTTTATAACGAGGACAGCGATATCTCTAGCCGGTTGGCTGCCTTGATCGAGGATCCGCACAGTGCCGTTACCAGTGAGTTTGGCGGTCGAGAGCGCCTCGGCGCCTTGCCCGGTGCGGATGTTGGTGGCTTGCCCATATTACTCACCGAATGCGGTGGCATTGGTTTGGGCTCGTTCAGTGAAGAGGACTTCAGTTACGGTAATCTCGCAGAGACGGCCGAGGCGCTGGAAGTAAGAATGAGCAAAATCATGAGTGACATTCGCTCGCTCGAGGCGCTTCAGGGATTCGTTTGGACGCAACTCACCGACGTGCAACAGGAGGTAAACGGTCTTTTGTATTTCGATCGGCGACCGAAACTTCCGCTCGCTGTTTTAAATGACATTTTTGGTGAGGCTGGGGAAGTCTGATGTCAGATCTCACGCTGAAGCAGTTGAAAGCACTCCGCTTTTGGCAGACCCCGGAGATAAACAGTCTGCAGAGGATTGCTGCTCACACGCCGCTGCATAGTTATCGGTCATTTGCCGATGCCGCAACCGGTGAGCCGTCGGCCAGCCGACGATCGATGGATGGTGAGTGGCAGTTTCAGTGGTTTCCCTCACCCAATGACGTGCCCGATGGCTGGCTGACCTCTGGTGCCGCAGAGAACCGAATACAGGTTCCCGGAAATTGGCAGCTTCAGGGATACGACAAACCTATCTATACCAACGTTAAATACCCATTTCCTGTGACGCCCCCCGTTGTTCCTGAGGACAATCCTACGGGTTGTTACCGACGGAGTTTTTGGCTCGATGAGAGCGATTTGGTTGATCAGATCCGGGTCGTCTTCGACGGCGTCGACAGCGCATTTTTTGTCTGGTGTAACGGACATCTGGCGGGTTACTCGCAGGACAGCCGACTATCGGCCGAGTTTGATATCAGCAGTTTGGTGCGAGCAGGCAACAATGATCTCGCAGTGATGGTTCTGAGGCTATGCGATGGGAGCTACCTCGAAGATCAGGATATGTGGAATCTGTCCGGCATATACCGGAGTGTTTATCTACTCTCAAAACCTACGACGCATATCAGTGACTTCCGAGTGACCGCTGCGCTTGATGAGCACCGTAGGGGCGGTGTGCTCGATATCGAGGTTTGCTGTAATCGGGTCTGTCGTGGCGAGGTTGAGCTAGTCCTCATGGACGAGTCTGAAACAACTGTGCTCTCACATCGGCAGCGCATTGGCACCGACCTAATCGACGAGCGAGGTCGCTACAAAGACCGTACCCGAGCAAAACTGCGCTTGCCTACCATCGAGGCATGGAGTGCCGAAGTCCCGAACCTTTATCGCTTGGTTGTATCACTCTTCGATGAGCAAGGCGCCTTGATAGAGTGCGAAGCGAGCGCTATTGGATTTCGTTCGGTTGAGATTACGGATGGGCAGCTGTTGCTCAATGGCAAACCCCTATTAATCCGCGGGGTGAATAAGCACGAGCATCACCCTGAGACAGGACATACCGAGTCGCTAGCGCAGGTGGAGGCCGATATTCGGCTAATGAAGCAGCACAACTTCAATGCCATACGCTGCTCACATTACCCGCATCAACCCGGTTTTTATGATCTCTGCGATCGACTGGGCATGTACGTGGTTGATGAGGCTAATATTGAGACGCACGGCCTCATGCCAATGAGTTTGTTGTCAGATGACGATGCCTGGTGCCGCGCCTACATGGAGCGCATGAGTCGAATGGTGCGGCGGGACTTCAATCACCCCAGCGTCATTATCTGGTCGCTCGGAAATGAATCGGGTTATGGCAGTAATCACGAGGCCATCGCTGCCTGGGTACGTAAGGCTGACCCATCGCGTCCCATTCAGTATGAAGGTGGTGGTGCAGACACACGCGTCACGGACATTATCTGCCCCATGTACGCGCGGGTGATGGATGATATGCCATCACCCTACGGACGCCCGGCTTACAGCATTCAGCACTGGGCAGATTTGCAGGCAGATCTAGGTGAGCGTGCGCGGCCTATTATTCTCTGTGAGTACGCGCATGCCATGGGGAATAGTCTCGGAAATTTCTCAGATTACTGGGATGCCTTCCGAGCCAACCCGCGGTTGCAAGGTGGTTTCATTTGGGACTGGGTGGATCAGGGGCTGACGCGGGTCAGTGATGACGGTGTGCCTTACTTCGGCTATGGAGGCGATTTTGGCGATGAGATTAACGATCGTCAGTTCTGCATCAATGGGCTGGTGTTTCCAGATCGAACGCCGCATCCTTCGCTTATTGAAGCCAAGCGAGCGCAGCAGCCGTTTACTTTCTCAGTAGAGGTTTGCGATCAGTCGATCACAGTGCACGTCACCAGCGAGTATCTTTTTCGAGCGACGGATAATGAGCAACTTCACTGGCGACTGGGTTCACTGTGCGAGACACAGGAAGAGGGTAAGCAAGACCTTGAGATTGCAGCGCAAGGTGCTCAAGCGATTGTTATTGATGCCGACGTTGACCTTATTGCTGAGGGCGAGGAGGAGCTTCTATTAGATCTTTGGATCACAGCCCGTGACGAGACACCGACCCTTCCTCGGGGCCACGAGTTAGCCCGCAGTCAGCATGTGCTGGCGGTCGCCACAGCCAATATCGCGCGCAAGACTGCGCCGGCCGAGATTATCGAGCAGGGAGACCATTTCGTTGTTACGACAGGGGGCTCCGTTTGGCGACTGAACACCTCGACTGGATTTATTTCGAATTGGGAGACTGAGGGCAAGTCCGTGCTTGATGCCCCCATCGCCGATTGCTTCGTTCGCGCGCCGCTCGATAACGATATTTGTAGTAGTGAAGTGGATAACCCGTCACCTGAGGCATGGTTAGCCAAGTGGCAACGGGCGGGTTTGTTTGATCTTGAGCATCGATGTGCTGGTGTAGAGGTGAGCGGTCAAACGATTGTGAGTCAGCATGAGTATCTTAATAACGCAGGCGTGGCCATTCGCTCGGTATGGACGCACACATTCGACGCTGAGGGCAGTGTCGACATCGCCATCGAGGTGAGCTCAGCACCCGAGATGCCGCCCTTACCACGGGTAGGAATGCGGGTGCTGCTGTCTGAAAAGCCCCAGACTGTGTCATGGATTGGGCGCGGGCCGCACGAGAATTATCCCGATCGTAAATTGTCAGCCGACCTCGGGGCCTGGTCGTGTGATCGGCAAGGCATGCAGACGCCCTATATTTTTCCGAGCGATAACGGACTTCGTTGTGACGTGAGACAGGCTGTTATTGGTGCTGTCTGTATCGAGCGAATCGACAATGATTTCGCCTTTGCTATCAGCGACTTTGGGTCGGAGAGTCTCATGCGAGCGCAGCACACGTTTGAATGCGTTGCGCAGTCTGCCTTGCATGTCCATATCGATGGCTACCACATGGGGGTCGGTGGTGATGACTCATGGACGCCGAGTGTTCGACCCGAGTATCTGCTCAATGCAGAAACGTATCGATGGAGCTGTCGATTGAGTGTTGCGCGCGATGATAAGGGTTGAGATAGGCAAAAGTCTGGGCGTCATGCGTCATGAGTGACGCTCTCGCCAGAGTCGACTCGATTACGACGCGTACCAAGTTCAGTTATGGGCTGGGTGCGCTGGGGAAAGACTTCGCCTGCTCCATCGTTTACCTCTTTCTCATGTACTACTACACCGATGTTGCGGGTGTGCCTGCTGCATTCGTAGGAACCTTATTTCTAGTTGTTCGCATGATTGACGCGGTGTCTGATCCGATCATGGGAATGATCGTCGACAACACCCGCAGTCGGTTCGGGAAGTTCAGGCCTTGGATTGTCTTGGGCACGGTAATCAACTCGTTGGCCTTGTTGGCGCTGTTCTCGGCGCATTTATTTTCGGGCTTCCAGCTCCTGTTGTTTGTCACCGTGACCTACATCATCTGGGGCCTCACCTATACGATTATGGATATCCCGTTCTGGTCAATGGTGCCCGCGCTGTCGGCCCATCGCGAGGAGCGAGAGCGCTTGGTGGTTTGGCCGCGTTTATTCGCCAGCGTCGCCTGGACGGTGGTCGGTACCTATGGGTTAGCAAGCATCGCCTTTCTGGGTGAGGGCGATGAAGGCAGGGGGTTCCTTCTTCTCTCTGGGCTCATCATTGTTGCCTTTCTAGCATCCGCGCTGGTTACCTTTACCCAGGTTCAGGAGCGAATTGCTACACGGGGGTCGAGCGACCGCTTCTCCTTTGGTGATGTGATCACCATCCTGCGAAACAACGATCAGCTAGCCTCGCTGATTGGTTGTGTTCTCACCTTCAACATTGGCACCCAGTTGGTGGGTGGCTTTGCAATTTACTACTTCAGCTACGCGATCGGTAAGCCCGAGCTGTTTCCCATGTTTGCCTTGGTCTCCGGCATCGCCGAGATGTTCGGTATCTTCATCTTCCCCTGGCTGTGTCGATATTTGCCGCGGCGCCTCACCTGGTACATCGCCAGCCTTTTTGCCCTGGCCTGCAGTGTGGCGTTGCTTGCGGGAAGCATTGTGGCACCCGAGAGTGGGGTCTTGGTTGCCGTGGCCGGCGCGTTACTGAAGTTTGGTGGCGGCATTGCCAATGGTTTGGGTACCGTGATGTTGGCCGATGTGGTCGATTACGGCCATTACAAAACCGGAAAGCGCAGTGAAAGCATTATCTTCTCGGTGCAAACCATGCTGGTTAAGTTCGCAGGTGCCTTTGCTGGCTTTTTTATTGGCGTGGGACTCTCGCTCATTGGTTATGTACCCAATGAGGTTCAAAACGAGGCTACAGTCTTGGGTTTGCGAGCACTGATGATCGGGTTGCCTGTTGTGTTTTTACTGGCAAGCATATGGGTGTATCACCGCACCTTCCGTTTGCATGGTGCGCTCCATCAACAGGTTTCTGACTTTCTGTCGCGACAGTAGCGTCTTAAGATTGAGCTTCTTCTCGCTTATAAGCGCGAGCGCACTCACGCTAGAACATCACTGACGGTGGCTTCCTAACGGGGATGCAACATGACGCGAGTGTCTGGATTGAGATCCCTATTGGGGTCAATGAAATTACCACTCGGAAAACTCACTTCTGAGGCCTTGTCATCCGTATCCAGGCACAAGAAATGATGGTTGTCATTATCACCTAGCTCGGCGATGGCGATAGGATGGGTGATGTAGCTTGCTCCATGCTCTGGTTCCATCGTAACGCTGTAAAGGTGTGTTTCTGTGTCGCCCGGTTCATCGCGGTTGGCAAGCCGTACACCACCATTCCAGGTTACACGGATAATTTGCCTGACCCCTTCGCTGGGACACTGAGTCCCTCGTCTTTCGACAGTCCAGTCGTCTCGACTTAAGGACTCCGCCAAAACCATCGAGGGTCCTTCACTGAGTGGCGTTACTTCGATCGATTGACCTTTGAAATTAAGCGGCGTGGCCGTGTCCGACAACAGGCTCTTAACAATGGTAACTACCTCTGGCGGGTCAGTATCTGCATTCCCAAACTCGCCTATCAGTAGGACCGTTCGGCGCTCCCCTGGGTCCCCGGCGGGCCGCAGGGTGGCGCACTTAGGCGTCTTCAATTGGCCTGAACGTGTGGTGATTTGAAATTGCTCTGGCCGAACCGAGTCGCTGCTGACGCGGTGCGAAAGAACAACTGGCATACCGTCATCGCCAGAGGCGCCAAAACACAGCAGATTGGCCGCGAAGGGCAGGGCATTATCAAGCCCGAAGAAGGCAGATAGCAGTGCAGGTGAGGCGGCCTTGGGCGATGATGCGTCGGCCATGACCCAATTCGCGGATGTAACCAAGAAGGCTACGGTGGTGGTTACCAGGCGTTTGAGTTGCTTAAGGCTCAGTATCATCCAATTTCTTCCAAATAACGCGATAGTTCTTTTAGGCCTGCTTCTAGTGTTTCTTGGTCGTTCGCGTAGCCAATACGCGCGTAGCCTTCCATCTCAAACGCATCCCCGGGTGTGAGCATAACCCCCGTTTTCTCGATGAGGTCTATACAGAACTCTCGACAGGTCATGGGTACGTCCAGCTTGAGCATGGCGGTGGTGCCAGCCCGCGGTTTTACCCAGCTAACGCGGGGCTCGTTGTTTATCCACTCTTCAAGAATGGCTAGATTTTCACGGGTGATTTGTCGACTTCGCGAAAGCACGCTTTCTGCATTTTCGAGCGCTATGGCGGCAAAATGGTCGTTGAGCATGCCTACCGAGATGGTGTCGTAATCACGATGGATCATGATCTTCTCGGTAACGTCTTGTGGAGCAGCCACCCAACCAAGGCGGAGTCCGGCCAGAGAAAACACTTTTGACATGCCGGCAGTGCTAATGCCTTTGCGGTACATATCGGCAATGGAGGATACCATGCCGTCACCCACCTGAGCAGTGCCTCGATACACTTCATCGCAGAGTAGGTATGCGTCAGCCTTGTCTGCGATTTCAACAATCTTCTCTAACATGGGCCGCTCGATTAAGGCGCCAGTTGGATTGTTAGGATTGGTGAACGCGATTAGCTTTGTCTCATCAGTGGCGAGTTCCCGGAGATGATCAAGATCAGGTAAGAATTGATCTTCCTCACGCAGCCGAAGTGTTGTTACCTGGGCCCCGATACTTGCCGGAATAGAGTAGTGCTGCTGATAGGTCGGTACCACTGAGATGACCTTCTCGTTTGGACCAACCAGTGCTTTATGGACCAGCATATTCGCGGCAATTGTTCCGTGGGTCACCGTAATGTCTTCAATGACTTGAGTCTCGTAAAGTGCGGCTATGGCAGTTCTCAGACGAATCGATCCCTCGATATCGCCGTAGGTCAACTTCATAGGCAGTAACTCAGAGAGAGCGCTTTCGTTTAGCCCCGCAAGCGACAGCAATTCTTCGATGGTAATGCTGGCAACGCAGGTTTCAGCGAGATTGTAGGTGCAGCGCGTTTCCCACTCGTTCATCCAAATTTCGACTTTGAACGGTTCGATGAACATAACTTACTCCCGGACTTCGACAGATAAATGGGCGCTATAACTATAAAAAAAAACAGGTGCACGCTCAGGTGCACTGCAGGGTTAGATTAACTAATTTAGGGCAGTCAATTACAGGGTAAGTGCAAAAATCAGTAATGCGGGGAGTTATTCCAGGCAATTAGGCTCTGAGTCTCTGCCCACTGGCTAAGCTGGCCCATGAGCACTTCGTAAAACGTGGCATTCGCCAACAGAAGTCCGCTTACGACACCGGCTACGACGCACGCAGTGATTACTTTGCTGAGAGTCTTGAACTCCATCATCTCGCCTTTTTATTTTTATGGCTTGGTGATATTGAACATCAGTCATTGGCAATGTGCAAATCTTTACTTGCCTGCACTGCACTTGTCATACCAGTTGTATTTTAGCCACCACCACTGGTGGCGCTTTATGCGTTAGCTATAGGGCTTCAACAATGGTCACATTAGCGATACCGCCGCCTTCGCACATGGTTTGCAGGCCCCACTTTTTGCCGCGGGCGTGAAGCGCGTGGACCAGTGTGGTCATAAGCTTGGTGCCTGTGGCGCCCAGCGGGTGACCGAGTGCGATGGCACCGCCATTAACATTCAGTTTGTCAGGGTCGGCACCGGTGTGCTCGAGCCATGCCATGGGCACTGGAGCAAAGGCTTCGTTGACTTCGTAGAGGTCCATATCATGAATGCTCATACCAGCCCGCTTTAGCGCTCGATCGGTCGCAAAGAGTGGTTCCTCAAGCATGATCACGGGATCGCCTGCCGTTACCGTGAGGTTATGAATGCGCGCCAGTGGCGTGAGGTTGTGGTCTTTGAGTGCCTGTTCCGATGCGATCATGACAGCTGAGCTGCCATCGCAAATTTGACTCGCATTAGCAGCGGTGAGCGCACCGTCTTCCATCAAGATTTTCAGCTGCGCCATAGCCTCCATGCTGGCGTCGTCACGAATACCCTCATCATGTTGGTGGAGCGCCGTCCCTCCCTCAGCGGTTCGGCCCATGATCGCAACAATTTCATTATCGAAGGCTCCCGCATTGCGAGCGTCGCGCCCACGTTGATGACTTCTTACTGAGTAGGCATTCAATGCCTCCCTCGAGTGACCGTATTTCTTGGCGATCATCTCGGCGCCAACGAACTGACTAAAATGTCGAATACCGTACTGTTCTTTTACAGACTGAGGTGTCGGGTCTGTCGGGATATCAAATAACTTGCCTGCGCGCGCATTAATGCCCATGGGGCAACGCGACATGCTCTCAATGCCTGCTGCTATTACTAGGTCCTGCGTACCGGACATGATGGCCTGAGCCGCAAACTGAATACTCTGCTGTGAAGAACCACACTGACGATCGATCGTTACGGCTGGCACACTCTGTGGCAAGTTTGAGGCGAGGACAGCTGTTCGACCAATCTGATTAGATTGCTCGCCGGCTTGCGAGACACAACCCACAATCACGTCTTCAATTGCGCTAGGGTCGACCTTACTGTTATCGACAATGGCGTTGAGTGTTTGAGCACCCAAGTCTCCGGGGTGCCAGTTTGCAAGCGCGCCGCCTTTGCGGCCACCAGCGGTTCGCTTTGCAGCTACGATGTATGCTTCGGCCATCTGCTTTTACCTTATTGTTTTTTTGAACGTGAAGCTGATGAGAGGAGTGAATCTCAGCAACTTCTGCTGTTTCGAAGGTAACACAAAGCTTGGTCGATTAGCGTAGGTGGCGCTTTACGAGCGTGTTAATGTCGATGCGGTCCCGACCGGGGAGTGGTCGGGTGATCAGACTGAAAAATAGCTAGCAGCTCTCGAGCCGAGGCATCGATGAAACCGGATATGAGTCTTCCTAAAGCTTCGATTGATGAAGCGTTGCGATTGATGTTTGAGACTTCCGAGGATCAGGATGTTGCCTGGAAGCTTGGCGTCTTTTATCTCAAGGTGCCGGACTGGCTTGACCTGGAGGAAGCGCGTCGCTTTGGTCGCGAGATTCTTGACCCTGCAAGTCCCTTACGAGACATCCCTCAGTACGGCGAGCTAGAGGGTTTTATCGCGCTCGAGAATAATCAGCAGACCAAGCTGGCTCTGCGCCGCCATCGGTGGGATGAACACTATCCTCAAGAGGTCGCGCGGTTTGGTCGCCACCTCGATCACATCGGCCGGGCAGTGATTTGTGAGGTATTTCGGCAGTCAGGTATCCCTGAGCACCTTTGGAGTGAGGCCTCAGGTGGGTATTCTTCGGGTCAGGGAACCGCGTTTTTGAACTTTGTTCACTACGATACGTCACAACCCGATTTGGGCTTGCGGCCCCACACCGATTATGGGTTTGTAACCATTCTCGACGCGACGTCCCCTGGCTTACAAATTGAGCTCGAGGGTCAATTCCGCGATGTGCCGGTGCTTGATGGACATCTGGTGATTAATTTTGGTGAAGCACTGCACTTTATTACTCAGCACTCGAATCGATCGGTAGCGGCCATTGTTCACCGCGTAACCAGCCAAGTGGCAGATAATCCGGTGCGCCAGGGCATTGTCTATTTTGCCAATCCAGAGCTTGAGGGCGTGCTTAAGCAATTCGACGTGCAGGGGCGAGAGGTAGGTGGCTCCTCAGTGGGAGATCTCTTCTCGCTTCTCGAACGAAAGCTGACGAATTACAGCTAACTCTCTTGAGCCCGAGACGTCCGTTTCTATCCCCCGCAACTGTGATGCTAATTCGCGGACGCAATGGCTACTTCGAAGGCGTGAATGGCAGCTGCGCGGCGATCAAGACACATGTCTCGATTGGTGGATTCAGAGGAGCTCACAAAAAGCGTTCTTCCTGCATTACCGCCCAGCGCACAGGCGATGGCTTTACGGCCAGTTTGGATGCTGTCGGTTACCTCGCCACCCTCACGCAGACGCAGTACTGAGCCTGTGGTGGGTGAAGCGACCCAAATCGCGTCCTCTTCATCGACGCAAATACCATCAGGTACATCACCGTCGGGCAATTGAGCCCATAGCCTGCGATTTACCAAGTCCCCGGTAGATTCAATATCGAAGGCGGTGAGACACCCGCGATAGGTCTCGGCAACGATGAGTGTTTTACCACCATTGACAAGCACCATGCCGTTAGCGAAGAGCAAATCATTGGCTGCCGCATGCACAGATTGGTCGGTATCAACGCGGGCTAGGGTGCCTGGCGCGATGGACTCGCCATCTTGATGAACAAAGCCAAAATTACCTACCCACGCTCGACCGCTGGGATCAACGAGCATGTCGTTGATGCGCCGCTCTGCGATGGCTGAAACGTCCGCGTACTTTTTAAGTCCTTGGTTTTCTGACCATCGGTAGAGAGTTTTATCCAGCATGGATGAAATGAGAAGATCACCGTTGGGTAACCATCCCAACCCTGAGGGCTGTTGTGGGACTGATACAACTTTCTCTGGCCGCTCTCCCGGTACGACTCGGAACACGGCTTCGTCATAAAAGTCCGAGAACCATAATGCTCCCTGATACCATCGTGGGCCTTCGATAAATGTGAAACCCTGGCAAATGACGGTTCCTTTATCCATTGCACGTACCTCCCGAGCCGTTCGGATATTGAATGACTAAGCGTTTGCAGTTTTAACCCCTTTAGGAGTTGATGGCATTGCCTGGGGGCGGCTCAGTTTCTAGCGGCAACTTCCTGATCGCGCAGTGTTCGACGCATAATTTTCCCCGTGGTTGTCATCGGGAGGCTGTCGACAAATTCGATCGACCTTGGCACCTCGTGTTTTGCGAGATTCTCTCTTACGAGCTCCTTGAGGGACTCAGCGAGAGCGTCAGTTGGATCAGTATTCTCAGAGACAACGATAAAGGCTTTGATTAATTCGGTGCGGGTCTCATCGGGCACCCCAATCACAGCCGCCAGTTGCACAGCAGGGCTTTTAAGCAGGCAATCTTCGATCTCTGTAGGTCCAATTCGGTAACCAGAACTTGTAATCACGTCATCCGTGCGACCATGGAACCACAAGAATCCATCTTCGTCCTGCTCTCCTAAGTCACCTGTGATCATCCAGTCATTAATGAATTTACCTTCCGTTGCCTCGGGATTATTCAAGTAGCCAGAAAACATCGCCGGATGCGGTCTTTTGATCGCGATATTACCCTGAACGCCTCGCTCCACCTCATTCCCGTCATCATCAACTATGGCGCAGACCGAGCCGGGCATCGCTTTACCCAGGGATCCGTGACGCACTGCCATGAGCCGTGGGTTGGTTCCAATCATTCCGTTACATTCAGTTTGTCCGAAGCCCTCGCTTATCGTTAGACCAAAGCGATCGTCAGCCCAAAGTGCTAATTCTTTCCCGACAGCTTCGCCACCGCTCAACACCACACGAAGCTGAAGTTCAGGAGACTCCTCGGAATCAATCTGCCGCATGAGCTTGAGTACCGTGGGCGTTAAAAGAGACACCGTAATGTCATGCTGACCCAAAATACGGAAGGCCGCCTCAGCGTTAAAGCCCTCCATATCGGTTGAGACGACTCTACAGCCCGAGTACCAGCCCACGAGAAGAATATTGATCAGGCCTGCAATCCATGCCCAGTCGGCGGGTGACCAGAGCGTATCGCCCTCTCGGGGGCCATAGTCATAGTAGTACTCGAACAGCGGTTTGTTGCCGAGCAGGATGCGGTGCGGCATCAATACACCTTTGGGCTGACCGGTTGTGCCTGAGGTAAAGCTTATCCAGGCCGTATCTTCGCTGAGGGTTTTGACATTATCGAATGTGTCGTTCTGATCTGCGATGGAGCGCCAGAGGGATAACGCATGAGAAGGTGAATCATCATCGACCACCACGATGTGCTCAAGCGACGGGCAGGCGCCCCGTATATTCTGAACCTTCGACAGATTGGCTTTATTGGTGATACAGACCTTGGCGTTCGTGCTTGTTAATCGATGCTGTATTGCATCAGGCCCAAAGAGTACCGAAGCCAGACAAGAAACAATGCCTGACTTGAAGCATGCCACGTGCGAGATGGCGCACTCAGGTGATTGGGTGAGTAGAACTAGCGCGCGATCACCTTGCTCTAGCCCCAAACTATTGAGCAGATTAGCGAATTGATTCGAGTAGCGCTTTATCTCGGCAAAGGTGAAATTTTTAACCGATCCATCGAGGTTCTCGTGGGTCATCGCAATGCGGGTCGTATCGTCAGCCCAACGATCACAGACGGCATCCGCAATGTTGAAATACTCGGGAATCTGCCAGGAAAACTTGCGGCAAATGTCCTCGTAACTCTCGCCAACTGGAAGGTCCATACATTATTCCTCTCTAGTTAAGCTCACTTATCCCAGTGAAATTCTTATTTTTTTTCTGCGCGCGGATGACTCTAGCGAAGCGCTTACTGCGCGCTTATCAGGCATCAACCGAATAGGTCGCGTCGCTTCTTAAAAGCCGCTTTCACACCTTCGCTGCGCAGTGTGCGAAAGAAGTCTTTGAAGCTATCGAACTGATGGTAAATAGCGTCTAAGTCTGCACCCCGTCGCACTGACGGTTCCATACCCATGTTCTCAAACCATGTGTTCGAGACTTCTTTTAAAACAGAGAGATTGTCACTCGGTGCTCTCGCGATATGAGCCGCAGTCATTGCCACGCGATCATCCAGTTGGTCATGCGGGACCACCTCGTTTACGAGACCGATTTGTTGAGCCTCTGTCGCACTGATCAGTCGCGACGTGTACAACAATTCTTTTGTCTTTCGTAAGCCGATTAGCATTGGCCAAAACATGATCGAGGGCGGTATCCCTAGATCCCGTCCCGCGGGATGACCAAATCGTGCGTGTTCACTCACAATTGCCAGGTCACAAACCCCCAGTAGTTCTCCAGCACCAGAGAGGCAGTCACCCTGTACTTTCGCAATGATAGGTTTGGGGTAGCGCCACAGCTTCATCCAGTAATCGACAATGATATGGACATCCTCTCTGTCCTGCCGAATGTCGACATGGTCCTCAAAGTTGGCAGGATATTGAGACGTGATCCAGTGCTCCTCGCGCAAGTCGTACCCGGTCGAAAATGCCTTACCTGCAGCGCCTATGACAATGACACCCACGGTATTGTCATTAACTACCTCGTCCAAAACGGCTTTAATTTCGTTTAGCACCTGCCAGCACAGCGGATTGAGGTCCTCCGGCCGGTTTAAGGTGATATTTAATACTCTGTCAGCCTGCGAGACGGCAATCATTGAAACATCGCTCATGGGGAGAATCCCTTGTTATTAAAATTCAGTTCACGAATCGACCATGGGAACAAGGCTGTCATCAAGTACCGTGTTCAGCGACTCGCATATCTACGCTAGCTGAACACGTTAGCGAAAGATACTCACAGGTTGTGGTTGTGGATCTCAGGTGTTGTCAGCGGGCAATGAGAGGCTAATCAGGATGAGGATGGCCGGAAATGTTTCATGCGTCATAATTTCATCGCCCTAGTCTCGGACTCTGAAAAAAGGTTTTAATAAACAGGCGTCTAACCAAGCTAAAAAATGATGGACAGGGAGTAAGGATATTCTTAAGAAACTGGTTCTCGGTCTGGTTGCAATCTTCTTCGTTGCCGCCGGTTATACATGGGTGACGTTCATCGGACCTATTCAGGCTGCGGCGGTTAAATTCGGTCCTGAAAGTGCAGCGCTTGACTATGCCCTTCAGGACAATGACCGAATCTCTCAGCCGGTGCCGCGGGACCTGACTGGCACAAGCGCGGCTCGATCTGCCAATAATCTGTATTGGGGTGAGCTGCACATTCATACCTCGGAAAGTTTTGATGCAGCACTTTTTGGCAATACGATCGGGGTAGAGGACACTTATCGCTTTGCCAAGGGCGAGCCCATTGTTGGTGTCGGTGGTGAGTCGATGGAGTTGAGTCGGCCTTTAGACTTTGTGGCAATTACAGATCACGCAGAGGGCTTTGGTACGCGCACACACTGCGGTGATGAAGGCTTAACACTGGGGGAGCGCGCCGCCTGCTGGCTAGCTAATGAGCCAAATCCACGGATATTCCAAATTCTCACCAGTCGAATACGCGGCGAGGCGGAGCCAGGCGACCCCACACTGCCGCGCGGCGTGTACCAAAAGAAGCAATACAGATCACCGAAGCCCGGAAGCTTCCCTTCCTGCCGATTTGGTGAGGGTGCCTTGGAGCGATGTCTTGAGAACGCCGTCAATGATTGGGTGCGATATGTCGCTGCCGCTGACGCGTTTTATGAGCCTGGCGTACTGACGACGCTCGTCGCTTACGAATATTCTCCGGGCCTCCCCGATCAAGGCAAACATCATCGCAATGTGATCTTCCGATCGAGCGAGGTGCCGGACAGGGTGCCATCCAGTATCGATGTGTCTAGTGCGATTGAACTTTGGCGCGAGCTCGAGGTGAACTGTCAGGGGGACTGCGATTTTCTGACTATTCCGCACAACTCCAATAAGGCATGGGGATTGACCTATTCACGCTACACCTGGGACGGCAAGGATTACACCGAGGCCGACTGGAGAACGCGGCAGCGACGGGAGCCACTGGCAGAGATTTTCCAAATCAAAGGCGCTCAGGAATGTGCGCTAGGCGTGGGCGCGACGGACGAAGAGTGCCAGTTTGAGCAGGTATTTGAACCCTGCGAAGCAGGCCAAACCACCGGTTGTGCCTTCCAAACCGGTTTTGTTCGGCAGGGGCTCAAGGTGGGCTTGGAGCTCGAGCAGGAATATGGCTTTAACCCCATACAAAGCGGTTTCATAGCGGCTACGGACAGCCATAACTCGAACCCTGGTGATGTCGAGGAATGGGATTTTCCGGGAGCAACGGGAAGCGTTACGTCATCCGCTTTCCGGCGGCTTCGCGATGAGGAAACCGAGCCCTTCAAGTCACGACTGCGGTTTAACACGTCAGGAGGCCTTGCCGCTGTATGGGCACCCGAAAATACCCGCGAAGCTATCTTTGATGCGCTAGCACGACGAGAAACCTACGCCACATCGGGGCCGCGAATAACAGTGCAGTTCTATGCGGACTGGCCGAGAGTTTCTGAATATGAAGTGAAGGGTAATGGTGCCAGCGCGAGCCAAGAGGCACAGCGTATACCGATGGGCGGCGTCGTTCCGGCGAGCCAGTTCAAGGGCAACTCAGAGTCGCCCTCTTTTTCTGTATGGGCCATGCAAGACCCTTTGGATGCACCCTTGCAGAGGGTACAAATGGTGAAGGGCTGGATTGATGAGAGTGGTGAGACACACGAAAAAGTGGTCGATATTGCGTGTGCAGATGATCTTCCGGTTGACCCAAGTACCGGTCGTTGTGCAGACAACGGTGCGAGCGTCGATTTGACGACCTGTGCGTTTGAGGACGACGTTGGCGCAGCCCAGTTGTCTGTGAACTGGCAGGACCCTAATTTCAACTCAGATCAATCGGCGTTTTATTACGTTCGTGTGCTCATGAATCCCACCTGTCGATGGTCGACTTACGACGCGATTCGCTTGGGACGCGATCCAGACCCGCGAGTACCCGCGACCATTCGAGAGCGCGCTTGGACCAGTCCAATATGGATATCGCAGACTGCCTCAGATAGCGGTGCCTAGATGAGGCTCCTATCACCCCCTAAATTTAAAGCCTCGCCGCCAGGTCGCTGGTGGTTGGTCAGCTTGAGTACTGCGGTGCTTGTACTCAGCGCCTGCGGTGAAAACTCGGCCGACAAAGAAAGGCGGGCGTCAGCGCAGAAGTATTACCGTTCGACCAATACGATCATGGCGCCCAATGAGGTGATCGTCGAGTTCGAATCGGTGGCACACAATGACTCGGGAGTTCCCAGTAATCCTAATCGAAACCCTTATTTTGGCGACTTACATGTTCACACGACCTTGTCGTTTGATGCCTCGGCCTTTGGTACGACAGCAACTGCGTGCGATGCCTACCGGTATGCGCAAGGAGAGCCCATGATGTATTCATCTGTGCTGTGCTGGAGTATCGGCCAATTTCGAAACTAAGACGTTAGATACCAATTTCATAGTTAGTTGTATCGATTCATCCATAGGCGTTGTGGGTGTTGCGATAGCGAACGTATACTGGTCGGCGTCAATTCACCTGTATTAAGGTTCTTACGCGAAATCGCTTATGTATTTCAAACGCCTGTCCCTGTTACTAAGCGTTGTTGTTTCCGCATTGTTCGCTCACGCGATTCAAGCAAATTCCGACAGTGACCAGAGCATTCGTCAAACATATTTCCCCGCCGACTTTTCTCAGTTTGTCCCAAGATCGGCGCTAGACTTGGTAAAGCAAGTACCTGGCTTCAACCTTGACGAAGGCGGTGATGAACGAGGGTTTGGTCAGGCTGACACCAATGTACTCATTAATGGGCGCCGAGTATCCGGAAAGTCCAATGGACCCATGGAAGCGTTGGAAAGGCTCTCCGTCGACAGCGTCATACGACTTGAGGTTGTTGATGGCGCCAGTCTCGATATTGGCGGTATTTCGGGTCAGGTAATCAATGTCATTACGGCGGCTGAGAAGAAGACCACAGGCTTATTTCGGTACACGCCTCGATTCCGTCCTACCGGTGCCAACTCTGAAGAGCGTCTTCGTGAATTCACGGTCGCTCTGACAGGTGGCAGTGAAGACTCTGAGTGGACCTTACAGGTGGCCAACGAGCAGCGCATTTTTAGTAATGCCGGAGACGAGCTCGTTCGAGATTCGGCAGGTAATATTACCGACACACGATCGGAGAGAGCGCTAAACGAAGTCGACCGGCCGTCTATTTCAGGTTCCTACTCGTATGTGACAGAGAACGGTAGCGCGTTTAATCTCGTGGCCGAGCTGAATGGCAATTACTCAGACAGAGGAGAAACGTCCGAGCGGCTTGTAGGTGACCCCGATGAGAACACACGTGTTCTCAGTTCGGCTGAGGATGAACACAACTATGAAATCGGAGCTGACTACGAACTTGACGTCGGTGCGGGACGTTTAAAATTCATAGGGCTTCATCGTTTTGAGTCGAGCCCAACGATTGATCGCACTACCACGACATTTGCAAATGGATTGATCGAGGGATCATCGTTCACTCGCCAAGCCGATGAGGCTGAGTCTATTATCAGGACCGAGTTCTCGTTCCCTGCTTGGGAAAGTCAGTGGCGATGGTCATTAGAGGCAACGGAAAATTATCTAGATCTCGACTCACAGCTGGACAGTCTCAATGCAGACGGTGTCTTCATTCCGGTCGACTTGAGCGATGCAAAAGCGCGCGTTGAAGAGACTCGCACTGAGTCTACGCTTAACGTCAGCAAGCGGCTGAATGAGCAGTTTACCCTTCAGGCAACGGTAGGCGCCGAGTACTCAGAAATCAGGCAGACCGGCAGCTCAACTGTCACTCGTGACTTCGTACGTCCGAAAGGCTTTTTGGCGCTTAACTACAAACCCACAGATGACTTGTTTCTCTCTGCAAAGCTTGAGCGAGCCGTGGGGCAACTGAGGTTTTTTGATTTCATCGCGTCGGTAGATGTGAATCAGGAGCGAGAAGATGTCACCAACGTCAATTTGGTGCCACCGCAGTCCTGGGACTTTACCCTCGAAGTCCAGCAATCGTTGGGTAAGTCCGGCAATCTGACGTTGAGTCTGTTCTACGAAGACGTCGAGGACATCGTTGATCGAATCCCCATCGAAGGGGGTGGTCAAGCGCCCGGGAATATTGACAGCGCCTCGGCCTACGGCGGCTTTTTCGATGCGACCTTGCTCAGTGATGAGTTCCTCTGGCAAGGAGGGCGTGCGGACCTTTCGCTCGGTTATATGACGTCTAAAGTGAAGGACCCCATATTGGGGAACACACGGAAAATCAGTGGTGATTTTTACAAGTCCTATGAGCTGAGTTTCCGGCAGGACTTTAACGATACACCTTGGGCGATTGGTGCTGTTATCGACTACCAAGAGCAAGCCCCTAGCGTCCGAATCGACGAGGTCAGTTTCAACAACAAAAGCCGCGGGACGCTCTACTTTTTCGTTGAGCACAAGAACGTCATGGGGCTGACCGTAAAGGCTTTCGCCTGGAATTTGCTGGGTGCCGAGAACCGCTTCCGGCGAACGGTTTACAGTGACCGACTGGCGGATGAGGTTCTGTTTTCAGAGCGTCGGAGTCGCAACTTTGGTTACTCCTATACGCTGGTTATTGAGGGTGCTTTTTGACGAGGGCCGTGTACCTCATAGTATCTTGGGAGCGCGAAGTAGTGAGTCGATGTGCTGAGCTATTGCCATAGCTAACGCAGCACTCCGCGCGATCAATCCAGAATTTCATTGCATCCATGTCTCTCGCTATACTCTCGGTAACTTATGTGCGTTCGGCCCTCAGCCCACTGGTGTTAGCAGAGGTATTTAATGGAACTAACTTTTTTTCAACTTTTGCAGCTGGTCGACATCACCATCAACCGATTAGAGTCGGTGTTTCAGTTTTGGCTCAGCGCTACTTTTGCTGCAATCGTCGCCAGCCACTTGGCGAGCGACAGGCTGACCAAAGCTTATGCAAGTATGCTGACTGGTCTTTACTTGGTATTTACCTTTTCAGTTGTGGTTCGCATGATGGCTTTTAGAGAGACGCTAGAGCGATACTTATTAGAGGTGGCGGAAATGAGAGGGGATTCTCTCGGGTCCTCTGTGGTGGGTTTGGTCAACACAAGTATCTGGGCGACTGTCATTTTAGGAACCTTGGCCACAGTGGTATTTATCTGGCATTCCTACATGACTACTGGGAATAGGCAGGCAAGTATTGACGATGTCGATCAACCAACAACGAATCCTCCGAGTTAGGAGTGTTACCGACTAATCCGGATCCAGCTTGTCCTGAGTGCGGAGTTCAAAATCACTGGCGTCGTGTCGCTCGAGTAGCTGTGATGATTTGGCGCCGTACGGTCGGTTGACCATACGGCCGCGCTTCACGGCCGGACGCTGAGATATCTCATCCGTATACCGCTTCAGATTGGTGTAGGTGTGTGCTTCCAGGAACTCAGCGGCGTTATACGCTTTTCCTTCAATCACTGACCCATACCAAGGGTAGATGGCCATATCGGCAATCGTGTACTCATCACCGCAGATGTATTGATTGTCTGCTAACCGCTTATCAAGCAGATCGAGCTGACGCTTTACTTCCATGGCGTAGCGGTCGATGGCGTATTCGATCTTCACCGGTGCGTAGGCGTAGAAGTGACCAAACCCACCACCCAACATCGGTGCTGCGCCCATCTGCCAGAACAGCCAGTTAAGACATTCAGTTCTTCCCGCGTGATCCTGAGGAATAAATTCGCCGAACTTCTCTGCGAGATAAAGGAGAATCGAGCCAGATTCAAACACCCGCAGTGGAGTTTCCTCACTGTGATCCATAAGCGCTGGAATCTTCGAATTAGGGTTGGCCGCAACGAAGCCACTACCGAACTGTGAGCCGTCGCCAATGTTGATTAGCCAGGCGTCGTACTCAGCACCGCTGTGCCCCTTCGCAAGTAACTCCTCCAGCATGATGGTGACTTTCACACCATTAGGTGTCCCCAAGGAGTAAAGCTGCAACGGGTGCTTGCCAATCGGCAGCTCTTTTTCTTGCTGAGCACCGGCAGTGGGGCGGTTGATGTTGGCAAACGCCTGATTGCTGTTTTGTTTCCACTCCCAGACCTTGGGGGGCTCGTAGGTATCGCTCATGGGTTTTCCCTTATTGTCGATTGGCGTGTCTGGTCTCAGTGTAGCGACTCAAACTCATTTCAGCGAATGCAGTATTCGCGTGTTGCTTTGTTGAAGCGAGCACGGGGTTTAGTGCTAAATCACGGCGATGCGTGAGTTTTTATCGTGGCTGACTGAGTCATTAATTTGAGGTCTGACTAAAGTCGGATGTATTCAGTTATCAGGTAGGCCCCGCTGTGTCTGAAGGTAAGTCGCAAAGCTCCCCAGCCAATGGCTTCCCATGTAATGCATATCGCCTAGTACAGCTGATAAGCCTGCTTCTCGATGCGCCTCTACCGCAGCAGTCAGTGTTGAACGACGTGCATCATCACGCGGCAAGCCAGCGATAATCCCCTCGAGCATCCATGCGCGACTGGTATTTAGGGCGTCGAGATGAGCCAACTTGCCATCGGTTTTGTCGGTAACAGTCGCCGGTCGTAACCAGGCTTCACCGAGATTGGCATCGAGTTCGGGGAAAAAAGTATCGAGCCACGTGCTGAATTCAGTCTCTGTCATGACCCGTCGCATAAGATCTGCTTCGGCGATGCAGGGTGAGAGAAAGTCCTGACCCGACGGTTCATAGGCTAATGGGCAGTCGCGATCGTCGAGGTAGAAGGCTCGAATGCGCGACGTCAGTAGTGACTCAAATGCCTCGTTATCTGCTGTTCGGCTCCAGTCCAACATTAGGCCAAAGGCGAATGCGGTCTGACTGTGTTCGCCCGTTCGAATCGGGTGGGTTAACTTGGGTAGCCATGCCGTCATATTGTTAACCGCAAGCGCCTCGAGCGGCTCTAACTCAGTTAGCCAAGACTTGGCTTCAGGGAGCGTTGACTTACGCAGCTCACTTGTCAGCTGCAATAACCACGCGATGCCATAGGGCCGCTCGAAGGAAGCCATGCCCGGCCGTTGATAATTTACTAACTCTCCGGCGATGTTGTCACGCGTGAAGCTCTTGTTCAGTTTGCTGATTACAGCGGGGCGGTCGATGAGATCTGGATGCGTGTTAAGAAGGCGTACCAGCAGCCAGTGTCCGTGAACAGAGGAGTGCCAATCAAAGCAGCCATAAAAAGCTGGATAAAGTTCGCGCGGCGGCTTTAAGTCCTCGGCACTGTTCATGAAGTGCGCGATCTTGTTGCTGTATTCCTTGTGGATGCAGTCGAGGGCGAGGTTTGCGAATACGGGTACGTACGAGTGGTCATTGTTGGGCAATGGCGCGAGCTCGTGCGCTGAGTCATCTGTTGGCGCGCTGGTTGGATCTGCGCAAGCAGATAACACCAACAGGCAAGTCTGGAGTGACATTAGTAATCGAAGGTTCATGGTCAAAACACACTTAGCGAGAAGCACCTAACGTAACGGTCAAGCGCTGTGCGGTAAAGGATGGCGTATTAATTTGGCTGAGGTAAGTCTCACAGCATGTGGTTACATGATGCTGCCCCGTAGCGCTGCCAGTTAACCTCTTGCATAGCCATGATGATTGATCGGTCAGTCATCTCTTCCCATTAGATTCTCAACGAGAAAGTCGATAAACACCTTCACTTTTGGGACCAGGTATTTGGGCTTTTGATAAAGGAGATAAATGCCCATGCCCGGGTTCTGATTGACGCTCAAGGCAGTGTCGGTCAGTAACTCTACTAGTTCACCCGACACCAAATGGGGTTCGACCGACCACCGTGGCGCTATCATGATGCCTTTGCCCTCTAACCCCTGCTTCATTAGCCAGTTAGCGTTGTTTGAAATCACGGCGGGTTGACCCGAGACGTCATGCCACTGATCGTTAATTTCTAATAGCCAGGGCGATGGTCCTCGTGGCGTTCGGAAAAACAGACCTTGGCGGTTGCGCAGTTCAAAGCCATCCTGCGGTGTGCCCATAGCCGAGAGATAAGCGGGCGATGCAACGGGTATAAACTCGTTGGGCATCAGCTTGATCGCGTGTATCCGCTCATCGGGTGCGTAGCCACCTCGGATGGCAACGTCGATGTCGTCATTGGCCAGTGATGAGAGTTCATCCGAAAGACTGATATCGAGGGTGATGTCCGGGTACAAGGCGCTGAATTGATCGAGTAGTGGGAACAGCTTTCGCTCGCCAAAACTCACCATGCTGCTGATTCTCAGCTGCCCCATGGGGCTGGACTGGTAACTCTTGACCGACTCATTGCTCAATTCGAGCTGAACCAGAATTTCTTTTACTTGCTCTAAGTAGGCTGTGCCGATTTCGGTCAGTTTGACAACACGTGTACTCCGAGTAAGCAAATGAGTGCCAAGGTTGGTCTCAAGGTCCGAGATGCGTCTAGATATCGACGACGGAGGAACAGAAAACGCTGTCGCAGCTGCGGTGAAGCTGCCGGTTTCTGCGACTTTGCAGAAATACTTCAGAGCCAGTAATTGATCCATTCGCGCTGTGGTGCCCCATATTATTGTCTTTTTGACAAAAGAAATTGCGTTTCAACGCTCTATATAATCGCTTGAGCAGGGGTAATAATCAATTTTTACCACAATACCTAATGACCAAACAGGGGGCTTCCAATGAGTTCATACAAGCAAATTAATCTCGTAGCGCGACCAACACCCGGTCCCATTACCAGTGATCTTTTTGAGGTCGTGACGCAGGAAGTTCCCACAGTGGGAGCTGGGCAGCTGCTTGTGAAGCAGACTCACATGTCGCTGGATCCCGCAATGATTGGCTGGATGAGCCCCGATACCGAAAGTTATGTGCCTCCTGTTGGGTTAGGAGAGGTAATGCGCTCCTCTGGCATTGGCCAAGTTGTCGACAGTCAGCACCCGGATTTTGCGGTCGGCGACCGGGTCCGAGGCATGATGGGCTGGACAGAATACTGTCTCAGTGACGGTGCAGGTCTAAGTAAGGTACCCGAGGGCGTCGATGAAGAGACCGTGCTGTCTATTTTTGCACTTCCAGGGATTACCGCGATGAAGGGCCTGTATGGATTTGGTGATCCAAAAGCAGGCGAAACCCTTGTGGTCAGTGGTGCAGCTGGGTCTGTCGGTTCATTGGTGGGGCAGCTTGCCAAGGCGGATGGTCTTCGCGTTATTGGTATCGCCGGTGACGCTGAAAAGTGTGCCTGGATTGTCGATGACCTGGGCTTCGATGGTGCGGTTAACTATAAGTCGGATGACCGTGCTTCTCAGTTGGCGGAACTGACCCCCAATGGGGTTGATATCTACTTCGAAAATACGGGCGGCCCCATTCAGCAGGCCGTCTTTGATCGCATGAATGCCCATGGGCGGATTGTGGTTTGCGGCATGATTGCTGACTACATTGCTGAAGAGCCTTCACCGGGCCCCAACTGGATACCCATGGTTAAGAAGCGCCTCTCGGTTCGTGGCTTCACAGTGCCCGATCACTACGAAGAGATTCCCGCCTTGCTCGAGCAGTTAGCGCCCTACGTCATGTCCGGCAAAGTGAAATACCGAAGTCATGTGCTCGAGGGGATCGAGTCTTCTATTGAAGGGCTCAACCTGTTCTTTACCGGCGGTAATCGCGGTAAGTTGATTGTAAAGCTATAGAGAATTCGCACGAGCCAATGCTCGAGTGTTTTTAGCATCTGGGGGAGATGGTTTATGCGCTTATTAATGTCGATAGGGGTGTTGGCATGGATTCTTCAGCCAGCAGTGGGGCTGGCGGAGACGATAAATCTGGCTGCAAGCGCATCGGGAGAGACTGAGCGTATTGAGGGTCATCTCGATAGCCTTGCGGCGCTCGCTATCCTGGTGAGCGCCATCGTTGTCGCAGGTTTACTCAATGCGAAAGCAGCCAAGGCTCGAGCACTGGGTACGGCAACGGCCGCTTTTTTGTGTGCTGCCGTTGCGGGCTGGTTTTTCCTGTTTGTCATGAACACGGGGATTCTGGAAAACCCCAAGCCCAACCAAACGCCACTCGACTCGGCTAAGCCAGCGCTGTTATTGGGGCAAGCGGTGGTTGCGGCCGCGGCCGCTGCTTGGCTCGCGTTGGTCGCCTATCGCCAACTGCATGACTCGAACGTGCTTATGCTTGGGCGTGAAAACGACGCTGACCGGTACGGGCAGGTGTCGCGCTTTCTGCACTGGACGATTGCAATTCTATTCATCGCCCTGATACCCATGGGTATTTTTGCTTCGATCATTCCAGAGGGAACTAGCTTTCGGAACGCCTATTACGTGGTGCACAAAACGATAGGCGTGGTGGTCATTGGGCTAGTTTTTGCCCGTTTAGTGTGGAACCGACTATCGCCTCGGCCGGCTTTAGATGCGGCCTTGAAACCGACTGAGCGGAGGGTCGCAAAGTTTGCCCATGGCGCATTGTATGTGGCAATGGTAGCGGTCCCGATCACCGGATTTGTGATGACAAGTTTCCATGGCTATCCCACCTTTTTCTTCGCGTGGGAGTTCGGACCTTTCTGGGGGTCTAGCGACTCGGCAACCATCGCTTGGGGGTCGTTTCATAAGTACTTATTGCCCACGTTGGTCTACCTTATTTTGGGTGCACACGTCGCAGGGGCACTGAAACATCGATTCATCGACGGACATAAGCAGGCATTTCGCCGCATTGTCGGCTAATACCGTTTTTGGTCTGTGCTCGCATGACAGCCGCATAGGGAGCGTGTTAGTAATGGGGGCATGACTAGTTTCATTCAGGCGTCGATAGCGGGTTTCACACGTTGCTTTGATTTCAGCGGCCGATCATCGCGGTCCGAGTTTTGGTACTTCATGCTGCTGTTCATCGTGTTGTACCTAGTGGTTGCAGTCGTTGATCAATTTCTTGTTATTGCAACAGTGGATATCCGGGAGCTACCGCTAGGGCACTACATACCCATGGGAATGGTCGATCCTAATGTGGGGGTGCTCGTACTCCTCTATCGGCCCATCATGGCCATACCCACCATTGCAGTCACAATAAGACGGTTGCATGACGGGGGTAAATCGGGCTGGTGGTGCCTGTTGTGGGTGTTGCCCGTGCCGGTTTTGGGTTGGCTTTATCTTGTCCCGCTGCTGTGCAGGCCATCCCGTGACTGACGTCGTCAACTGGCGAGAGAGTAGAGGAGGGCCCCAGTGCGTCTGAAGCCTGTCTATGTGACCGACCCGAACCTGGTTGATACGCCTCTCACCGAGGTCCCGAATCAGTGGGCGCCGCAACAAGGTATTCATCTCTACCACTTCCCGCTGTCCCTCGATTCCCAAAAGGTCCGTCAGGGTCTCGACGAGTTAGGGATTGGATGGCAGTCGCACCCCATCTTGCTACCCGGCCACCAGCAGTTTTCACCCAGCTATGTGCGGATTAATTCTCGATGCGTCGTACCGACCTTGGTCATCGATGGCAAGGTCACCACCGATACCATCAACATTCTCGACCTTCTCGCCACCCGTTTCGGCACTGCCAATCAATGCTTTGAGACCTCTGAGGAGGAAAAAGCGCTCGTTAACTACTGGGTTGATAAGGCTGCCGGCTTGTTTATTGAGGCGCTGACGTACGGCCATATCGACGGGGTCAAAAAGCCCTTTCCAATCGGGAACGCTTCTGACAGCGGGCGCTCCCACCAAGACAAAGTCGACCTGTTATCCGGATTGATTGAGACCTATAAAAAAGATCCCACACTGAAGGCGGCCTATGAAAAGAAGCGCGCAGTTATTGAGGCGACAAAAGAGGCAATGGTTGCGCCGGGTCAGATGTCTGCCATTGTCGACTCCACGAGAGTTGAACTCGAAGACCTAGCGCACCAATTAGCGTCAGGGCAGTTTGCCGATGGCGGATGGCTTGCGAGCGATGCCTTTAGTCTCGCTGATGTTCAGTGGGGTGCGGTCTTGTATCGCTTGCAGTGGGTGGGGCTTCAACCGCTGTTGTGGAAGGACGACTCCATCATTTCGGCTTACGCCGAAAAGCTTTTTGCTAAAGCGTCATTTCAAACGGGGGTTGTTCAGTGGTCGAAAGTGGGTCGTAAGGTCATCCTGCCGACCATTCGCTATAAGTTGTTAAAGGCCCTTGGGCTTAAGCGAGACACTTAAGATCAGTTGACTCAAAGTCAGCCGCGTGCTGCTAGCCTTGTTAACGTATCCGTCGCTAATATCACTTGCGTATCGATTTTTTAGCTGACAGAGATTTAATGACTTACTGCTGAAGGCATCCAGTGCACTCGTCGCTGGTACAAGCGTGTTGCTCCTATCCATGCTGTAGAGATGGGGAGGGTGTCAGACGGTATCTTGTTTTAGTGGTGGAGGACCCTCTGGATGATCGCTTCAGTGTCAGGGGAGCGTTCGATGATAGCCCGCAGCTGCTCGTTCAATGATGTCTTCAGGCCCGGTGCGGCAGCTTTCAGTAACTCTGAGCGAATGAGCCAGTCATTGGGATATTTGCTAAGTATGTTTGTAAGCTCAGGGGCAAGCTCGTCGACGTCGACAGGTTTCGCCCGGGTGTTTAAGTCAGCAACGGCGCTATAGGCCTTCATAAGATTCTCATCAACCCTGAGGTTTGTTGCAGTACCGCTTGGAGTAGGCCGGAAGAGCTGGAGTTTCTCTCTATCAGCCACGCCGCCGAATACCGACGCAATCGTGGAGCCTACTGCGAGATCGTAGACGCCCCAGTCGGGTGAAAACAGGACCTGTCCCTCAAGATCAGTCACCGAGCAGTCATCAAAGGACAGCAGAAGGTTACGGTGATCATGGCGAACGATTTCCCTAAGTATTCCGCTAACGGTAATGCCGGAAAGGTACGCGAGATCAACCCTTTCACCCACGCGGATGCCGTGGGTTTTGAGTTCATCCACCGAGTATTCCGATAGACACCGGTGAAAGTCCTTGAGACGACCCACAGGCGATCCGAAACCTTGAGCGTGGGTGTCGACACCATGCTCGAAAAGCTCCTTATCCTTGTACGCGAGCTGAGTGGGTCCCTCCGTTCGTATGTAGGTAGCGTTGCCAACGACGTCACAGAGCACCTCGCTGAAGCGCCCACTCACTTGCAAGCCCGAGTCGTAAACTGCGGTACACACACTCTCGGCCCCGATGGCTTTTTGTACCGACTCTGCACCACCTTTCACAAAGCACATGGAGGCCGCAAACTCCTCAAGAACCTGTGTCAGGTGTTTGCAGCTCTTCGTGACAAACAGTTGTGGTTGCTCAGTGGTGATATCGTATGGTGTGTTAACGGCGTTAACGGTTAGGGGTATCTTTCGCACACGGCGGTCATCGACGCAGCGTCGGCTCTCCCCGAGTGATGAAAGCAGTCCGGCGCCAAAGATCTTGTAGTCTTCTATTGACCCAACCAGTCCGTACTCAACCGTCCACCAGTGAAGCCGGGTTAACAGGGCTGCTTCAGAAGGTGTGTCATCGCGCTCACGCAGATCCTTCAAAATCTGTTCGGTTTTAGCAATGTCCTCGTCTTTACTATCAGGGCATGCCTTTAGAATGGACAGCTGGCGTATGACCTCGTATTGCTCCAAGTCCGCTTTGGTCGAAATAGCTTTCATACCCACTTCACCGAAACGCTGAAGAAACTCTGCGTAATCGATATCTACAATAAACGGCGCGTGCCCCGCAGACTCATGCACAATGTCGGGGGCAGGTGTGTACAAGAGATGATCAGCACTGCGCATGTCCAGTGCAATGACCAGAATCTTGAGTGCCTGAAATTCCATAAAAATAGCGGGAGGGATGAAGCCATCCACCACGACAGCACGCCAATCCAAGTCGCGCAGGCAGTCGTTCATTTCCTCGATAGACGGTATGTGATCGAGGGATATACCGGTCCTGGCCAGTCCTTCCAAATACACGGGGTGTGCACTTTCGGCTAACTGATCTGTGAGCTCCGACATAATGAAGCGCCAAGCGGCATGATCCTGAGGTGTGTATTGCTCGTAGTTCTGGCGCTTCACAAATGGGCGAAGGTGCTGTGGCAGGCTGTCGATCAACGCTTGCTGTGTCATGTCACTGACCGTCTCGATGGAGTTTCGACTGACGATCATTGACGCGAGCATGGCCTTCTGGGGAATCCGGTTGCTGCTCAGGTGCCGCCCTCTGGAAAGCCTCCAGTGTCAGGCAATGCGTGTTGATGGCGGTTAGCGTGGGGTAGGGTTCGAGTTCGATGCCAAACCGGTTGGCATTGTAGAGCTGAGGGATCAGACAGACATCGGCTAACGATACAGACTCGCCCATGCAAAATGCGCCTTGTGTCGCAGTGGCGAGTGTCTCGAGCGCCCCAAAGCCACGAGACATCCAGCGGCGGTACCAGTTCAGAACGGCGCTCTGATCTGCGCCAAACTCGCTTTTCAGATATTGGGTAACGGATAGATTGCAGATTGGGTGAATATCGCAGGCAATCACGTTGACGAACGCACGCACTCTGGCGCGAGCCATCGCATCAGTCGGCAACAAAGCTGGGCTCGGGTATTGCTCCTCAAGCCACTCGAGAATGGCAACCGATTGGCTGAGCACGTCATGGGAGTCGAGCTGCAGTGCGGGAACCAGCCCAATGGGATTTAAGGGCCGGTAGTGATCTTCTGCTTGCTCAGATTTAAGAAGGTTGACTGCCGAATAGTCGTAGTCGAGACCTTTAAGTTCGAGCGCGATTCTGAGGCGATAGGCCGCTGAGGACCTGAAGTAGGAGTAAAGCTGCATGTCTTAGTCAATCGGTGGCTGGTATTGCACTACGCGCTGGTCGATTTTTCCGAAAATCGACAGCCCGTCATCATCAAGCATCTCGATTTCGATGCGATCACCAAATGACATAAAGGGTGTGTGTGGGGCTCCGTCGGCTATAGTCTCGAGGCAGCGGACCTCAGCGAGGCAACAGGAGCCGTGCTCGCTACCCACGTTGGAGACCGTGCCTGAACCAATAACGGTGCCTGTCATGAGGTCGCGTGATTTTGCGCAGTGAGCAATCAATGTGCAAAAGTCGAAGGTCATGTCCACGCCGGCATTTGGTGCGCCCACTAAGGTGCCGTTCAGGGTGGCGCGTAGGGGTAAATGTACTTTTGCCCCGTCCCAGGCCTCGCCCAACTCATCGGGAGTGACAACGACCGGACTGAAACTTGTCCAGGGTTTCGACTGATAAAAACCAAACTGTTTGCCAAGCTCTCCGGGAATCAGATTACGCAGCGAGACATCATTGACCAGTCCTATCAGTTGAATGTGTTTCGCTGCCTGCTCGGGTGAAATACCAGCGGGTACATCGTCAGTGATGACAATGACTTCGGCTTCGAAATCGATTCCCCAGGCTTCACGCTCGACCGGGACATCATCAGTCGGACCTAAAAAGGCATCTGAAGCGCCCATATAGACCAGGGGGTCGGACCAGAATGATTCGGGTAACTCAGCGCCGCGGGCCTTTCTGACCAACTCGACGTGCGTGACGTACGCGCTGCCATCGGCCCAGTGATAGGCCCTCGGCAGTGCGGCATCGCACTGTGTAGCATCAAACTCAAAGCTGTGGGCAACGGCTCCAGCGTTGAGTTCGTGGTAGAGTTTTACGAGTTCCGTCGATGCGGTGTTCCAGTCGTCCAGAGCCGCCTGCAGTGTTGCCGCAATGGGTGTCGCTTCCACCGCTCGAGACAGGTCTTTCGAAACGACGATTAAGCGTCCATCTCGCCCCGATTTTAAGCTCGCCAGTTTCATACAGTCTCCGGATTAAATTCTTTTTTGTGAAGCCAGGCAGCATGACGCGGTGCTTGGCGGGTTTGATGCCACTCGTCGAGCATTTCTGGGGCCACGCGGCGAAGCTCTGTCATCTCCTCAGGTGTTTGTGTGTTCACCGCAAGTTCAAGCCGGTGGCCATTGGGATCTCGGAAGTAGATCGATTGGAAAATGCCGTGATTGGTTGGCCCCAAGACCTCGACGCCCTCGGCCTCAATTTTGGCTTTTGCTCTCATCAAGTGCTCAAAAGTCTCGACTTCGAAGGCAATGTGCTGAACCCAGTTAGGAGTATTGGGATCAACCCCCATTTGAGGTGAATTGGGCAACTCGAAAAACGCCAAAACATTACCCATGCCTGCATCCAGAAACACATGCATGTATGGGTCAGGTGCCTTTGTCGAAGGCACCTCGTTCTCTGCAATGGCTAATTGGAAATCCATGCCCAGTACGCGTTGATAAAACTCAACCGTCTCTTTGGCGTCGTTGCAACGATAAGCCACATGATGGATTCGCTTAATGTCCATAGTGCGCCCCTTCTTTGTCGTTACTGCCCGGCACTCAAGGCGCCTCGGCGCATTTGATCACGCTCCATTGACTCGAACAGTGCCTGGAAATTCCCCTCTCCAAACCCTTCGTCTTCTTTGCGCTGGATAAACTCAAAAAAGATGGGGCCAATCAGGGTCTCAGAGAAAATCTGCAGGAGTAGGCGCGGCTCATCATCGCTGGTCGTGCCATCTAATAAGATGCCGCGAGACTGCAGCGCGTCTACCGATTCGCCATGGCCGGGTAGTCGTTCCTCGAGCATTTCGTAATAGGTGTCGGGGGGCGCCGTCATAAACGGAACCCCTTTTGCTTTCAATTTGTCCCAGCAGTCAAAGAGATCGTCACACGAGAAGGCAATATGCTGGATGCCCTCACCGTTGTACTTAATCAGATACTCCTCAATCTGGCCGCCAGTACCACCCTCTTCATTAAGCGGTATGCGAATTTTGCCATCGGGTGCGGTAAGGGCCTTCGATTTTAACCCTGTGTATTCACCTTTAATGTCGAAGTACCGGATTTCTCGAAAGTTAAACAGGCGCTCATAGAAATTAGCCCAGTAATCCATCCGACCCCGGTAAACGTTGTGTGTGAGGTGATCGATGACTTTGAAGCCACAGCCCCTGGGGTATGGGTCGACGCCAGGTAAGTATTCAAAGTCGATGTCATAGATTGAAGCGCCCGCTTCGTAGCGATCGATGAGATACAGCAGTGCGCCGCCAATGCCCTTGATGGCGGGTAGTTTCAGCTCCATGGGACCTGTTTGCACATCAATGGGTTGCGCCCCGAGTTCTAATGCACGTGTGTAGGCTGTTTTGGCATCCTGTACTCGAAATGCCATGCCGCAGGCTGACGGGCCATGCTCCATGGCATAGAAGTAGGCGGGCGACTCCTGCTCATAATTGATAATGAAATTGATGTCACCCTGACGCCAGAGCGCGACATCTTTCGATCGATGATTCGCCACATGCCTGAACCCCATCATCTCAAATACAGGCTCGAGCAGTCCTCGATCAGTTGCCGAGTACTCGACAAATTCAAACCCGTCCAGCCCCATGGGGTTGTCAAACAAGTCAGCCACGGTTTTCCCCTCTTACTAAGCACTATCGCAAGCATGAGGTTACAAAAAGCACTCAGGAGAAATTCACCTAATTGATTGGAAAAAGCCCTAAAAAAAGATAATTTCTCCCATTATTAACTTAAAAGAGAAAATATACGCCCATGAATTTAGATAAGCAGGAGAAAAGCCTCATCAGGGTGCTCCAAGCCCAAGGTCGCATCTCTAATGTTGAGTTGGCAGAGCAAATTGGGATCTCTGAGTCTCCGTGTTACCGACGGGTGAAGGCGCTTGAAGAAGCTGGTGTCATTACGGGATACGGCGCAAAGGTCGATCGACGTAAGTTGGGGCTACAGGTGACGGCGTTCATTTTAGTAACAGTGGATAGTCAGGACGATCAGACGCTGCAAGATTTTTTTGATGCTGTCGCCACGGAGGAGTTTATCGTTGAGTGCCATGCGATGGCAGGCGCCCATGATTATCTGTTGAAGGCAGTGGCGAAAAGTATGGACCACTTTTCCGACCTCGTCATGAAACGAATTCTTAAGATTCCGGGCGTTAAGAACGTGGAGTCCAATTTCAGTTTGCAGGTGCTCAAAGAGGGCGCGCCGATCCCGGCTGATTAGCTCGAATTAGATGTCCATGAGGCTGTTGTCGAAGATCTTGTATAGAAGGTACTGCGGTAGTTTTGACGGGCACTGTCATAGCGTTTTAATAGAAACTGGGTCTGTGTCACTTTAATTTCACAATCGGGTGCCTAAATGAATCGTAGGTTTGGATAATAACTAGGCTTAAAACGAGGAGAGTACGATGAGAAATATCATATTTTTTGTGGCAATACTGCTAATCGGTACGGGTTGCTCTAAACAAGACGAAGCAGATATCGCCGCTCCAGTGGTAGTCGCTCCGGAGGCGACCGAGACTGCAGCTGTCGATGGACCTGATGCTTACTATGAGTATCTTTGGTGCAATCAAGGCGAAGATTTTTCACAAGAAAAATTTGCCGAGCTAACCGCCAATTGGAATGCGGTAATCGACAGTTTGGATGCACCTGCCCTAGCGGCATTTGGATACATACCTGCGGATGGAGAATATGAAGACTTTGACGGTCTTTGGGTGCTTAGATGGAACTCAAAAGATGATAGTGCGGCTGGATGGCAGGCTTATGCTGCCTCGGAAGCAGGTCAGGCACATGAAGCAACTTATGCCTCAGTACTGGAATGCGGCAATGAGGTGGGGGTTAATCGATTTGGTTTCAATGCCTATATCCCGCAACCTATGCCCGCAAGCTTCACCGGTGAGCCAGGTCCCTATTACCTGAATAATACCTTCTGCTCTTTTAACGAAGGGAAGACTCCTCAGGACTTGCGGGGTGTTGTGATGGGTACATACCTACCGCTGCTAGCGGCGGGTGCTGAGATGAATCCAGAGTCGAGTTATTGGTTCATGATCGGCGCGCCTGACTTTGAGGAGAGAGTATCGGGCCCCTTCGACTTTAACTGGATCAATTACTGGCAAACTGCTGAAGAGGCGAGCGAATCCTCTGCTGCATTTGCGGCCTCAGAAGAGGGCCAGGCGGTAATGGAATCTCTAGGTGAAGTAGCGACCTGTCAGGATCCCCAGGCTTGGGATGGCTATCTAATTCGTTCAAACGTCGATGCTTGAACGAGGTTAATTGATGGTGCAGGGCTGGGTGACCGGCCCTGCTTTCATAGCGGAAATGAAATTTGAAACTCACAGGTCTGAGGTGAGCCGTCTTGCATTCATTGCCAACATCACACGCGTCTCGATTTTACGATTAACGCTGATTTAAGGGCTCCAAAGTTAGATTAAGCGGCATTTGCCCTTAGTCTGAAAGTGTTCCTAAATCGAACTCTGAATCGGAAGGCGACGCCTGCTGCCAGTTGGTGCGCCATACCTCCCTTGAGACAGTTCCGACCGGTACCGGCTGTCGGCTAAACCCCTGCTGGCACTTTATGAGTGGCTCCACAACAACATCGTGCCGAGGCACCATGAAGAAGGGGAAGCTGTAGCGCTGCTTCCCCGAGGCATTGACGACTTTGTGTGGTGTTGAAACAAAGTAGCCACCGGACCAAAGCTCGAGTAAGTCACCAATGTTGACAACCATAGTATTGGGTGGCGCGATCACTTCTATCCAGTCCTCATTCGCACGAGGCTGCAGCCACAAACCGCCAACTGGGTCGGGGAAGAGTATTGTAAGGGCATCGGTGTCTTTGTGAGGGTGAATACCAAAGCCAGTGTATGGCTTGGGCTGCGGGGGATAATGCAGCAGCGTCATATTGGTGAGAGGGTCATCGAAGAGACTCAAAAACGCAGTTTCATTAACACCCATAATTCGGCTGATCAGCCTGAGTAAGTATCTTCCAGTAGCATCACAGGCTCGCCAAAATTCGGTAATGACCTCAGACATATCGGCGGGCTCTGCCGGCCACTTGTTTGGGCCGTATAGATCACATTGCTGGCGAATTGGATTATCTAACGACGTTTCCTTATGAAGCTTGTAGCCCTCGTATTGGTCGGGGATGTTGCTCCCGGTGTTGGGTGAGAAAAAGCCGAGCGGAATGTATCCGCGATAGTTGTCTGGCGTTATGCATTCCTGCATTTTGGCTTCCAGCGGACGAGCAAAGTAGCGTTCCAAAACGCTTCTCATTTTTGCAATCAGCGTTTCTGAGATGCCGTGCCCCTGAATCATTACAAACCCTGTTTCCGTCAGGGCCAGCTCAAGGGCCTGAGTGACGGGCTCATCGTGGTCATCCAAATTAATAAGGTTAATGCTAGGCGCAGACTTCATCATCAAAGACCTCTGCTTTATGCACTGATGAAACCTCTGCGCTCATGCCGCTTCAAGCCCTAAATAGAATGCGCGCTGAAAAATTCTAAGATGAGTGGCCAGGACCAGCTGAACTGGTAGGTATGCCCCATATCAGAGCGACAATCCAAAACTCGAGGCCAGTCAGCGTCACTAGAGCAATAGCTGCGGCATTCGGTTTCATTAGTGCCGGTATCAAACACAACAGCGCCATTCGCCACATCACAGCCATGTGACTGAGCCCAACTCTGCATAATCGCAGTGGCTCCGGTGTAGTAATAGGACTCGCCATCGCTAGTGGTGGTGAAATTTTCATCTTCCCAGTCGCCGGGTGGCACGGTGGGATCATTTAGACCAGTAATGAGCAGCACGGGCATATCCTCGTTCTTACCTTTCCCATCCAGATAGCCCCGGTGTGGCAAGCCTATGATCGGTGCTATCGCTCTGAATAACGGCGCCGTCACAGGGCTCTGTCCCAATTCCCAGGTAAACATGCCGCCGTTTGAACCACCGCTGGCGAAGACGTTATCTGTATCCACGCACATTCGGTTGCTAACGTGCTCAAGCAGCGCGACAGTGAACGCAATATCGTCTTGCTGGCACTGTGTCCAAGAGCAGCTGTTCTCCGCTATGCCATCACATGAGGCATACCTGTAATCAGGCGTGTTGTTGAAATCGCAAATGGCGCCCTCAATGCCATC